>DAHVNW010000009.1 GCA_027319095.1 bacterium | reverse complement strand
ATTCTTGTTTTTATTTTTAATTTGAACAGAAAAGCCGCAGAAAGGAACCGGCTCGGGCGTATGTTTTTTAAGTTTAACCTGATTGTAATGGTCGGGCAGAATCATTAAGGTATATTCCTCAAATTTTTTAAGTCCTTCCAAAACCCCCCCCACGATAAATTTATCGAAATCTTCTATCGCTTTTAATTTTTTGTCTATGCTTCCCTCATGAGACGCTTCGTCGGGGGCTTCGACGTGAATATATACAAAATCGCCGTCTTTTAAAGACTCTATTCCGTATTCGACCTTGCCTTCATAATTTGTATCCAAATAGCCGGTAGCCCCAGGAACGTTTATTACCTTAAGCCCGGCGTACCTGCCTATTCCTTTAACCAAATCTACCGCCGAAATAACGGAACCGCTCAGGCCGTATGCTTCTTTAAGGGTAGGCATGACAGGCTTGCAGCCTTGCCCCCAAAGCCATATGAAATTTGCCGGAAGTTTTCCTGCGGCAACCCTCTTTTTGTTTACCTCGTGGCTTTTTAATATTTTCTCTGCTTTTTTCATTATATTTAATATTTCTTCCGATAAAACCGAGTCGTGCGGAAGGTATTCGTCTATCTGCAAATCGGGTATGTCATGCGGCGCGACGGTCTTAAGACTATGGACATCGGCTCCTTTCGCTATGAGAAGATGCCTGTAGCTTACTCCGGAATAAAACTGAAACTTATCTCCTCCAAGTTCTTTTTGAAAAGTTTCTATTATATCTTTTGCTTCTTCCGTAGATATATGTCCGCCAGAGTAATCGTTCATATATTTTTTCCCGTCTTTTTCCAGAATATTGACAAGATTAAGCCTGAACGCTACCTCGTCTTTTCCGAGTTCGACGCCCATGCTTGCAGCCTCGAGAGGAGACCTGCCGGTATAGTAATTTAACGGATCGTATCCGAGTATCGACATAGAACCTATGTCGCTTCCGGGAAGACACCCGCAGGGAATAGTTTTGACTAATCCGGTAACCCCTCTAGCAGCGACTGAATCCATATTGGGCGTTTTGGCATATTCCAATGGGGTTTTCCCGCCGAGTTCCGCCAGCGGCAAATCTGCTACGCCGTCCGGACATAAAATAACATATTTGCGTAAAAGCATGTAATTAAATCTCTACTGTAAATTATATTAACTTGAATTTGCCGAATAAAAAAAAAATTATTTTCGAGGACGTCATCTGCCCTGCGCCCCTCCATCAAGATATTTTAATAGCGGGCGGATACTATTTATTTAAACCCATAATCTTTAGCACGGAATTTTTATCGCAAGGCGCCGCCAGAGGTTCTTTAGAAACTTTTATTGCATTTTCCGGATCTTTAAGTCCGTGCCCGGTCAAGGTTAAAACGCATACGGAACCTTTTTCGAAAAATCCCCGTCCGCTTAGTTTTATTAAACCGGCAAGAGTAATCGCAGAAGCAGGTTCGCAAAATACGCCTTCGTTAGAAGCAAGCATGAAATATGCTTTTAATATTTCTTCGTCGCTGACCGATTCTATTAATCCTCCGGATTCGTCTCTTGCCGCAACGGCTTTTTGCCAGCTTGCCGGGTTTCCTATTCTTATAGCCGTGGCAACGGTATGAGGCTTTTCTATAATCCGGTTTAAAACTATCGGAGCAGCCCCTTCCGCCTGAAATCCGAGCATCTTTGGAAGACTTTTTATTTTGCCTGCGTCGTAATATTCTTTATATCCTTTCCAATAAGCCGTTATATTTCCGGCATTTCCCACAGGGAGAATATGGTAATCTGGGGCGAATCCAAGTTCGTCGGCAATTTCGAAACTTGCCGTCTTTTGCCCTTCCAACCTGAAAGGATTTACGGAGTTAACTAAAGTAACGTCATATTCTTTTGCAATTTCTTTAGTAATTACTAAGGCTTCGTCGAAATTGCCTTTAATTTGAATTACCGTCGCGCCGTGAATCAATGCCTGCGAAAGCTTGCCTGTAGCAATTTTTCCTTCGGGAATTAAAACGAAAGATTTTATTCCGGCTCTTGCGGCATAAGCGGAAGCGGAAGCGGAAGTATTTCCGGTAGAAGCGCAAATCACGGCTTTTGTTCCTTCGGATACGGCTTTAGATACTGCCATAGTCATACCCCTGTCCTTAAACGAACCGGTCGGGTTCAACCCTTCATATTTAAAATATATTTCAATATCGGTATTTATAAGTTTACTTAAATTCCTTGCTTTTATTAAAGGAGTATTGCCTTCGTTAATGGTAATGATATATTTATCGTCGATTTCCGGCAAAAAACCGCGGTATCTTTTGATTATACCTTCGTACTTGTCTTTTAAAGTCAATCAATCCTCCAATTACATTATTTTGTTTTAACTTATATTGTCTTCTATCCTTAACACGGTCGTTTTTGCAGATATTACGTCTAACCCGTCGCATTCACGTACGCTTTTCAAGAGTTCTTCTTCGTTGGCTTCGTGAGTCGTAATAACTATCGGAACAGACCCTTCGACTTTTCTTCCCTTTTGAATCATGGAACTAATGCTTATAAAGTTTTCGCCCAGAATTCCCGATATTTTGGAAAGCACACCCGGCCTGTCTATGGCAGAAAATCTAAGATAATATCTTGAAATTATCTCTTTTTTACTTTTAACGTTAAGTTTATTCTTAATTTTAGAAATAATAAAATCTTGATGGATATCGCCGTTAACTAATCTCGAAACTATTTCGATTACGTCGCCCATGACCGCGCTTGCAGTCGGGTTTCCGCCTGCGCCGTAACCGGTAATACTTAATGGTCCGGCAAATTTTGCGTTTACTAAAAAAGCGTTAAATACTCCGTCGATTTTTGACAAAAGGCTCGAAGAAGGTATTAAGGTGGGATGCACCCTTGCTTCTATTTTCGAATCTTCGTTTTTAAGAATTCCGAGCAGTTTCACGGTATATCCAAGTTCTTTAGCGAAACTTATGTCTAACTGGGTTATATTTTCTATACCTTCGATTATAATGTCTGCCATGGATAAACTGGTAGAAAAAGCAAGCCTTCCTAAAATTGCAATCTTATGGGCGCTGTCGGTACCATTTATATCGAGCGATGGATCGGCTTCTGCATACCCCCTTTCCTGCGCCTTTTTTAATACGTCCCCGAATTTTCCCCCTTCGTTAGTCATTTTAGACAATATAAAATTAGAGGTTCCGTTGATTATCGAATAAACCGATTTCACTTTATCGCCGGCAAGTCCATTTTTTATCGCCCTAAGTATCGGTATTCCTCCGCCTACGGCTGCCTCGAATCCTATATGCGCTTTTTTTTCCGTACACTTTTTAAAAATTTCTTCGCCATGTTCCGCTAAAAGCGCCTTATTTGCGGTAATGATGCTTTTTCCGTTCGAAACGGCTTTAATTATAAAATCTCCGGCGGGCTGAATACCTCCAATGAGTTCGATTACTATGTCTATGCTTCCGTCTTCCAATATATCGCCGGCATTTTTAACCGTCAGTTTCTTGATGTTTTCAGGAACGGGATGTCCGCTCCCGCGCGTGAATATCTTTTTTATATTTATAGGAATGGAAAATATGGAGCCAAGCTCTTTTTTTTGTTCAGAAAATATGTGATAAAAGCTCGAAGCAACCGTTCCAAAACCCAAAAGTCCGATATTAATTTCTCTTTTTATATCCATAAATAAATTAAATTTTAACCTTTACCTTCATCCGCCGTTAGAAATTTATTTTCTGCATAATCGGCACTTAGTACGGCATATCTTTGTTTGCGCGCTTTACAAAACATTGTTTTTTAGCAAACAAAGATGCTAATCCGGAAGAATAAATAAGTTAATTGATAAAAAAATAAATTCTAACCGCAGATTAAGATCTTTAAATTTTATATGCTTTATAAACAGGTTTCGGCAAAAATTCTTCGCTGTTTATGAAATGCTTTATTCCTTTAGATGCCTGCCTTATGCGCATTTCGTTTTCCACGAGGGCAAAACGGACATACTCGTCGCCGTATTCTCCGAATCCTATACCTGGAGAAACGGCAACTTTGGCTTTTTCCAGTAATAGCTTCGAAAATTCGAGTGATTTAATTCCTGAATCTAAGAACCGGCTTGGAATTTTTCCCCATACGAACATGGTTGCCTTGGGTTTTTCTATATTCCAGCCCGCAAATCTAAAGCTTTCTATTAATACGTCCCTTCTTTTCTTATAATGCAAAACCATATCGTTTATGGCATTATGCTGCATTTCTTCGTTTAAGGCGATAATGGACGCTATCTGGACGGGCTGAAACATCCCGTAGTCCAAATAACTTTTAATTCTGGAAAGCGCATTGACAAGAACCGGGCTGCCTAAAGCATATCCGACTCTAAACCCTGCCATGCTGTAACTTTTCGACATTGAAAAAAATTCTATTCCGACGTCTTTAGCTCCCTCGACCTGCAAAAAACTCGGCGCTTTATAGCCGTCGAAAGTTAAATCGGCGTATGCATTGTCGTGAATTATATATATGCCGTTTTCTTTGGCAAAATCGACAAGTTTCTCGAAAAAATCAAGCTCCACCGTAACCGTCGTAGGGTTATGGGGAAAACTTAAGACTATGGCTTTCGGTTTCGGCCAGGTCTGCTTAAGCGCTGTCATAAGATGCTCGAAAAAATCTTCGCCGGGAATTAAAGGTATGCTCCTGACGTCGCCTCCGGCAATAATTACGCTGTAGGCGTGTATAGGGTACGTAGGATTAGGCACGAAAGCGACATCGCCTTTATTGATAATCGCAAGCATAAGATGGCTTAAGCCTTCTTTTATTCCCATAGTTACTATGGCTTCGGAATCCGGGTCCAGTTCGACGCCGTAATTGCGCTTATACATATTTACTATGGCAAGCCTAAGTTTGAATATTCCGCGCGAAACCGAATATCTATGGTTTTTTGGATTTTTAGACGCTTCTATTAATTTTTCTACGATATAATCAGGGGTAGGGGAATCGGGATTGCCCATTCCCAAATCAATTATATCCTCCCCTCGCGACCTTGCTTCCATTTTTATTTTGTTTACTTCCGCAAAAACGTAAGGAGGAAGCCTTTTAATAGTTTCGAAATCTTTTATCATTATAAATCTCTCCGCAATAACAAAAAACAATATATATTATATTATTTTATCGAATTAATATAAATAATAAAATTAATAAAATTTAAAACTGGGAAAAATACGGCTGTTATAAACAAACTAACATCTAACAAGCCGAATGGTTGAAAAATTTTTCCGCGCCGAAAGAACTTCTAACGAGCGGAGCCGAAAATACGCTTTTTGCGCCTTTATTTTTTGCATATTTTTTATATTCGATGAACTTATTTAAAGAAACATAACGCGCGACGTCGATATTTCTAAGCGACGGCCTTAAATATTGGCCTATGGTAATAAACTCTACTCCGTTATCTATCATGTCGTCGATGGTTCTAAAAATCTCTTCGTCGCTCTCCCCTAGTCCAGCCATAATACCGGATTTCGTAATAATGCCCTGTTTTTTTTTCTTTGCCGCCTTCAATAATTTTAAAGAGCGCGCATAGGAACCGGAAGGCCTTATAAGCGGATACAGCCGCTCCACTGTTTCGACGTTATGACCGAAAATATCGATACCGCTTTCTGCTATTTCTAAAACGGATTTTTCGTCGCCCCTAAAATCGGAGGTTAATACCTCGATTATTCGACATTCTGTAGTATTTCTTATTTCTTCGACGGTTTTTATTAAAATGCCTGCGCCGCCGTCTTTCAAATCGTCTCTTGTTACCATGGTTATTACGGCATGCTTCAGGTTTAAAGATTTAACGGCATACGCGACTTTTTGCGGCTCTAAAACATCGACGGCCATTGCAAAATCTGCATAGCCGATATTGCAGAAAGGGCATTTTCTGGTGCATTTATCGCCAAGAATTAAAAAGGTAGCGGTTTTATTTGAAAAACAAAGATTAAGATTGGGGCACCTCGAAGAAGAACAAACGGTATTAAGCTTTTTTTCTTTTAAAATTTTAGAAGTCTCGAAAATATCTTTTCTATGTTTTATTTTTAAGATTTCATTTTTTAAATATTCGGGAAGCCTTTCGCTCATAAGCAAAATTACTTTAATTAAAAAAAATGCCTTAACGATTTGCAATTATCATAAAAATTTTAATACAATATTGTTTATATCACAATATACGTATAAATTTCAATTATTATTTAATATTATTAATTAATATTATTGCTTTATTAAATTTATCCTTTAAATCCTTTTTATGACTTTAGACGATAAATATTTTATGGAGGTTTCCCTTAAAGAAGCCGAAAAAGCGTTGAAATCAGACGAGGTTCCCGTAGGCGCCGTAATAGTTGGCAGGAAAGGAGAAATTATATCTTCCGGCTTTAATACCGTGGAAAAAGACATATCCTGCATACGGCATGCCGAAATTAACGCAATTTTAGAAGCGCAAAGCAAACTAAAAAACTGGAGACTGGACGAATGTTCGATATATGTAACTTTAGAACCATGTATAATGTGCTGCGGAGCAATTATTCTATCGAGAATACCGCGTTTGGTCTATGCGGCGCCGGATCCTAAAGGCGGGTCGTCAATGTCAACCCTTGCCGGAAAAATAGAAATAGTTTCCGGAATTATGGAAGAAGAATCTTCTAATATGCTTAAATCTTTTTTTAAGTCAAAGAGGGAATCGTCAAGATACTGAAATAAAATACCCCCCCCCTCCCATAAAGGGAGGGGATAAAGGAAAAACTTTATTAATGCCACAGCAATAAAACTATCGGAATGATTAAAATCGTAAAAATATTTACGACTTTAATCATGGGGTTAATAGCGGGACCGGCAGTGTCTTTATAAGGATCGCCTACGGTATCGCCGGTTACCGCCGCTTTGTGAGCCTCGCTTCCCTTGCCTCCGTATAAACCTTTCTCTATAAGCTTTTTGGCGTTATCCCATGCCGCACCGCCGCTCGTCATAGAAATTGCGACAAACAAGCCTGATATGATAGTTCCGAGAAGCATGCCGCCTAGAACCTGCGGACCCATAGTCAAGCCGAAAATTATAGGAGCTGCGATGGGTATGAAAGCAGGAAGTATCATTTCCCTTAAAGACGATTTAGTAACTATATCGACGCATTTGCCGTATTCGGCTTTAACGCCGGGTTTTCCTTCCATAAGCCCCGTAATTTCTTTAAACTGTCTTCTAACTTCGACTACGATGTCGCCAGCAGCTTTACCGACCGCTTTCATCGCTAAAGAACCGAATATATAAGGGAGCATTGCGCCCAAGAAAAGCCCTATTAACACTTGAGGCTTAGATATCGAAAAAGAATATAAAATACTCCCCCTCCCTATTAATTTTGCATATTCTCCGAAAAGGACTATGGCTGCAAGAGCGGCAGAACCTATAGCGTATCCTTTGGTTACCGCTTTTGTAGTATTTCCTACGGCATCCAGAGCGTCGGTCGTTTCCCTGACGTCCGGGGGAAGTTCGCTCATTTCCGCAATGCCGCCGGCATTATCGGTAATAGGCCCGAACGAATCTACGGCGATAACCATACCCGCCATGGAAAGCATGCTCGAAACCGCAACTGCTATGCCGTAAAATCCCGCAAAATGATACGATAACAAAATGCCGAATACTATTGCTATAACTGGAAGCGCTGTAGCCATCTGTCCAACGGCAAGTCCGGCAATAATATTAGTTCCGTGTCCGGTTGTAGAAGCCTTGGCTATTCCTTTAACCGGCGAAAAACTCGTGGAAGTAAAATAGTCGGTAATAACTATTATAAGTCCTGTCAAAACTAATCCTACGAGAGAAGCGTAATAATAGTCTATAGCAGAATGACTGCCTACGCCTTTCATAAAATTAACGGTAAAGAAATAATAAATTATAGCGGATATTATCCCGGTCGCAAACAATCCCTTATATAATCCGGACATAATTTTTTCTTTGGTGGGAGCGCTTACGAAAAACACTCCGAAAATAGAAGTAAATACGGCTATTCCACCGAGAAGCAAAGGATAAAGAAGGGCTTTGTATAATTCTGTCCCTCCGTCTCCCTTGAAAGTCGAATAAGCTAGCAGCATCGATGCGATTATGGTAACCGCAAACGTTTCAAAAACGTCCGCCGCCATTCCCGCGCAATCGCCGACGTTATCGCCTACCTGGTCGGCTATGACCGCAGGATTTCTCGGATCGTCTTCGGGAATGCCTGCTTCGACCTTGCCTACCAAATCTGCCCCTACGTCTGCGGCCTTAGTATATATACCGCCGCCAAGCCTTGCAAAAACCGATATAAGGCTGCATCCGAAAGCAAAACCTATAAGCGAATTTATAACTCCTGCAAGACCGCTTGTATGGTACCCTATCAGCATAAAAACCGATATTCCCAACACGCCTAAGCCAAGAACCATTAATCCGGTAACCGACCCGCCTTTGAACGCAAATTTCAATGCCGGGTCAACCCCCTTATGCGCTATTTGAGCTGTCCTGACGTTTGCCCTGACCGCATTAAACATCCCAAGATAACCCGCAAGAGCCGACAGAATGGAACCTAATGCAAATCCGGATGCGGTTAAAATTCCGAACTGATGAATCCAAATGCCGCCGATAAGTATTAAAGCGAAAATAATAATGCCGACGATAAAAACAGTCCTGTATTGCCTGTTAAGGAACCCCGTCGCTCCTTCCTGAATGTACCGCGCAATGTCCTTCATCTTGTCGGAACCTTCGTCGTGCTTTAAAGCCCATACTGTAACCGCTATACTGTATATAACGGCGATAAGACCCGAAACGATTCCGAAAATCATAGCTTCGTCAAATAAATTCATAACCGTGAAACCCCCTAAATTAAGTTTTTTAATGAAATTTAAAATTGATTTAACATTTATGTTAAAACATCAATTAATTTCTAATTTCGGCGTTTTCGCTATTGCCAAGATTAAGGCTTTTGGCTTTTTCCTTTAAATTGGCAAAATAAATTGCAACGGGCCTGTATGCTAAATGAGACCATTTTGAAAACGGAACTTCTATTACAAGCATAGGGAATAAAATCATAAGATGTATAAGATATATGTAAAATATAGTAGAAACTGCAAAATGATATACAATTGACGCACGAAGTATTATTCCGCTAAGTCCAGTTAAAAATAGTAGGATTACGAACATCCAATCGGTATGATGCGAAAATTTGCTTCTTTCTATTTTTTTAGTAAGCCTTTTAATCATAAAATATACCGTGCCGAACATAAGTCCTATGCTTGCAAAATAATCGAACAATATTATATGCAGATAAGGAAGGCTGTTTTCCGCCTGAAACCAGCCTAAGAAGAATACGATGCCGGCGAATAATACTACATAGCTAATCATAAGAAGCAGATGGGTCAGCCAAAAATTATATTTTCCGGATGCTAATTTCTTAGAAGCGGTTTCCTCGGAGTCGTCGCATTTGGAATACCTGTATTGCGTAAAAAAATTAAAAACGAGCGACCATGCTTCGGTAAAGTATACTTTTAAAGGAATTTTAACGCCGCCTCCGCTCAAAACGGTTTTCCTGAACATATTATAAATAAACGACGTCAACATTACGCCGAGAAATACCGTAATCGGCCAGTCAAAAAAGTAATCTATTTTATCGGGGGATACCGCCTGTCCCAAAGAAGCGCCTGCCGCGGGATACAATCCGAAAACCGCAGCCCATTCGATTAAAACCCCAAGTGCGACGATTAATATTGCTATATATTCGGCATATTTAAATTTATATAAAATTTTAGATATTCCCGTCCAGTCATACGCGCTTATTAAAAAACGCCTGAGGGACATCATTAATTCGCCGGGTTCGGCTTTTCTGGGACAATTCTTCGAACATTCTCCGCAGTAATAGCAAAGCCACGGGTCAAGGTCGGACGCAAGCTTTTCTTTTAATCCCCAGCCCGTCCAAATCATTTCTTTTCTTGGAAAAGGCCTGTCTTCGGTCGATAACGGACAAACGGCGGAACAGGTTCCGCACTGAAAACATTTCTTAAAATTACTTTCGCCTACTTCTTTTATATATCCTATCAAATCATTGTCGGTCTTTATTTTTGCTTTTTCCAAAATAACCTCCTTTATAGGACGACTGTTTCTTGTTTGCCTTTCTTTAAAACCCTTTATACGGATTAAGTCCAAGCGATTTAACTTTATTTACGAAATCTTCCACTATTTCTGGCAATTTCATATAGTCGGTAAATTCGAGTTGAATCTGGCGGACTCTTTCTTCTTCGAGAACTAAGCGCGTCAGCGTTTCTTTAAGATTGTTCATCCTATACGATGCAAGCTCGGAACCTTTTATGAAATGGCACTGATAATCGTCGCCGAATTTGCATCCTAATAAAAGTATGCCGTCTATACCTTTAGAAAGGGCGTCTGCATACCACACGTTATTTATGGATCCCAGACATCTAACCGGTATAACTCTTATATTGGATGATAAATTGATTTTATTGAGTCCTAATATGTCTAATGCGGGATATGCGTCGTTTTCGCAGGCAAAAACGAGTATCCTGTAATTTTCGTCCGTAGGCTCTTCCGGAATATATATGCTTTTAATCATCGAACCAATAATATCGGGCGAATAATTTTTGAAGGATATAATCCTTACCGGACAAGCTCCCATGCAAACCCCGCATCTTCTGCATCTTTCAGGATTGTATTTGGGAGTTCCTTTTTCGTCTTCGTCTATAGCGCCGAAAGGACATTCTTCCGTACACCTCTTACACTGGGTACACCTCGGAAGGTCAAAAAACGGATAGGTCATGTCGTTTGAACGCGGATGAACCGCCCTGCCTTTAGCGGTCTGTTCCATGCACTGGATAGCTTTTAAAACCGCCCCCTTCGCATCGTCGACTGAAAATACGGTATCTAACGGCATTCTAACCGCTCCTGCCGGATATATGCCGGTTCTTCTAGATTCATACGGAAAACAAATAAAGTTGGAATCCGGAAACCCGTATGCCAGTTCCGGCATTTCTTTTCCTTGCCTGTATGTAAGATTCAATATACCGCTTTTATTTATTTGAGGCGCGCCGACGGGCGGATTTGCCGCTGCGCATGACGCCCCTGTTGGAGCTCCGGCGCCGCTTGCAGGCTGACAAGTTGCGTCGTTAGCATCCAATTTTATACCGGCTGGTCCTTCTACTTCGCCGGAATTTGGAACCATACCTGAAGCAAGCACTAGCATTTCCACGTCTAAATCAATATCTTCGGCAAATAGCGTATCTTTTACCTTTATATTGACGGCATTGCCCTTATCATCGTAAGAAACTCCGGATACGACGCCTTTAACCATAAAAATTCCTTCGTCGTCCTGCATTTTCCTGTAAAAATTCTCGTATTCGCCAAGAGTCCTGATATCTTTATAAATTATATATACATTTGCGTTGGGATTGTTTTTTCTTATCAGGGCAGCCTCTTTAAGCGACGACATACAGCAAACGGTGGAACAGTAAGGCAGGTGGTTTGCGTCCCTTGAACCCGCGCACTGAATAAATGCGATAGATTTAACGGGTTCTCCGTTCGACTTTCTTTTGACCGTAAAGCTTTCCGTTTTGCCGTTTTCGGAAAGTTCTGAGTAAAACTCTTCGAGTTCTACGTTAGTTAATATATCGGGGGTTAACCCGTATCCTAAATAACCTAATTTTTTAGCGTCGTAAGGTTTCCAGCCGGTAGCCTCGATTATAGACCCTGCGGTTTCCGTTATAACGCCGGAATTGTCCCCGCCTTCCGCCGCTTCTATTTCTATATTGAATTTTCCGGGAGCGCCTGAGACGGATTTTATTTTAGAGTTTTCATAAATTTTTATTTTTTTTGAATTTTCTACCGAATTTATGAGTGCGTCGAGACCTTCTTTTATCCAAACGTTTTTATCGAAAGGAGGCTTCGTTTCCCATTTTTTATATTTTGAATAAGGAAAGCCGCCGAGATATGATTTTTTTTCGACTAATATAACGTCATAACCGGCTTTAGCGGAATTTAGCGCGGCATTCAAACCGGTAACGCCCCCGCCTACTACTAGAACCGTTTTATTCAAATCCTGAATAAGAGGTTCCGGGCACGCCGCTTTTTTAGCCCTCGAAGCCCCCATATTCACGTAATCTTCGGCAAGAAGCTGGGTATTATCGTCGTTGGCGGGACTTATCCAGATAACGTGTTCCCTAATGTTAACTCTTTCGGTATGTATAGAAAGCGGGTCGAAATTAAAGACGTCCTGTTTGGCGCGCATAGAACACGCGGCGATAACTAATTTATTTATTTTTTTTTCCGAAATATCGTTATTTATGAGATTTATTCCTTCCTGTCCGCACAGAAATTCATGGCTCATGCATACTAGGGGCTTGTTAGAATCTTTTGCGGCATTTACCAGTCTTTCTATATTAAGGCTTTCCCCTATATCGCAACCGGAACATATATAAATCCCAAGATTATTATCCATTTTAACTCCTCTTTGAATATGGCTTTTCGTTTCCTTTGTTTATTATTTAGCGTTATGCTGAATTACCGATAAGGCGGCGGAAGTTGCAGATTGTCCGGACATATGTACGTCTAATGGGAATTTTGCAACTCCCGCGGAAAAAATACCGCCGTCAAAGTTTTCGTTAAATATAAATCCGTTTTCGTCTATGTCTATTTTTACGTCTTCGTTAATTTTTATATCTTTCATGTCGTCTTTAATATTTGGATACATTCCGGCGGCAAGAACGACCATTTCCGTCCTAAATTTAATTTTTTTGCCTGAAATCATATCTTCGACGTCCAGCAAAAGGTCGCCTGTATTACGGTCTTCCGATATTTTACCGACTATGCCTTTGTTAAATTTAATATTTTTGTCGCTTTCGGCTTTGTTTAAAAAATTTTCGTATCTTCCCGGCGTCCTTAAATCTATATAAAAAATAGTAGGGGAAGATGCCGTGTTTTTTTCGCGCAAATATAGAGCCTGTTTTAAAGAAGCCATACAGCATATAGCCGAACAGTAAGGCAGATGATTTTCGTTTCTGGAGCCTGCACATTGAATAAACGCAACGTTAGTCACTTCCTTGTTGTCGGACGGCCTCAAAATTTTGCCTGCGGTTGGACCGTTACCTGCGGCAAGTCTTTCCATCATTACGTTAGTAATAACGTTTTTAAATTTCCCAAACCCTAAGTTTTCCAATTTTTCTACGCTATAAGGCTTCCAGCCGGTAGCAAAGATAATGTCCGAAACCTTCATTTCCACGATATTTTCCTTGGCATTAAGATTTATGGCGTTATACTTGCAAGCCTCCTCGCATTTCTTGCATGCGGAAAACTTGCAGTAATCGGCATCTACTGAATATTTTAACGGAAAGCTCGATAAGGCAGGTAAAAATATTGATTTTGTGGTATCCATATTATAGTTAAAATCGTTAGGCCTGTCTTCGGGACAGACTTTGGCGCATTCTCCGCAGACGGTACAGTTATCGTTTATATATTGAGGCTTTTGTCTGATTTTAACTTTATATCCCGTTCCATCCTTTTCTCCGGTAATTTCCTCGACTATCGAAGAAACTAAAAACTTAATATTGCCGGAGCCGGAAGATTTTATTCTCCTGGTATTTATTTCAAAACCGCAAAAAGGCGGACAAAGTTTTGGAAAATATTTATACATCTGCAAAACTCTTCCGCCTATATAAGATTTTTTTTCTACTATATAAACCTTTTTATCGACGGCTTCGGTAATTTCCAGGGCGGCTGAAACGCCGCTATGGCCTCCTCCGACTATAAGGACGGGATTTCCATTATTTGCATCGTTCAATTTTAAAACCCCCATAACTTATTTCATTTTTGTAATTATAAAAAACAATAAATAAGATTAACCCAAAAATATATATTAAAACCCCCTCCCCGTAAATAGGGGAGGGGGTCAATAAATAATGCGGGCATCGACTCCAAAAAAACTATATATGGTCTTAGTTTTTAGGAACTAATTCTATATACGGTCTTTTAAACACGTCCGGTTGTCCGGTAGACTTGTTTAACTTTGAATTTACGAAAACCTTCCAGTTCTGTTCGTCGAGTTTCGGATGGTCGGTTCTGTAATAGAAACCCGGATACCTTGTTTCCTCCCTGAATAATACGTGTCTTAAATGAAGTTCTCCGACGATGGACCTGTGATAATTTTCCCATGCTCTCATAAGCTCGTGCAGGTTTGACGCGGCAAGCTTGGAAGCATCTTCCTTAAGCCTGTTTAACAGGTCTAACCCCCTTAAAAGACTAGCCTCGCTTGTCTTGTAGAAAGTGGAGGTTCCGGCGACATATTCGTCCATGAGTTTGTTTAACCTGAATAGATAAAGTCTCGGTTTTATATAATTCGGATTTACGTTCGGTTCGGTAGAATAATCTTTAAACTTTTCAAACGTAATCATAGGTCCGTAAATTTTTTCAGCAAGAACTTTATTTTCCGTATGAACAGTAGGAGTGTAACCGGAATCGTCAAGCACGAATCTAACCGCCGATTTAGCCGCCAATCTTCCTTCGGTGTAAGAACCTGAAGAGAACTTATGTCCGGAAGCTCCGACGCCGTCGCCGCCGGTGAAAAGACCGTTTACGGTAGTCATACGGTTATAACCCCACTGATATTCTTTTGGAGATATATCGTCAGGTCCTGAAACCCACATTCCGCAAGCTCCGGCATGAGAACCGAGAAAATAAGGCTCGGTGGGCATAACTTCTGAATTTGTTTCTTGAGGATCTATATCCATTGCCGCCCATAATCCGGCCTGAGCTACGGTCATATCTAAAAAATCTTCCCATGCATCGGTTTCTAGCGATTTTTTTCTCTTTTCCGGAAGGGTTTCAAATAACTGCTTCATAGCTCCGGACGTATTCATATAAAACGGGCCGTTTCCTTCCATCCAATCTTTAAGCATAACGTGGTTCCACAAGCAGGTTGCCGGAACTTTAGCCAATCCGTATGGAGCATAATCTTGAAGCATATGTCCCCATTTCTGCATATAGTCTTCGCCATGCGCATTTAAAACTCTGGATTTGAAAAGCGTAAACCATGCGCCGACAGGGCCATAGCCGTCTTTAAACCTGTTTGGAACGAACCTGTTTTCCATAGTGGTCATTTCGGCTCCTGCCTGATATCCCATGGCATATGTCGAACCGGCGTTCCAAATCGCATACCATGTTCTCCCCATTCCTTCCGCCTGCGATCTCGGCCTGAAAACGTTAACGGTTCCTCCGCATGCCATAATAACGGCTTTAGCTTTAAATATATAAATCTTTGCTTCCCTTAAGCTGAATCCGATAGCGCCGGCAACTCTGTTTTCGTGCTTTTCGTCCATAAGAAGCTCGGTTACGAAAACCCTTTCTTTTATGTTTTCTTCGCCGAGAGCTTTTCTTGCAGCTTCTGCAACTAATACTTTATAAGATTCTCCGTGTATCATTATCTGCCACCTGCCTGCCCTAAGAGGCCTGCCTCCTTCGGCAATGGACCTGGTATCTTCTTCTTCTTCTTTAAATACGGGAAGTCCTAATTTTTCGAAATGCTCAACTGTCTTATCGACGTGCCTGCCTACATCATAAACTAAATCTTCCCTTATAATTCCCATCAGGTCGTTAGCTACGTGTTTAACGTAATCTTCAGGCGTATTGTCTCCTAAGTAAGTATTGATAGCCGATAAACCCATCGCGACAGCACCGCTTCTTTCTATAGCAGCCTTTTCTACCAAAGTTATTTTCATATCTTTAGGAGCCCACTTTTTTATTTCGAATGCAGCTCCGCATCCTACCATACCGCCGCCGACAATTAAAATATCCGTTTGTATTTCTTCGATAGCGTAATTATTTAAAACGTCAGCGCTTGTCATCGAACCATTCATTTCAGCCATAACAATTTATCCTCGCAATTTTTAAATTATTTTAAATTAGAAAAAATAAAGTTTGCTTCTATGCATTATTTTCACTTTATTTTTTAGGTGCGGCAAGCTCTTTGCCTATTTCGTCGCATAAAAGATTGCTTTTTAAATCGCCCTTGTTTTCTTCCGGTATTCCCTGATACGGGTCTATTCCGCCTTCAGGCGTAGTTCTTATCGGAAACTTAAATCTCTTAATTTTTCCGTTTCTAAATTTTACCGTCCACATAATCGAATCCGAACCCCTCATAGGAATAACTGACGAGCCGAGCGGCGCAAAGTCCTGATAGGCTCTTACTTCTATGGCAGACTGAGGACAAATTTTAACGCAGTTGTAACATTCCCAGCATTGGTCTGGCTCCTGATTATAAGCCTTCATGATGTCCTTGTTTAACACCATAAGGTCGTTGGGACAGATATACTGACATGCAGTTTTATCCCTTCCCTTGCAACCGTCGCATTTTTCCGTAATCACAAAACTTGGCATTTACATACCTCCTTAAGTTAATATTTTATTTTATATAACACGATATATTATCCGTTAAACGGCGGATAATATAAATTAATTCATTGAAATAAATTTAAAATCAAATTTCTCCTTTTGCCGCTTTATGGAGTTTAACCTCGACTTTAGCGTCTTTGGAGAGGGAAGCGTAATAATCTTTTAATATTGAAAGAACTTCCGGCCTCGAAAAATGGTCGGGGACTTCCTGTCCCTCGGATAAAAGCTTTCTTAGCATGGTTCCGCTTAATATTAGCCTGTCTTCTTTCGTGTGGGGACAAGTTCTCGTAGATGCCATTCCGTCGCACTTATGGCAGTAAAAAGTCCAGTCCATTTTCAACGGCTTTAATTCGAGGGCATTTTTTGGAATTTCGTCGAATATTTTATGCGCGTCGAATGGCCCGTAATAATCGCCTACGCCCGCATGGTCCCTTCCTACGATAAGATGGGAACATCCATAGTTCTGCCTAAAAACGGCGTGCAAAAGCGCTTCTCTCGGTCCTGCATATCTCATTTCCATTGGATAACCTGCCTGAACTATAGTGTTCTTTACAAAGTATTTGTCTATTAAGGTGTTAATGGCGACCGCCCTGACGTTTGCCGGAATGTCTCCCGGTTTTAACTTACCTACAAGCTGGTGTATTAATACTCCGTCGGTGGTTTCTATGGCAACCTTTGATAAATATTCGTGCGAACGGTGCATGGGATTTCTAGTCTGGAATGCCGCAACCGTATTCCAGCCTTTTTCTTCGAATATTTTTCTTGTTTCGGAGGGGCGCATATATATCTCTTTGAAATCTACTGGATAAGAACCTTCGCTTAAAACCTTGACTTTTCCGGCAATGTTAATATCGCCCTGCGCCGTAACTTTTTGAACGCCGGGGTGTTCCATGTCGGTCGTCTTAAAAATTTTTTCGCATTCGTAGGCCTTGTCGATAGTATATTTTTCGGATATATTAATTATGCCCATAATTTCCGACGTTTCAAAATCTACGAGCGCAGCCTCCTCTCCCGTTTTAATTTCGTCCGCTATTTCCTTTGCAGCCGAAAGCGTAATAGGAATAGGCCAAAACGTTCCGTCTTCCATAGTAAATTTATCTACTGTGCTTCTCCAGTCGTTTTTGCCCATAAAACCTTCGAGCGGCGTAAAAGCCCCTATGCCCATCATTATTAAATCCGATGTTTCCCTCGAAGTCATGGGAATTTTTTTAAGGGTCTTAGCATATTCTTTCGCTTTGTCTAATTCGCTTCCGGAAAGGAGCAGCGGTTTTAATTTTTTTTCTTTTCCGTGAGGATTTACTAAAGCCATTTATGCCTCCAAATTTTAATTAAAATAAAGGAAGAGGAAAAACGATTATCAAAATATTTTATCGATATTTAAAAAAAAGTCAACTACTATTTTTACTTCAAATCCCGTTTTAAAAACTTATTTTCCGGCATTTTTGTCTTCACCTAAGATATATATAAGGTAAGCTTGCGGATAAAAATAGCTCCTGCGGAAATCCGGTCCTATTTAGCATTAAAACTTATAAACATTTTCTAAATCTGGATTTTGGTTTACATTCCCTATTTTAAGACCATGTCATAGGATTGTGTTCCGTTACTTTTTGGACAAAACCTTTATAATCTATAATTTTAACATTTTCTATTATTTCATTCTCCTGTATCCCTCTGGCTTTAACATCTGCCAGAAGACAATAAACCTGATTTTTTTGAATGATGCCTTTCAAAAATCCTTCTAATTTTCCGCCTTTTTTTGCCGCGTATATTCCGTCTTCGGTCAATAGTAATATATCGTTTTGGCTTATATAGTTTGCGGCATCGCTTAACGCGGAAGACTCGTAAGGCGATTTCTTAATTATATGTAGCATTTATATATACCTCCTTTTGTACGGCGCATATTATTTTTTAATTTAAAATGGCAGAATGGCTTTCATTTCGTCCATTTTTTGTTTTAATGTATTTCTGTCTATTATTTCGACTTCGGTGGCAAGGTCGTCTTCTTTTAATCCTCTTTCTTCGAGCGATTCCTTTTCTACATAAATATGCGAAATTTCAAAATCGTCGATTAATATAGGGTATGTCATCGAAAAATTTTTCTTTCCCACTAAAGAAGTGTCCTGTCCTTTTTTTAGCGAAAACACCCCGTCCCCGACAAAACTAACGCTTATGTCCTGTTCGTATGCTCCAAACATAATCATTGCTTCGATTGCCTCCTGTTCGTAAATAGTTCCGTAAGGAGCGGTCCTGCAAACAAACATTACCTTGGTTTTTTTCTGTTCCGACATTTTACTTACCCCTTTTTTATTGATATACCCGATTAACCGGGTCACTCTATTTTTTAATTTTATTTTTTTATTATTATAAGGTTTCCTAATTGAATTCTGGCGCCTGTTAGAATGTTATCATTCTATCAGACGTTATACATAGTTCGAGAAGCTGACCAAGGCCGGAAATTTCTTCTACCTTGCATACCGTCTGATTTACTATCCCTCTTCTCTTGCCTGCCGCAACGCAGACTATTAACCGGACGCCTTTGAGTTCTAATTCGGTAAGCAGTTTCATAATATTTCTTTCGTCCCTCGGCGGCTCAAGAGTGGAGCATCTGTTATAAACTCCGTCGTTATAGAAAAATACGCTGGTAATTTCATGCCCTTCTTCCATTGCCGCAACTATAAAATTATACGCGGTATCTATGGCCTGATGCATATAAGGTCCTTCTTTGACAAGAACACCTAATTTCATTAACCCTCCAAGTTTTGAGTTAAATTAATTTTTTTGAATTATGCACCTGACAAAGCAGGTGCATAATTCATAATTTTTTTAGTTATTTATTTAGTAAATATACCTTTAATATGTATCGCTACATATTATTACATTATAATAGCGTTGCTTACTAATTGATGAATGCCCCCGACCATTTCGGCATCGAATCCGTAAATGGGGAACATAGCCGAAAACTGGGTCTTGCATATTGCGCATATAAGCGCATAAAAGTTTACCTTATGGTTATCGACAGCTTCCTTAACCGTTTGCATTCTCGGCATAGACCCGGCTATTCTTATGTTCATAACTTCTTCCGTAAGAAGTCCTCCTCCTCCCCCGCAACAATAAGTATTTTCCCTTGTGGTGCCTTCTCTTAATTCTACAAAATGATTAGCCGCCGCTTTAATAAGTTCCCTCGGAATAACAAATTGACCGCCGGGAAAATCTCCCATCCTCGAAGCCCTCGCAACGTTGCAAGAATCGTGATAAGTCACAATTTTATCGTCATTTGCGGATGGGTCGAGCTTTATTGCTCCGTCCTTGACTAATCCAAGGGTAAAATCGCATATATGGGCAGGCTGCTTATATTTGCCGTCGAGAAAATCGAAAGGGCCGTTCATGGTATTAGAGTACATATAAGCCGCCCTCCATGCATGGCCGCATTCCCCTATTATAACCCTTTTTACTTTAAGCCTTCTAGCCTCATCCCATATTCTTTTGTTTATTTCTTTAGTATTTTTGTAGCTTCCTATAAACTTGCCGAAATTTGCGGCTTCGGAAGCGTATGAAGAAATGGTATAACTTATTCCGGCTTTATAAAAGACTTTCGCATATCCCTTTAAAGATTCCATATGGGGCATAGCAAAAAAGTCTGCCGAAGGCGGAACAAGCAAAACTTCCGCACCTTCAGCATCCATTGGTATTTTAACGTCCTTTCCATTTTCATCTTTTATTTCTTCTTCTAAATCGTCAAGAGTATTTCTTAATGCAGCGGGCGGTATTCCGATATTGTTCCCCTTTGCAAAAACTTTATGGATAATTTCGGTCGTATATTTTTGTCCGAGGCCTATAGAATCCATAATTTGTCTTGCCGCCATGGTTATTTCGGCAGTGTCTATGCCGTAGGGACAATAAAGGGAACATCTTCTACACTCCGAACACTGCCAAAAATACGTGTACCATTCTTTTAACACGTCTTCTGTTAATTCCTGTGCATTTGAAAGACTTTTAAAAAAACCGGAGGGCGTAAAATAATATCTATAAACCTTTCTCATGAGTTCTTGTCTTTGGACGGGCATATTATTGGGGTCTGCCGTTCCTAGAAAAAACTGGCATTTATCGGTGCATGCGCCGCAACGAACGCATATATCCATATAATCCCTTAAGGCCTTATTATGGTCAAGTATTTCCTTAAAAACCCCGATAGCCTTTTGCTTCCAGCCGTCCTGAAGATTTGCCGGAAAACCGAGCGCTTCCATATCGTCTTTTTGAGCTCCTATCATACGTTCATACGAGGTCGCTCCCGGAATAATTTTAGGAATGGAAATATTACCGTCCAGTACTGGAACCTTGTATTTCGTTTTCGTTTTGGCCATATTCAAACCCCTTCTCGTTTTAAATATTAATAAAGATATTAATAAAGTTATAAAAGTTATTTATATAGACAAATCTTTTGCTTCCGGACGATAATACCTTTCTTCTTCGGGATTATCTGCCATAATTCTCGTGGGGGAAAAAAATATCCCGACAAAGTGCATAATTTTGCTGAATGGAATATATGCTATCAGCAGCATCACAAGGGTATAATGTATAAGAAACAGCGGATTTGAGGGAATATTAGTAAACTGAAACGTTAAAAGCCCATTCATGTATGGATCGAGCCGGTTATCCACCGCAGTCAGCGCTGCCGGAGACAGGGCATAATTCAAGGATAATCCTGCCAGACCTATAAGCATTAAAAGGATTAAAATTAAATAATCCTGAAATAACGATATAAATTTAACTCTTTCTACTATAATCCTTCTTAAAAGGAGCAAAAAAAGCGAAAGCACCATAATAATACCTAAAACTATTCCTGCGTTCACAAAAATCCCGTACCAGGAAGGGAGAGGATTCGTATAGACAAAATGCCGCGCAAAATGCATAGCTATTAAAAGAAAGAACGAAATATGAAAAAGGTATCCGAACACCCAAGTCGGCTTATTGGATTTAAAAAGGCTTTTGAAGAAAAAAACTTCTCCAAGGACACGTGCCAGCGCCCCGCCACTTGTGAGCGGAGCCGGTGTAAGCGGTATTTTGACCGGCTGGGGCGTAGTTGCATATTGATATATCCTTAAAATTACGCCGACTAAAAAGATTAAACCAACAGCGTAAGTAATAAAAAGAAATATTACGGTGGTTAAATTAAGATATCCCATATCTCCCCTCCAAGGGTAAATAATTATTTTTTATGCTCGAAACAAATCCGAAACATATTCCCCCTCTTTATTATTAAGATAAAGAAATATTGTTACACGCAGCCGGTCGGCTTTGGAAGGCCGGCTATCTTGGCAAGCTGCTTTGCTGGACCTTCCGGAAAAAGTTCGTAAAGAAATTTATTAGCTTCCTTTTTGTCTTCGATATTTTCGAGCTTTCCGACTTCTTTTGCAAGGGACTTGATTGCCGGAGCAACCTGAAACTTTGCAAAATAATCCCTGATCCAGTTAATTAATTCCCAGTGTTTTTCAGTTAGCGCAACCCCTTCGCTTTTGGCAAGGTAATCGGCTATGTCCTTGTTCCAATCGTCAAGGTTTTGCAGGTAACCTTCATCGTCAGTTTCTATTGTCTTACCATTAAAGTCAAAAGACGGCATAATACTTAACCTCCATGTTTATTTATATAATTAGATATAATATTGTAATTCTCTACAATAATTAACTTACAGCAAAAATTTATTTTTAATGTTTCAACTGTTTGATATATAACCGCAAGGACAGCTTTCGAAACACTTCATGCAGCCGTTGCACGTTTCTAAATGAAACTCGTAATGTTTGCCCTTTTCGAGCATTTTCACACAACCCTTGGAACAATACATAAAACAGTTACCGCAATCGTAACACAAGCCGCAACTCATGCATCTTTTCGCTTCGGACACAGCTTCGTCGCGGGATAATCCGTAAACGACAGGCTGAAAATCGCCCTTAACCGAGATAATTTGCCTATTGCGCCTTTCTTGCCTTGCAGACTCATTGTAAAACTCCAGATGCATATCTTTATAGCCTATGACCTGCCTTTTATCGACAGGCGCCGGTTCGCCGCTAAATTTTTCGTGTATTGAAAAAGCGGCGGCATTTCCAGAACCTATTGCCTGGGTTAAAAGCCAGAATCCAACCACGTCCCCGCCGGCAAAAACATTATCTTCCTCAGATATTAAGCATTTATCGTCGACATTAAGACACCCCTTTTTTAAGTTCTTGCAAATATCTTCAAAACCGGAAAGATCAGGTTTTTGACCGAGTGAGGCAACAAGCGATGTGCAATCGACTGTAAACGGTTGTTCATCCTCGGCTATCATAAACTGCGCCCTGCCCGAGGCATCCTTTTCGCCCAGTTTTGTCCTCTGAAAAGCGACAGGCAGAACCCCGTCCTTCTTTTCGCCAATACTAAGAGGAGCGGCCATAAACTCGAAATTAATCCCTTCTTCTATGGCGGCGCTAACTTCTTCAGGATTTGCAGGCATTTGTTCCTTTCCCCTTCTGTATGCAACGGTAACCTTTTCGGTCGTAGGCAGTCTGCGGGCGGTTCTGGCGCAATCCATTGCGGAATCTCCTCCTCCGACAACTACGACGTGGGAACCAAGGTCGGGCATTTCCCCGCTGTTCACGCGCCTCAAAAATTCGATGCCGCTAAAAACGTTTGAAATCCCTGACTCGTTTATACCCAGGGGAACGTTATTATGTGAACCTATCCCGACAAAAACCGCATCGAACTCTTTTTTTAGTACTTTCAGCGCCAGGCCGTCTTTCCCTACGGCGGAATTGAATTTGAATTCGACGCCCATATCCTTTATCCTGTTAATTTCGGCATCAAGAACTTCTCCGGGAAGGCGAAAACGGGGTATTCCATAACGCAGCATGCCTCCGGCTTTTTCTAGCTTTTCGAAGATAGTAACGGCATAACCCCTTCTTGCAAGCTGGTAAGCGCAGCTTAAACCCGCAGGTCCGCCGCCTATGACGGCAATCCTCTCCTTCCTCTTTTCGCCGGTAAGTTTTTTTAACGGCAAATTCTTCTCGATTCCAAAATCTCCGATAAACATTTCTACAGAATTTATCGCTACAGATTTATCTTTCGCCACCCTATTGCAGGATGTTTCGCAAGGATGCGGACAAACCCGCCCCGTTACAGCAGGAAGTGGGTTCGTATCAGTAAGAATGTAAAACCCCTCTTTAATCGATTCATCCATATTTCTGCCGTATGCGTCGCTCTGGGCAATATATTGTAAATATTCCCTGATTTTTTCGCTGTTAGGACAACTATCCATGCAGGGAGGCTTTTTTTCGACATAACTCGGGCGCAGGGGAGATTGTTCGGCAACGGTTGACGATCCGAACTGCCTGCCTCCTATCGGTCTTTTTATTTTTTTAATTTCTACGGCCATATTCCATGTTCCTCGACTATTTTTTTATTATGTTACAATAATTGTTTATTTAATGTTCAAAATTTATGCCCGTTTTATTCGGGTAAGGCAAGAAAACTTCCTCCTGCGTAACCGTATATCAAACGGCCGGAATCCGTAAGGTCCCTGATGGCGGTTTTAACGTCGTCTTTCGTAACGCCGCTTGCCGAAAACTTGCTTTCCATCTCTTTAACCACGTCTCCCGGCTTAAATCTTTTTTTATTCGCATATTCTTTAATGAGATTTACAATGGCTTCTTCCAGCTTCACCTTGGTTTCGTCAGTCATTTTAAGCCTCCATAATATTTATTTTTTCCCGTCCTTAAGGGCACGGACGGGTATTTATTTTTAGAATTTACTGTCTAATCTGAGCGGAATAATTTAATGTTGCCTCTCCAAGCCTGAAATCGTCTATATGGTACTTTGTAAACTCGAAACCGGTAACTTTAAAGAATTTTGGCCAGCCTATCCTTTCTATCCATTCGCCTACCCTTTCCCCATTATGCGCGCCTTTTTTGTATGCGTCGAGTATGGTTTTAACAGCCTCGACGACCTTTGGCCAGCGCGGTGGATCGTTTTCCAGAAACGGAACAGCAAGTTTCGAAAACGCAGGCTTGCTCCTGGCATTAGACACCTTGCCTCCAACCCAAATCGACACGCCGTCGTTTAGCGGATCGGCTATAGGCATGCCGGGGCATACCGTAAAACAGTTGCCGCAGAAAACGCATCCTTCTTCGATAAGTTTTACGCTGGGCTTGCCGTTATAAGTATCCGGCCTTATTACGTTGGTTGGGCAAGATGCTATTGTGCTTGGAATTTCACAAAGATTGACTATCCTATCTGGAATCAACCTTGGCGGTCTTCTATGTATTCCAAGTACCGCTATATCCGAGCAATGGACTGCACCGCACATATTAAGACAGCATGCAAAAGCTATCCTGACCTTTGTGGGCAACTGGGCGTTAACATAATATTCATAAAGCTCGTCCATGAGGGACTTAACCACGCCCGACGCATCCGATGCAGCCGTATGGCAATGCACCCATCCCTGCGTGTGGACTATATTGGCCACAACGTTTCCAATGCCGCCGGCAGGAAGGTTCAATTTTCCGACGTCGTCCAAAAGCGGCTTTATATTTTCCTCCTTATCAAGTAAAAACTCAACGTTATTCCTTGTAGTAAACCTCAGGTATCCGCCGCTGTATTTATCGGCGAGATCGCATAAATCCTTAATAAAAGAGCTGCTGACAAGCCTTGGGGAACCAACCCTGACGGTATAAATCTTGTCGCCGTCTTCCGAAACATGAACCATATGGCTTGGGCTCAAAATTTCGTGATATTTCCATTTTCCATAATTTTTCTTAATAACGGGATGCAAGAAATCGTTATAATCATGCGGTCCGATATCCGTTATTCTTTTTACTCCTGAAACCTCCGCCATAAAAAACCTCCTTAAACTTAATAAAATAATATAGTATTGTTTTTAATATTTATTTATAACACTGTTTTTATACTATTAATGCGCGTGCATAAAATTACCGCAGTATTATCTGATTGACGCCTTGAATGAGGATTAGCCCTGTTCTCCGCCCGCTTCCACGTATTCTTCGTATAATACAAACGGATTTCCCCTTGGGCTTGCAACCATTTCCGGAAGAGGTTCTAGCCCTATCGACTCGATAAAGTTGCCTATGCCGACCCTCTGGATTAACTCCCCTATCCTTTCCCTGTTAACCCCGTACTCGTCCCAAAATTCCCAAATCTTTGATATAAGGTCTTTAAACCATTCATAATCGTTCTTCGCATCTTCTTCTATATCGTAAAACGGCACAAGAACCATCGAAAGGCGCGGACCTGAAACCATCGGGGCTTTAGACCCTATAAGTATTGTAGCTCCCCCCTTTGTCCCGGGACGCAGGGCTTTAGGCATAGTATTTATGCAATGCATGCACTTCGAACAATTAGAATCGTCTATTTTAAGGCCTTCTTCGGCATTATAACTCATACATTTGGTAGGACATTTATCTGTGACATATTTATGCAGGTCAAATTTTTTTGCATAGTCTTTAACCGCTTCCTGGTCTATTCTTATAGAGTCTTTCCATGTTCCTATGACGGACAGGTCGGCTCTCGCTATCGACGCGGTACAATCGTTTCCGCATGCCGAAAATTTGAATTTAAACTTGTAGTTGAATATCGGCCTGTGCATTTCGTCCTGAAATGCCTGCGTAATGCTGTTACAGGCATGCATGGCATCGTAATTCGCAAACTCGCATCTCGCCTTGCCGACGCAGCATGAGGGCGTTCTTAACGCAGAACCGCTTCCGCCAAGGTCAAACCCTAACTTTGTATATTCTTGAAATATGGTTTCCAATTCTGCCGTTTTTGCGCCAAGCAACTGGACGTCACCTGTCGAACCATGGAAGTTAAAAAGACTTGAGGCATGTTTTTCACCTATATCTACTATACTCCTTAGAACGTCGGAGGTATAAAAAAAACCTGAGGGTTGATTTATTCTAACCGTATGAAATTCCTTAATGCCCGGGTACTTTTCAGGCAGGTCGGAAAACCTTCCTACAATACCCGAACCATAACCTTTAACGCCAACCATCCCGCCATGTTTCCAGTGGACTACTTTTTCCTCGTAAGACTGCTCGACCTGTCCCAAAAGGTCATCGGTCATCTCGCTTTTTTCCGCCGCTCTTTCTATTTCGTTGACAAAACTTGGCCATTTTCCCTTCTTTAGCTCGTCAAGAAGCGGCGTTTTGTGTTTTTTGCTCATAAATCCTCCTTTATAAATAAATTTAAATATAAAACGTCCCACATATTATGGTCTAACCGTGAAATAATCAAGGGGCATATAATCCGTATCCGGAAAAATTTAAAACTTTAAATTAAGGTTGCATTTATTATTTATAATTCTTTTATTCTATTTTTGTCAAGAAAAAAAAACAGAAAATAAATAAAAAATAAAATTATCGCATAAAAAAATTAATTAGGCAAGAAAAAATCCTCTTAAAATTCAGTATAAAATATTTTTTGTTTTTGTCCGCTTTTTTTTGACTGCTTTATAAAAACAACCCAGTTTTTAAACCAGTTAGGTGAGGAGGGCGAATATATATGAGTATATCCGGCCAAAACATTTTTATATGTTATGCCGTCGGAAACGCCGTCCACACCGTAGCCTTTTTTCATTTTAAAAACAAGTTCGTACCTTCTTGGAGAAATCTCTAAATAAGAATGATGAAATTCATGTCCTTTTACCGACTTTATTTTATTAAACCAGAAAGTTTCCCTGCCCTTTTCGTAAGAATATGGCGTAAACTTTGTATAGCCGTGCCCTTTAGGCTTTTTCGTCAATTTGACGTCGGCTTCGATTACTCCGACCATCTCGTTAAAATTATTTTCGTAATAAATGCTTTTGCACAGGTACATAAGTCCGCCGCACTCGGCATAAACGGGAAGCCCCTGCCCTACTTTACATTTTATTTCAGTTCTAATGGCGGCGTTTGCCTGAAGCCCCTTAGAGAAAATTTCGGGGAAACCGCCTCCTATATATAATGCATCCACATCGGGAAGACTTTTGTCGCTTAATGGCGAAAATTTAACTATTTCGCATCCCAAATTTTCGAGAGCCTCTATATTTTCGTTATAATAAAAATTGAAAGCGTTATCGTAAGCTATGCCGATTTTGACCGTATAGCCGGCGCTTCTTTTTTTTAGGCTTTTTCTTGCAGGTATGTCGGGCATCATGCCGGACATAATGGTCCGAAGATTCCTTATTTCTGGATACGCCTTATTCGCTATTTTAGAAATTTTTATAATACTTTCCATATCTATATGTCCGGCAATCTTAGAGGCCATTCCTTCGACGAGACTTTCGGCTTCTTCCGACGACAACGTAGAAAAAAGACCCAAATGTCTCTGTTTTACGGAAAATTCCGAATTACCCGGAATTGCGCCTACAATTTTCAAATCGGTGTAATATTTAATTGCTTTTATTAAGTTTTTTTCGTGTCTTTTGCTGTGAACTTTATTAAGGATTAACCCTTTTATATTTACGTCCCCGTCGAATTCTTTAAAACCTAATATCAATGGGACGACGCCCCTGTTAAGCTCTCCCACGTCTATAACTAAAACTACCGGAAGACCTAAAAGTTTTGCCATTTCGGCATTGGACGACTTTCCATATATATCGAAAGAATCGTGCAATCCGTGATTTCCCTCGACTATGCTTATATCGGAATTCAAAGAATGTGTCATAAAATGATTTCTTATTTTATTATCCGACATAAAATAGAAATCTAGATTATACGTTCTTGAACCAGAAGCAATATTGAGCCACATAGGGTCGATAAAATCAGGTCCCTTTTTAAACGGTTGGATAATCAAACCTTTATTTTTTAAAATGCGGGATATTGCTATGGAAATTGTAGTTTTTCCTGAATTTCTTTTAGCGGCGGATATATAGATTCCGTTAATAAGGTTAATGCTGAAGGATTTTTTTTTATCGGCTAGAACCATTCCGGATGCATCATTCATTCAAAGCCCTTAGTTCTTTAATTTTTGAAATCAGATTAAGTTTATAGGAAGAAAGCTTTTTGCCTTCCGCTTCGCTTTCCCTGTGTTCGACGGAATATATTCTTTCGATGCCCAGAATAAATAAAGAGAATTCATATTCAGCAGACCTGTCTTTATCGAAATAAAGTTGATGAAATGCAAATTCGTCGTCTTCCTCTATTATTTTGCTTATGAAAAATACTTCTATTTTAGCTTGCAGGGGAAGCCCGCTAAAATAATCAAGCAGTTTAAAAATAGATTCTTTGCTTAATTTGGTAATCTTTGTTATGTAATCTATATCGTAATTAAATTTCATTAATTATAATGGCGGAGAGAGAGGGATTCGAACCCCCGGTAAGCTTACGCCTACAATTGATTTCGAGTCAATCGCCTTAAACCGGACTCGGCCATCTCTCCGTATAAAAAATATTAAATATTAATTTATTGCATAAACATAATTGCGCAGCGGTATAGAGGGATGAGCGCCCAAAGGCGCTAAAAGCGACGAACCCCCGGTAAGCTTACGCCTACAATTAGCTACGCTGTACTTCGTTTGATTTCGAGTCAATCGCCTTAAACCGGACTCGGCCATCTCTCCGTGTGAAATAAAGATTTTACTTTTTATTCCCTCTTGCTTTATTTAACTTATTAAATTCGTAAGACAAATATCCGGGCGGCAATTCTCCGGTTATATGTTTTACGACGACGCCCTGCCTGTTTATTAAAAAGGATTGCGGAATTTCGTATATATTTCCGTATGCTTTTTCTATGGAATAGGTAGCCATTCCCACAGGATAAGTTATTATGCCGCCTTTAAAAGTCCTTACAAAATGTTCGACGTAATTTTTGCCCTGATCGTTTACGGAAAGCCCTATTACGACAAACCCTTCTCTTTTATGAAGTTTATAAAATTTCTCCAGCATTGGGACCTCTGCCCTGCATGGGGGGCACCATGTTGCCCAGAAATTTACTAAAACGATTTTTCCTTTATAGCTTTTTATAGATAAAATCTTTCCTTTATAGTTAATGCTTGGAACGGAAAAAGGCGGCGCCAGGACTTCATTGCCCGATTTTTTAACCGCATAACCTTTTTTCCAAATTAAAGAAGGGGCTTTTACTATTAAAATAGAAATAAAAATAATTGCCAAAACAAAAATTGCCGCTTTAAAAATTTGTATATTCCTTCTGTTCATTTTTAAATCGTTTCATTAACTAAAAAACCAAAGTTATTATTCAAACGTTTAACCTAATCAGCTTAATTTGTTTATTTTATCATAAAGCTGCAATATTATCAAAATAATATTGATAATTTTTTTTTTTATGATATATTAGTCAATATTAATTCATTTAAAATACTTATAGTGGGAGGTTTTTTTCAATGAAAGTCAATAAGGCGGTCTTTCCTGCCGCCGGTCTCGGAACAAGACTCCTGCCCATTACGAAATCTATTCCGAAAGAGATGCTCGTGCTTGTTGACAAACCTCTTATACAGTACGGCGTAGAAGAATGTATAAACGCAAACATTACCGATATAATTATTATTACCGGCAGAGGCAAAACGGCCATAGAAGATTATTTCGACAGGTCGATAGAACATGAAATTTTATTGAAAGAAAAAGGAAAGCATCATCTGCTAAAATCCATCGACGAAATATCAGACAGGATAAATCTGACATACACGAGGCAAAAAGATGCGCTGGGGCTCGGGCATGCAATCTTATGCTCGCAGAACATGGTAGGAGAAGAACCATTTGCCGTAGTTCTTAGCGACGACATTATAGACTCAGCCGTTCCCGTCATGAAGCAGATGATAGAAATTTATAAAAATTATAGATATTCCGTTCTTGCAGTTCAAAGGGTGAAAGACGAAGATGTTTCTAGGTATGGAATAATAAGCATGAAAGAAATTAAAAAAGGATTGTATTCCGTAGAAGACCTGGTCGAAAAACCGGACGTCAAAGACGCTCCTTCCAATCTTGCCATAATAGGAAGATACATTTTAATGCCCGACATATTTAATTTTCTTAAAGATACGAAACCTGGCAAAGGCGGGGAGATTCAGCTTACCGACGCAATAAAATCGCTCTTGCAAATTCAACCGGTTTACGCTCTGGAATTCGAGGGGAACAGGTATGACGGCGGCAATAAATTAGACCTGCTGAAAGCGCAGATAATTTACGGGTTAAAAAATGAGGAAATAAAAAATAGATTGAGCGAATTTATTAAAAAATCTAATTTATGTTAAAATTATAAATTATAATAATGAAATTGTTTGACGACGAAAATTTCGGTAAAAAAATTATAAAATTTAAAAACGATGTGGAAAGGCTTTTTTACTTTCATTTCGGATTTCTGCCGATAGAGGATTTACCTTATTCTTTCAAAACAAACTCCGCTCCTATCGATATTTATATAAATAAAAATTATTTGTCTATCGAAATCGAATTGCCGGGAATTTCCAAGGAAAACATCTTTATAAGCGTTCACGATAATATATTGGTAATAAGATGGAAATCGGAACCTAAAATAAAACCGGAGGTGAATTTTTACTGCTTGGAAAGAAGATTCGGCAGGTTTGAAAGATTCGTCCTCTTGCCCGCCTTTCCTTCTACGCAAAATATAAAGGCAGTTTTATCGGACGGAGTTTTAAAAATAAATTTTGAAATAGGCGATATCTTTACAAATTCGGAAACTTTGGTATATATTTCATGATTGCGAATTAAAATTATTGTATAATAAAATAATATAATACATAAAGAATATGCATTAATAATGCGATTGCATAACAGGGGAATAAATATGATTAAAAATAAAACAAATGCGGACGTTAACAGCTTGAAAAGTTTTGCCCGCAATTCAAATGGCAACCTTAATGAAATAATAATAGGAAAAGGAGAGACCATAGAACAGCAGGACCTCCCTGATGAAATTCAACTGCCTGAAGCGATTCCTCTTTTACCGATAAGAGACCTTGTCCTCTTTCCTTTTATGATAATTCCTCTTTTCGTAGGAAGAGAGGCCTCCATTAAAGCAGTGGACGAAGCTCTTTCCAAAGACAGACTGATACTTTTATCTGCACAGAAAGACATAATCGTGGAAGAACCTTCTCAAAACGATATATACGACGTAGGCGTCGTAGCAATGATTATGAAGATGCTTAAACTGCCGGACGGCAGGGTTAAAATACTCGTACAGGGACTGTTAAAAGCCAGGATAGAAACATTCGTTCAGATAAAGCCGTTCTACCTTGTAAAAGTATCTAAAATAAAGGACGAAAATATTGTCGAAATTACCCCTGCGGTCGACGCGCTAATGAGAAACGTTAAGGAACAGCTCGAGAAATACGTATCTTTAGGCAGGCTTCCTTCGCAGGATATATTAATAATCCTCGAAAATATTACCAACCCGGGAAGGCTTGCAGATATAGTTGCATCTAACTTAGGTTTAAAAATAGACGAATCTCAAAAAATTTTAGAAGAAACCGATCAAATCGAAAGACTCAAGAGGGTTAACGACATACTCGCAAGAGAAATAGAAATTCTTTCTATGCAGGCAAAGATTCAATCCCAGGCTAAAGAAGAAATGTCTAAAACGCAAAGGGATTATTTTTTAAGAGAACAGTTAAGACAGATTAAGCAGGAACTTGGGGAAACCGATGAGAAATCCCAGGAGATTGCCGAATTAAGAGAAAAAATTACCGCGGCAAAAATGCCTCCCGAAGTCCTTAAAGAAGCTGAAAAACAGTTATCGAGACTCGAGTCCATGCATCAGGATGCCGCAGAAGCTTCTACCATAAGAACTTATTTAGAATGGCTTTCCGATATCCCCTGGTCAAAAAGGACTAAGGACAATCTCGATATCGAAACAGCCAAAAAGATATTGGACGAAGACCACTACGATTTGGAAAAAATTAAAGAAAGAATACTCGAATACTTAAGCGTTAGAAAATTAAATAAAAAAATGAAGGGGCCCATTCTTTGCTTTATCGGACCTCCAGGCGTCGGAAAAACTTCCTTAGGCAGGTCTATCGCGAAATCGATGAATAGAAAATTTATAAGGGTGTCACTTGGCGGCGTGCATGACGAGGCCGAAATAAGAGGGCACAGGAGAACGTATGTCGGAGCCCTTCCGGGAAGAATAATCCAGGGAATAAAACAGGGCGGAACTAACAATCCTGTTTTCATGATAGACGAAATAGATAAGGTAGGCACGGATTTCAGGGGCGATCCTTCTTCCGCTCTCTTAGAGGTTTTAGATCCTGAACAAAATTTTTCTTTTTCAGACCACTATTTGAATGTTCCGTTCGATCTGTCTAACGTTATGTTCGTGGCGACGGCCAATGTGGCCGACACCATACCGTCGCCTTTGAGGGACAGGATGGAAATTATAAATTTATCGGGATATACGCTGGAAGAAAAGGAAAAAATAACCGAAAAATATCTTATACCGAGGCAGATAAAAGAAAACGGATTGAAAAACGACTATATAGAATTTAAGCCTAGAGCTATCAAAACGATAATTTCCGGCTATACCCGCGAAGCCGGATTAAGAAATTTGGAAAGAGAAATAGGTACGGTTTGCAGAAAAGTCGCAAGACTCATAGCCGAAAATAAAATTAAAAAATATTTTATTACGGACAGAAACGTTCATAAATATCTCGGCACCATAAAAATTCTTCCCGAAGAAGAAAGGCAAAAAGACGAAATAGGCGTCGCTACAGGTCTTGCATGGACGCCGGTAGGCGGAGAAGTTTTATATATCGAAACTATCCTCGTAAAGGGAAAAGGAGGGGTATCGCTTACGGGCCAGCTTGGCGAAGTCATGAAAGAGTCTGCCCATGCGGCAGTCAGTTATGCCAGGTCTAAAGCAGAAGAACTTGGGATTAAGCCCGATACGTTCGAAAAAAACGATATACATATTCATATTCCGGAAGGAGCTATACCGAAAGACGGACCGTCTGCCGGAATTACGATGGCAACGTCTTTAATTTCGGCTATATTAAAAAAACCGGTTAAAAAAGACATTGCAATGACAGGCGAAATAACTTTAAGAGGAAACGTATTGCCGATAGGCGGACTTAAAGAAAAATCTCTTGCTGCGCTTAGAGCAGGAATAAAAATCGTCTTAATACCGGAAAGAAATAAAAAGGATTTGGAAGAAATCTCAAAGTTGGTTAAAAAAAATCTCAAATTTATACCGGTAAGGCATATGGATGAGGTTATAAAACATGCAATAATCGGAATATCGAATATTTCGGACTTAAATGCCGATGCAAATTCTTCATCCGGTTCAACCGCTAAAAATAATAAAAAAACTGCCGGCAAAAATAAGGGTGTTCAAAAAAGAAAAATTAAATGAAACCGCATTAATCAAAGAGATTGAAAAGCTTAGCGCGGAAACTCTGAAGTTCAATAAATCGTTAATCGTCAAATCAATCGGGGACGATTGCGCCGTTATAGACGATAAAAATAGAATTCTCGTAAGCTCGGACAGCATAACGGAAAACGTTCATTTTAATTTAGATTTATATAATTTTTATGAAATAGGAAAAAAATCCCTTCTCGTAAATTTAAGCGATATTGCGGCTATGGGCGGAGTTCCGAAATTTTTTGTTTTATCTCTTTTTATACCGGGATATATAAGTCAAACCGATATTAATCAAACGCTGCGCGGCATTATAGACTCTGCAAAAAAATACAGAGTTTCTCTTATAGGCGGAAATATATCTAAATCATCGGAATTTTCCATATCTATAACTATTATGGGCGATTTCGAAGACGAAAAAGTAATAAACAGATATAATTCCCGGACGGACAACCCCGTATATGTGTCCGGAGAACTTGGAAATTCATGGATGGTTTTTTATCTCGGAAGCAAAAAAAAAACAATTTTAGAAAAGAAAATTAGATTTAAGGATAAAAAACTTATAGAAAATTTCATCGAAAAATACAAACTTCCTATGCCGAGGATAAATCTGGGAAGGAAATTATCGGAAAAAAAACTTGCAAATTCCTTAACCGATATCAGCGACGGACTTTCCAAAGACGTTTTTAACATCCTCGGGAAAGGATGCGGATGCGAAATCGAAATCGAAGATATTCCCATAAACGAAGAATTAAGAGAAATAGCTGGCATTTTAAATATAGAGAATTATATGGACGCCGCGGTTTCATTCGGAGAAGATTACGAACTTTTATGGACTGCCGATGAAGAGTATGGCGAAAAAGAACTGCAAAAATTGTCGAAGGAAACAGGCGCCGGCATTAAAATTAAAAAAATAGGATATATCACGAATAAACCGGCTACGGTAAATTTTTTAAAAAACGGCAGTCCTTATACCCGTAAGGATTTTACTTTTAGACATTTATAAATTATGTATATAATTTTATCGTTGTCGCTATTTTTTTTATTCCTCATAATTTCTTCCGTTTTTTCGATTTCAGAGTCGTCTATATTTTCTTTGACCCAAACCGATATAGACGAATTAAACCTGCGAAAAAAAAATAGGGTGATTTTTTTGATAAGGAACTCGTCGGTTTTCCTTGTTATAATCTTAATTGGAAATATGGCTGCCAACGTTATAGCCGCAAGTATAGGGTCTATAGTTTTGAATTCTTATTTTAAACATATTCCCGTTTTTTATTCAATTGTATTAATTTCGCTTATTCTTATCGTGCTTGCGGAAATAATTCCTAAAATAATCGCGCTTAAAAAACCGTTAGAATTGTCTATGCCCGTTTCCGAAATATTTTACCTTCCGGTTTACTTTACAGGATTGCTGATTGAAAAAACCGGACTGCGCGGAAAACGCCTTCAGTTAAAAAAAGATGAATCTATTTCTAACGAAGAATTAAGAACTATTATAGAAATTGGCAAAAACGAGGGCGAAATAAAAGAAAAGGAATACGAGTTCATTAAAAATTTTCTAAAACTCTCTTACTTAAAAGCCTCGAATATTATGACCAATAAAGACGACGTATTTGAACTGGACGTAAATACTAACGTTTCTCCCGCAATGGAACTTATCGAAGCGAACCATTTCTCGCGTATCCCTATATATTTCAGGGAAAAAGACAATATAATAGGAATAATTCTCGCAAAAAATATTTTATCGAAAGCTTATAATAAGGGAGAAGAAAAAAGAACGCTTAATTCTTTTTTGATAAAGCCTTATTTTATTCCGGGTTCAAAAAATGCGCTCGAACTTTTTAGGGAACTTCAAAAGAAAAAAATACATATCGCGGTCGTCGTAAACGAATACGGGAAAATGGCCGGTATCATAACTATGGAAGATTTATTGGAAGAAATTTTCGGCGAAATAGAGGATGAATATGACGTCCAATAGCATATATATTTATCTTGCGGTAATTATCGCCGCTATCTTTTTCGAAGGGTTTTTTGCCGGTTCGGAAATCGGCATTATCAGTTATGATAAGATTAAAATAAAACATAAAGAATCTAATGGAAGCAAACTTGCTAAATTTTTGCTCAATGTTACTAAAAAGCCCGAAAGCACTTTTTCCACGTCTCTTATCGGAAATAATATCGCATACACTACCGCAACTATTCTTGCCACTTCGATTATATACGGATATGCAAAATCTTATACCCCGTTCGTCGTGGCCGTTATTCTAACGCCTGTTATGGTAATTTTCGGGGAAATAATCCCCAAGATGATATACAGGCGGTATGCTAACAACCTCATGTTAAAAAGTATACCTCCGATAGCCGCTTTTTCGGTTATATTCTTTCCTATAAATATTATTTTTATCGCTTTATCCAAGCTGTTAAACGTAATTTTTAAAAGCAAATCAAAAAACGTTTTTCTGACGAAAGACGAGCTCATAAAAGTTCTTACAATCAGTGGAAACATAGAAGAGTTTAAAGAATACGACAAAAAAATAATAAAAAGGATATTTGAATTTGGGAGCAAAACGGCAAAAGATATTATGATTCCGCTTATAAGGGTAATAGCTTTAAACGAAACGGACGACATAAATAAAACAAGACGGGTTTTTGCCGAAACTAATTATTCAAGAATACCGGTTTACAAAGACCGCGTAGATAATATTTCGGGATTAGTTTTCGCTTTTGACGCTTACAATTCGCAAAATATAGACAAAGTAACTGGAGAAATAGCAAAACCGGTATTATTTATACCGGAAACGCTAAAAATATCCAATATAATGATAAAGATGCAGAAAAGCCGCCAACAGATGGTAGTCGTGGTTGACGAATACGGCGGCGCCTCAGGAATAATTACATTCGAAGATATTCTCGAAGAAATCGTAGGAGAAATCAGGGACGAAACAGACGAAGAAGAAGCAATGTATAAAAAAATAAGCAAAAATACTTATTTGATTAACACAAGATTAACTTTAGACGAATTGGCCGAGCTTTTCAATCTGAATATAACAAGCCATCCTGAAGCCGATTATGAAACATTGTCTGGACTGATAATGGACAGACTCGGAAGAATACCTGTCCCAGGAGAAAAATTTACGATAGATAATATAAATTTCACCGTTTCTAAATCGACTAACAAATCTATAAAAGAAGTTATAATGAGTTTTTAACCCAAATTTGCCGGTAGATATTATATAAACACACTGCATAAGCGGCGCTTCGGCTGACATAACGCTTCGGCTGACATAACGCTTCGGCTGACATAAAAGCCTTTGGCTTTTATAAACCGTCAGCCTCCGCAATTTGGCTTTTATAAACCGTCAGCCTCCGCAATTTGGCTTTATGTCTGCCTAAAATAGTTTGCCTTTATAAACGCCTGCCTGCGTATGTTTATCTCCGCCTGCGCAGGGATGAAGCCGCTTCTCCCAGCCTTCCCTTGTCTTGTCGGTAAGGGATAGCGAAGGACGATCAAAGTATGTCTATCGGCAATTTAATTTCCGATAACCTTATCTACCATTTGTTTAAAAGAGTTTTTAGGAGCCGCTCCTACTATCTGGTCGGCAACCTGTCCTTTATTAAAGAGAATGACGGTCGGTATACCCCTTATTCCGTACTTGCCGGGGATAATCTGATTTTCGTCGACGTTGACTTTGCCGACTTTTATCTTCCCGTCGTAATCAGACGCAATTTCGTCTATTACTGGCGCTACCGCTCTGCATGGAGCGCACCACACCGCCCAAAAATCCACAAGCACCGGCTTGTCCGATTTTAAAACCTCCGCATCGAAATTTGAATCCGTAAAAGCTGCAACTTTTTCTGAAGCCATTTAGTAATTCCTCCTTAATAAAATTTTGATAATTTTTATTTAATTTATGCTCTTTAGTTTTATACCCTTTGTTCCGCCCTCAAAATTAAAGAGTCGGATATCTTATTGAAAACCGACTGCACTTCTGGATGAACATCTTTCGTCATTATTGGCTCTCCCATATCCGAAAGCTTGCAAATATCTTCTACTATCGGTATTTCCCCCAAGAAATTTACGCCTAATTTTTCCGCCGCCGCTTTTGCGCCGCCGTGTTTAAATATATCTGAGCGCTTATTGCAATGCGGACATAAAAAAAAGCTCATATTTTCGACTATTCCAAAAACAGGCACGTTTACTTTATCAAACATGCCAAGGGCTTTCTTTGCGTCTATAAGTGATATATCCTGCGGGGTCGATACGACTATCGCAAAATTTATCGGAACGGTCTGAACTAAGGTAAGCTGTATATCGCCGGTCCCTGGAGGAAGGTCAACTACGAGAAAATCTATCTCTCCCCATTCAACGTCTTTTAAGAATTGGGTTATAACCTGCATTACTACCGGTCCTCTCCATATAGCCGGCGCATCTTCGGGAATTAAAAATCCAAGCGACATAAGTTTGATACCGAACTTCTCTAAGGGAACTATTTTGTTTTTATCTGTAAGATCCGGTTTTTTATTTATTCCCATCATTGTAGGAACGCTGGGGCCATAAAGATCGGCGTCTAAAAGCCCGACTTTTTTTCCATTATTCGCCAGCGTAATCGCTAAATTAACACTGAACGTAGATTTTCCTACGCCTCCTTTACCGCTTGCTACGGCAATAATGTTTTTCACTCCAGATATCGGCGTCTGGTCGTCAAACGGGTTCTTACCTCCATGTTCATGCCCTTCGTCCCCTCTTTCACATCCGCAGGAAGAACCCTCGTGTTCATCTCCGCCGCCACATCCGCAGGAAGAACCCTCGTGTTCATCTCCGCCGCCGCACCCGCAGGAATCTGCTTCCTCTTCGTAATAGTCTCTATTTCCGTCCATTCCGTTTCTATTGTTTTCGTTAGCCATAAAAACCTCTCTTTTTAATTTATTTAATTATTTGAATTCTTAATTTTTTATTTTTTATTGGTCATTGAATTTAATTAGGTCACCCGTCTATTTTAATTATATTAATATATTAATATTTATATAATAATATCATAAATTTTGCGATGTTGCAACCTTAAAAGCATCCATAAATGCGCTGACGGAAAACTCTGCTCTTCCGGCTCCAGCGGCGCCGTAACCTTCGGGAATAGGAAGGTTATATTTATAATGAAGCTCGTGCCATTTAAGAAGAAGTTTTACGTAATATTCCAAAGGTGCAGAAGAATTTCCTAATTTTCCCAATCCGCTGGTTTTTTCGGGACACCATGTAGTATATCTTGGGATAACGCCTTTAGACATAAAAAACTCAAGTCCTTCCGCGGTAGAGCAGACGGCAGCATTAACGTCCGAAAACCCGTAAGGCTTGCAAAGCTCAATCCCGGCTACGAAATTAGGAATTACTTTATATTCTCCGAAAACCGCTACGGCATCGACTATTCTCTTAATCCATTCGTCCCTGCCTATAAATTTCGACTTTCCGGGACAAATTTTTTCAAAAAGATTTTTATCCCATACTTCAAAATTGGTATGGTAAATATATGCTCCTGCATCTTTAAGCCTTTTAAGGTTTTTTGCCGTATGCGCCTGTACGACGACCTTACTTATCCATTTTCCCTGAAAATTTTCTTCTATCGCTTCGATAAACCTGACGTAAAAATCTACTTCGGTATCTCCTTTAAACTTTATATCGTCTATTATGCTCCCGCCGGTTAAAGTATATGCTCCCGCTTCCGAGTCTTCTGAAGATTCTATTATCTTTAACGATTCTATAATATCGGCGACCGATTTTACCGCGGAATAATTTTTGTTCGCTTTTTTTTGAATTAAATAATTCGAATTCATGTCGCAGAAAAGACATTCGGTATTGTTATCAAAATACTGGCACATTCTAAAAACCGCAAGATATATTAAATACCCCCATTCAATCGTGGGCGCGACATCCCTTACCGATTTTCCAGATTCCGTCTTTTTAAGCATATAAGACTTTTCGGGAGAGAAGGAAACGCCGGCTATAAAATTTTCGCCGAGAAAAAGCTTATGAGCGCCTGATTCTGAATCAAATTTTACCTTATATGGAGAACTTTTATTAATTCTGACCGAAAGAACCGTCCTCCTTAAATTATATGGACCGTTTTCTAAGGCAATCTCTTCTGGAAATTTTTTATTTATTACATCGCCGTCGTTATCTACATTGAAGGAAAAAATGAAATACGATTTGCTTGAAAAATTTTCCTTACTCAAAATATCTTCAAAGGAAATTCCCAGTCTTAAAATATCTTCTTTTATTATCGCTTCCTTATTAATAGACGTCCCATATTTTTCGATAAAAAAATTTAGCTCAGATAAATGATTTTTAATATCGTTCATTTTGTTATTTTATTACATATTTTAAAGAAATTCAATTTTTTCTTTACATTAACAAAAGAAAATATTATAATCAAAATATATATGTATTACTAAATTATTTAAAATTAATTTATTTATTTTTAAATTTTATACCATTAATATGATTAATAATAAAAAATTAAGGGGACTTAAAAAATGAAAACTCTGCAAGCAAAACTATATATTCTTTTCTCTCTTTTCTTCTTAAGCAGGGGGAAATTAATAAAAGACACGATAACCAATATCCCGAGCGATTATAAAGACATAGCATATTTGTCCGATATAGAATTTACAATTTTCGGATACTTTGCATATAAATATACCCATTCGGCGGTCAAGGATAAAAAAGAATTCGAAAAAAAGGGCATAACGGTTTCTTATAAAGAACTAAACAGATTATACGTTTCAACTCCTCATCTTGCCACCGTTCTTAAAAAACTGCAGGACGAAAAACTTATTAAAAAATCTACCCTTAACGAAGATAAAAGAAAAACCAACTACATTCTTCCTTACTCCGAACTTAAAAAATTCAACGAAATCAACGTTATTTCTTTGCGATTCTGCGGTTTTACGGATTCCGATACGGGGATTATAGACAATTTAATAAAAGGCACTATCAATCTTTTAAAAAATAATAAAATTATAACCGACATTCAGGAAAAAAACATTCAGGAATTCCTGTTGAAATCTAACAATTACGAAAAATTCTACTATATCGCCCTTGCTTTGTGGACAAGCAGGTATCTCATTACAAACTTTCAACTAAAATTAATGGGGCCGTCCGAATTTATGGTTTACGCAATGATTATAAAATACTATATTAACAGCGAAAAAAAGCCTATTACTACAAAAAAAGTCAAGGAAGAAACCGGTCTCGCTCCTTCCATAATAAGCCAGAGCTTTAAAAAATTTATCGACGAAGATATAGTAACAAGAAAAGAAATTAACAAATTTAAGGTATACTTCTATATAAATAAAAAAAACTTAGAAAAAAGGCTCGAAAGCGATACTATTTTAATCTACGAAATTACTAAGAATTTTAAAAAAGGGGACGAAAAGAAATTCGAAAAATTTATAGATAAATTAAGCAATGCGGTAACTAATAAATTAAATAGTTTGGAATCGAATAAAATATGCCCAAATGGAAAATGCGGAATGGAAATACCTTTAATACCGGGACTTAAATTTTGCCCTTATTGCGGACAAAAAATCGGTTAAATCATTACTTTATAATAGGAAGGAATGGCCATTTTACGGGAAATATTTTATTTAGCGGCGGCTTATTTAATCGGCAGTTTTCCGACTTCTCTAATAATTGCACGATTAAAAGGAATTGCCGACCTGACTAAGGAAGGAAGCGGCAATCTTGGAGCAACTAACATTTCAAGGATAATAGGTAAAAAATTCGGTCTTATTACTCTTACAGTAGACGCAGCTAAAGGGTTTTTGCCTGTTTTTTTTGTAGTGAGGCTTTTTCCGCCAGCTCATTTTCCTAACTTTTTGTATTTTATAATTATAGTTCCAGTCCTCGGCCATTGCTGGTCCATATATATAAAATTTAAGGGCGGCAAGGGGGTCGCTACCGGTCTTGGCGTATTTTTAGCCATTTCGCCGAAAGCCGTCCTAATTGCTCTTATAATATTCGCTGCAATATTATTTTTCTCCAAATACGTTTCGCTTGCATCGATTATAAGTGCATTTTTTATGCCGTTTTTAATTTTTTATATGTTAAAAAACATTTATATGGCCGCGGCGGCGGCGACCATATCATTAATAATAATTTACAAACATTCGCCAAACATAAAAAGGCTTTTAAACGGAACGGAACATAGTATAAAAAAAAGATAGCCTGTTTATTTTGCCGATTATTTTACTCCACTGTTATTAATTTTGAGCTTAATGCAGTAATAACATTATTCACTTTAACTATCGCTTCATAAATATAAATCTTTGGCGTATTATTTTTTGGAATCGCCACGGAAAGAGCAGTTTTATAAAACCCCTCCGCGGAAATATCGGTAGCCGAAGTATGCGAATAGTAAACCTTTCCGTTAATCCCTTCCAGTATGCGGGTTTCATTTATAGATGAATTTTTAAGGCTTACGGAGGTACCGAGTACATCGTATTCCATATCTAAGCTGACCTTGCCGCCAGATTTAACTGATTTAGGGACGGTAAATATTTTTAAATTGGATATTAATACGCCTTTTATTTTATTAAAATTTATTTTAAAACTGCTTGAAGGGTCGTATATAAACTCGTTGCTCGCAAGTTTATAAGGAATGTTTAACGCAGATAAGCCCCTAATCCGTCCTTCGCGGGTAACAACGTATTTTCCGGTAACGTAACCGACCCCATAGCCTATCGATAAACCTGCCGCAGTCCCGATTATCGCGCCTATCGGTCCTCCGGTTAACGCTCCTATAACAAAACCTGTTCCGGCTCCAAAAAGCGCGCCTGTAGTTCCGCTTGCGGCGGTCGTCCTTGAAGTGGCACAACCGTTAAGCGAAGACGAAACCAAAAAAACAGAAACTAAAAGAATTAAAATTGCCGCGAATTTTTTCTTTGTTCTCATAAGGTATATCCTCCTGTTTTATTTTATTTTATTTTTGCATTTATTAACCGCGGACATATTATTTTCTGAACGGCCGCTTTCCCGCTTAAGACAAACTCGATATAAGAGAATAATAAATTTGAATTTAATTGTAAATTATATATTATATCGTCCATTATAACAATTATCTTTATTGATCTTATCACCAAATCACTATTTTAGAAACTTATTTTATAGCAGTATTATTTAATATTAAACTTATCGGGATTATAAATATTTTCTAAATCGGTATTTGGATTGTTTACCCTTATTTAAAATGTCTTTTTATTTAAAAAAACCTGCCGCATCATCATGCCTAACCAAAAAAATAAATAAAGAGATTTTTATGAAAACTTTTTATTTTTAGAACGATAAAACCTGTCTTTCTCGCTATAAATGCAGCCGCAATAGCCCTGGCGGTACAAACCTCGTTCATAAGAAAGTTTTATACCTTCGGCATAGCCTTTCCTGAAATCTTCGTAATAAAAACTCACTCCGTATTTGTTTTCTAAGCTACAACCGACTTCCTTAATGTAATCATGCTTTTGATGCTTACTGTATAAAAGCGTCGTCGAAAAATGGGTGAACTTGGACGAACGGGCAAGCGCCGCCGCCTTTTCAAGCCTGTTGCCGAGGCAATAATAACATCGGTTTTCTTCTCTGAACGCCACGTTTCTTATAAATTCCTCCATATCGTAATTCTTTTCGTAAATTACTTTAAACCCGACGGCATCTGAAAACTTTTTTAACGATTCTTCCCGCCTTAAATATTCGCTATACGGATGAATATTAGGGTTATAAAAATATCCTATAACATTATTAAATTTATTATTTTGGGAAGTTACCGCATAGGGATACATCAGGCAGGGAGAACAACATATGTGCAGTATGAGTTTTTTTTCTGATTCCATATATATAATTATATTACACAAAAGCATTATCATTTATCAAGAAGCTTTGACCGGAAATAACTCTTAAGGACTTATTATTTGAAGGAGTTTAAATTGCAGACGTCAGCAAGGGATAGAATAAATCTCCCGCCTTTTAAACCTAAACCTTAAACAATTTAAATATCGGGATTTAAAGTCTATAAAATTGTGTAAGATTTAAATGATAGGACAAGCCGCTTCTAAAATAACGGCATTTTTTATATTATATGCTTTAATCTTTTTCAATTTTTAGCGTTAAAAAACAAGCCGCTTTGCCTGGCATAAATAAAGACTTCATCCTTATAAATGCCAGGCAAAGTATATACGAAACATAATATCCGCAACTTAGCTTTATGTAAAATAAAATTGACACCAAAACTTACTCTTTGTTAAGAGTAAGCCTGTGCAAATTATAATTTTATAAGCAACCGGCTCCCATTTTCTTTAACGTAGATTTTGAACTGCCTTTTTTCTTCTTGTTGGATTTTTTAGAACCGCTTAAGTAACCGGCATTCGCGCCTCTATGCAGGTTTGCGCTTATATTTGCTACTCCGGCTCCTGCATTATAGGCATATAAATTCCCGCTATTCGCAAAACTTAAAGTCATGGAAAGCATAAAGACAGCCGCAACTCCAAAAAGCATGCTAATGATTGACCTTTTCATTATTGTAATTCTCACCTCCTCACATTTAAATATTATATTAAGTCGTTTCACGACTTTTATTGGTTAATGCGCCAAAGGAAAATTTCCGAACGCTACCTTATTTCTGTGAAGCAAATCTATTTTTGGATTCCATGAAGACATGCCAAATCTAAGAATCAGCACATGGTAACCCATTGTTTTTAACAGCGACGCCGCCATAGACTCCCACTGTCCAACGTAACATATCGAAATAATAGTGCGGTTCTTCGGAAGCATTTTTAAATATTTCGGCATAAAAAGAACCTGAATAGGTATATTATGTGCCCCTTTAATATGTCCCATTTTTACGAATGCAACATGTTCCCTTACATCTAAAAGGTAGTAATGTTTAGGGTTATGCTCTACGACATATTCCTTATAAAGAACGGGGGCCATTATCTGCGACACGCCTACCACGGCAGCTGCATTAGGCTTTGCACCTATATGCCGCGGATTTAGAGCATTGTATGCTTTTTTTGCCAACTCACTGTTAAAGGTTCCAAGAGAGCCTGCTCCCTTACTGCCGCCAGTCATTCCTTGGGCATAAGATATGCCGCTTGAAACCAGTAAAAAAAAGAGGCTTAAAAAAATAATCTTCTTCATTTTTTCTCCTTTTTTAATTTAAAATTTTAATATTTATTACCAGCAAAATACTTTTTCGCTTTCGCCTATCTTTTTAATTAAATCGTCGTAAGTAAAACCGCCTTCTTCATAAAGCCTGACAATACTGACTTTGTTAGACTTCGAATGGACGTCGATAATTTTTTTTTCGGTATCCGACGGCTCTCTTTTGAGAATATGCAGTATTTTCATTATTTTTTAAACCTCCCGGAATTTCGATTTTAGTATGGAATAACAATTTCGTAATCAAGCAATTTATTGGATAAATCTTCGTCGCTTATATAATCGAACAGATTATCATTATCCTTAAAATTTGTCCAAATCGGTAACTCAAGCATATTCCTCACCATATCGAGATGCTTATCTATAACGGTATTTTTCTCAAGTTTTCTATCGAGAATATAAACATGAACCTCGTCGTCGAGCAATGTTAAGCCTCCGGACATCCTGAGCGCTTCCGCCTGCCTTTCGCGGACAAGAACCGCAATTTTTTTTGCCATAATTAATTATACCTCATAATAATAAATAATATGTAAAAACTTATGAATAAATTTTAAAAGACCAGCAATCTGTCGGAAAGTTCTAAATCGTTCATCATACTGGCATTTTCATACTGGGATGCATAAGTAAAACCGTCCACTTTTTTAGTTACGTTTCTTACCTCGCACGAATACTCGCACAGCGAAACCCCGGCATGCGATTCTTTTAACTTGCTGACATAATCTTCGTCGTTGAGCAGATTAACACCGTCGTCCATTATAAAACACCTTACCTCGCAACCGGATTTAACGGCGGAACTTACGATATTTTCTATGTGATTTTTGTATTTATCGGTTGTTATTAACAATGCGATTAACTTGCGCTGTACTTCGTTTCTCACCTTTTTATCTCTCCCGATTTTATTTTTACGTATTTGTATTAATAACCGTTTATCGGCTATTTTTTAAAATAATGCGGAGCGACCCCTTTTTCCGTATCTACCGCTTCTTCAAAGCCCTTCTTATAAATATATTCCCTAAAGAATAAAATGACGGCCGCAAGAATAAAAATTATACCGAATAATACAAAACTTTCTTTTATTCCGCCAAGAGCCGTTCCCGAAAGCTTTCCTATAACCTTGCCCTTATTAAGGTAGCCTAGAATACGCGAAACGTATATGGTAAACACCCCATATGCGGCTATAAACAATATCCCGCACCAGTTATGATTTTTTTTCTTAGCCATTGCGGATTAATCCCCCTTTTTCTTTTAATTAATAAAAATTAAATTAACATAGTTTAACAAATCGTTATAAATAAAAATACTTCCTGCATTTTCACCATACAAGTTCTTGAAATTTGAGAGCAAGATACATTCCCAGTACCAGCGTCGGCAAAAACAAAACTCCTGCCCACGAAAACATTAGGAATCCGCTCCATAATGTTCCTATATTACAGCCCAACGCAATTCTTGCTCCAACCCCTGTAAAAACGCCTCCTATAAAATTTTGCAGGAACATCATTTTTCTTCGAGGGACCCTCCACTTGAACTCGCCGCCCAAAATAGCGGTAATGGTCGCCCCTGCAAACGTGCATAATACCATAAGTGTCATCGGTATTGCAACTGGAACTATCTGGAACCAGTTGGAGGAAAGTTTAGGCAGGAACGAGGCTTTATAAGGTCCTACCACGTTATACAGGTTTATAAACGGGGATAGAAGATATGTGTCAAAACTACCGTAGGGGGTTGTCACGCCCAGGTAGGCTACCTTATGAACAGTATAATAAGAAGCGAATAAAACAATTATCGCGATGACAGCAAATAATAATCCTCCAAGCCTCGGTGAATACGGTTCTTTAAACTTAAGCATATTCCAGGTTATAACGGGTTCTTTATAATTTTTTTCCCCTCTTTCCTCTCCGATTTTTTTAAACCTTCTTTTCGTCAAATACAGTCCAAACAACATAAAAAAGCCGCCGAAAATTAACGCTACTACAAAAGGACCCCACACCGCTTTGCCGAACCATTCGTGAGGTATATAATCCGAAAGCCCCGGTTTAATACCGAGCCAAGGTATAGTATGTAAAATCCAGTATAAAAAATTAGTCATAGGAAAGATTATAAACGCAAAAAAAATCGTGCCTATGAGTATGCCGAACAACTGCATCCAGTTTTGAGTAAAACCGGACGATGCCCTGAATATAAGCCCGCTCATACATGCGCCGCATAGCCCTATGCCGAATCCGAAAAAAAGGGCTCCGACAAGGTCGTACCAACCTGATGGAAAAACCCCTTGAACCGCTGCTTGAACAGGTATTATTCCAAGAGATTCTACTGCGCCGAATATCAGTACTGATATTCCAAATGCCCACAAAATGCCTTCTAAAATTTTTGTATCGCCTGCCGTTATTATGTTATTCGTAGCGAGAACAAAACACATTCTTCCGCGTTCCAACGCCGCGCCGAAAAGCAATCCTGCGATTCCAACTAAAGAATACTCGAGAAAATAAGGATTCATGTTAAATTCCTCTTGAATTATTATTAATTTAAAATAACAGATCTAAAATTGAAATTAAACCAGGTTTTACGATGTTTTTCTTATTTTAATTGTATATTCCCCCGGGGCTGTTTGTTTGACGCAATAAGGGTAATTCATTTTTTTAAGCATGGAAGGGAAAGAATTTTCCACGGCTGCTGAGTGGTCGGTGTAAACCTCGAGAACCTTTCCTACCGACATTTTTTTTAGTTTTTTGTGCGCCATAGTTTCCGGAATAGGACAGGTCTCGCCCATCACGTCCAGCGTTTCGTCAGGTTTTACATTTTCCAAATCTTTTTCTTCGGCCATTTAATATCCTCCATTGATAAATTTAAATTAATTTTAAATTAAGGTATAAATAAAGATTACTAAATAAACTATATAAAAACATTACCGGCAAAATCCGCGGAAACAACTTCCGTAAATAGAATAAAAACCTTTTTGGCCGCACTTAAAAACTCCGCCTTATCTTTATTTACTTATTTTTTTATTTGCGACCTTTTTGAAAGTGGATTTAATGATGCCTTCAAAAATGGGAACCGCATATTTTCTTATATCGTCTTTCAATAGATTATCCAATCTCAATTGGACTATCCTGATAATAGGCCCCATAACCAAAGCAGAGGCGACCACTATATCCATATCCTCGAAAACGCCTTCTTCGATTTTTTTTCTCATAAAACTTTTGATATATTCAAATGGTTTCGAAGAACACACGGGTAGAACATCCGGCAAAAAATCCTTGTGCTTGACATACAGCGCATACTCCATAAGACGCGGACTTTCTTCCGTCAATCTGAATAATTCGACTATAATCGATTTTATAACTTCCTCGTCGCCGCGTGCTTCGCCAACCGACTTTTTAATATTTTCCAATATAAGCTCGGTAGCCGTATCGTATAAAAATCTCGCGATTTTTTCTTTAGACGGAAAGTAGTAATATATAGCCCCTATACTTAATCCTGTTCCTTCCGATATATTTCTGACCCCAACGTTGTTATAGCCTATTCTAGAAAAATTTTCTATGCAGTACTCGAATATTTTCGTTTTTACCGATTTTTTTATTTTTTTGTTCATAATTTAAATTAAAACGAACATTCGTATTAATTATAGCGTAGCGATATAATTTATGTCAAGGAAAAAATAGCTAAGATAGTTTAATGAAATCTAAACCTAATTATCTAGCTTTAAAACGAGTCATTCCAATGCAAATAGCGATACCCGTTTAAATTTAATGAATCCCCGATTTAAGAGGGGGATTCATTAAAAATATGCTTGATGCGGCATTAAACTATGCGCAAGCAGAAAGATATGCAATTTTATACGTATATCCATTTTACGGCTTTATGTAAGAATATCCCATCATTTCGTAATGGATAATAGCATAAAAACCGTCCGGGGTAATATGAACGAAGGGCAAAATTTCATCCGGCTTAATACCGAGTTTAATCATCGCCACGTGACAAACATCGAATCTTACCTTGTGCTTATAAAGTTTTTCTATAAGGGGAATCAGCCTATTGTTCTTTTTAAGAAACATTTTGTCGGCGGGACCGTAAGCTACAAAAACCACTTTATACTTTTTAGGATTATAATGGAGCTCCCATATAATATCGTTCATGTTTCCCAGCGCCACCTTCCATCTTTTAGGATTTGGAGACGAAACCTGAAAAACTACCTTCACCACCTTATCATTAAAAAACCCGTGATAAGAAACGGAGGTTAAAAGCGGCTTTTTTATTTTCACTTTCTTTTTCACGGTTATCTTGGAAGGCTTCGCAACTTTTGGCGCAGGGACAGGTTTTGACGGTTTTTTGGCGCAGCCGGCTAAAAGCAAAGACGCCCCTCCCGTAACTACAATTAAAAAAACCAATAACCTCGTTAATTTTTTCATTTTTTCCTCCGCATAATTTTAATCTTAATCTTATGTTTAGAAATTATATAATTTGCCCCGCCCCATAAAACGATTTACGGTTTTAAATAAGCCCACCCCTCGGCTTCCCTTATAACTATTTCACCCTGGGCCGATGGAACCATCTTTACAAAGGAATAAAGTTTTGAAGGCGGGATATGAAGTTCATATAAAGTATTGGCGCACTCGGCAATTTCAACCCCGTCTTTTTTTAACTCTAAGAGGGCATTCTTAAAACCGTTTCTCTTGAAGTAAATATGGACGCCTGGACTGAATGCAAGAAGTTCGACTCTTATATGTCCTTTTACTCTTGGGTCATTTAATAAATTCTTAATATTATTAATAGTTTTCTTCATTACGGCCCTTTTGTTTACATCTATAACATAAAGCGCTTTATAAACTTTACCGCGAACAGGCTTAGCCCCAATTGTAAACACCGGCTTAGTAGATGTATTTGTAAAATATGTCCTTGTTCCATTTACGTTATGCCATCCCCTGATTTTACGCATGTGACTTTGATAGTATTTTTTTAAATATACGGAAATCCCTTCGCCGTTCGTGCTTGCCGATGCCAAAGAAGCAGCAACTAAATTAGCCATAATTATGACGGCGACCATGACAATAAAAGTATTAATAACCTTTTCCATAATCTACTCCATATTATTATAATTTAGAATTAATTTGTTTTGCTATATGCCCTGCCATTTAATTTGGCCGTTCCGTTCAGGTTTATAAAACAAATATCTTCCTTTACGGTTTTATATAAGCGTATCCCTGCATTTCTTTCTTAATAATATAAGCAACCGCGCCGGGATATACCACATTGACAAAAGGGAAAAGCTGTTTCTCGCGAATATGCATGGCAAGCATCGTCATATGGCATGCCACAAGATTAATTCCGTAAGCGCTTAAACTTTGAAGCAGGGGATAAAATTTTTTATCGTATTTTTTCATAAATACTTTAAGCCCGGGACCGTACGCTATTATATCGACTTTATAGTTGATACCGTGAGCGCTCATAATTTGAACGACCTTGGCGGCATTTCCGAGGGCAAGCTTCCATCTTGCGGGACTATTTTGGGTTATTTGAATTACAACTTTCATGGTCTTATTTTTAAAATATGGAAGCGCCTGTATCTTTTTATATGCGTAAGCATTGCCGCTAAAATATATTAAAACCAGCGCCATAACGATGAAAGCCGTTTTAAAATTCAACAAACCATTTTTAAGTAAATATTTATTCATTATTATTCTCCTATCCCGTTTTTTTAATAACTGCAGTACGCAATTTACCTATATTTAATCATTTTCCAACGCTTATTTTATAACCTTTCGAGAGCGAATAGACATATAAATCAAGATACCTCCATGTTTTAGAGCCTATCTTCTTTTTAAACCCCGTTTCCCCGGTGTATATGCAGTGATTAAACTGGTCCTGCATGGTTATAATTTTGCCCCATTTTTTATATGTAGGATAATAAACGGCGTGGCCTATTACCGGCTTGGTCGGCTTGCCGCCCAGAACGCCCGCTCCGCCGCCTGGATGACAGGAATCGCAACTAAAATCGGAAGCTCCGAGAGGAGTATCGTAATAATGCTTTCCAAGCGTTAAGGCCTGACTAAGGGTTTTAGGATGCGCGTCGGAGGCTTTAGAATACACTGGGGCAGGATTTGCATTGTATCCTTTAATTTTATATCCATTGCTCAGAAACGTTACATAAAGAGTGAGGTAATTAAGCTTCTGTCCGCTGAGCGGTTTCCCCTTAAGGGCGCCCCTGATACACATGTTTAGTCTTTCTCCGAGCGTAATAACCTGATGGGTCTTTGGATTGAATATTGGAAAAGCAGCCGCAACTCCTGCCAAACTTCTAACTACCTTGCCGACCTTTGGAATATAGGTACCGATACTGTAAACATGGCATTTAGCGCAAGAAAGGGCATTTGTTCCAAGCCTGGTACTATAAAATTCCGCTTTCCCTAACTTTAAACCTGCCCGTATTTTTTTTTCGGCAATCATTTTTTTGTTTAATTTTCCCTTTGCGTAAGCAATTTTATTATTAAAAAAATAGCTTCCGAAAAAATATAATGATAGGATAACCAAGAAAATCCCCGAAACGATTAAGCTAAATCTTTTCATTTTGTCCTCCGAAATTGTAGGTTGTTTTATGCCTTATGTTAAGGCTTCAAAAGCACATAGCCCTGCATCCCTTTTTTAGCAACTTCAAGTACGCCGGCCGGAACAACCCTAACGAAAGGAAAAAGCGCTTTTTTCGTCAGATGAAACTTTAACATTGTATTGTGGCAACCACGTATTTTAAGTCCATAGGTGACTAAACTTTCTAGAACAGCTTCATTTTTCTTATCGAATTTTGGCATTACCATTTTTAAACCGGCGCCGAATGCAACAAGCTCAATTTTATATTTAAGCGAATTATACCCGAATGCTTTCATAACATTAGAGATGACGGCTATTGCATAATTCCATCTCTTCGGATTTGGATAATCGATTTCAACCAGCATCTTTAAAACCTTATTTTTAAAAAATTCCGGAGTTGGCAACGGATGGGTATTATAATATGCAGGATAGGAACTGTAAGACGATGGGCCATACTTTAAAGCGTAAGACATAGACACGGACGAAAAAAATAAAATTGAAACTGCGGCAATCATTAATAAGCTTAAAAATAAACTAAACTTTTTCATTTTTAATCTCCTTAATTATAATTATAATTATTATAAGCTATATAGCACATTTATCGATTATTTTCCCAATATTAAACTAACCCGCCGTCCTAGAATGCCTGTATATAACGTCTTCAGTTTTGACGGCTTTAACGCTGCCGCTCTTTCTTATGTATTCGGCTATTACGTCGCTCGCCTTATATTTTGTAAGACCTTTGTCCGAGGCGTTCATATTCTGCATTTTGCCTCCGGTCGAAACGGCACGGTATTTTTTATCTAAGTCTAACGGCTTGCCTTTAATCTCCCACGATTTTATCCTGTCGTTCGTCGTTTCGTTTATTTTTACATGCCATTTAGAATTGGAAACACGCGTAGCGTCGCCTCCCATTTGCAGATATGGGTCTTTTGCGAATACGTCGCTTAAAACGCTCAATTGGGATTGTAAAAGCTGCCTGCCGGTAAGAAGGGTCTTATAGACTTCCGGATACGTAGTGCCGTACCATCCGTATACATGCTCCATCGTTATTTTTTCGCCGGGAAGGACGGTATCGCCCCAACGCCAGCCTGGAGCAAAAAAGAGCGGGGTATCGAATTTCTCGATAAACGCCTGTTCG
>DAHVNW010000099.1 GCA_027319095.1 bacterium | reverse complement strand
CTGAACTTTCTGTCCACTTCGAGGCCGTTATGTGAAAGGACGACAACTAAATCAACTTTTTCTTTATTTTTTAATTCATCGACCATCTTTTGAGCATGAGAGGTGTTTATTCCGAAATCCCAGTTTTTAACGAAATGCGCCGGATGCGCTAACGGAACATAAGGAAAAGCCTGTCCGATGATGCCCACTCTTAAACCGTTGACTTCCTTGACAATGTAGGGCTTAAAGATAAGTCCGCCCCATGTAGCGTTGGTAACATTCTGGGCAATAAACGGAAAATTAAGGCTTTTTATGTTTTCGAGAAGCTGCTTTTTGCCGTAAGTAAACTCCCAGTGCCCTGTCATTGCGTCGTAACCCATGGCATTCTGGACGCGGCATACGGCTTTTCCCTTCGTAAGGAGGGCTATGCCCGTTCCCTGCCACGAATCCCCCGTATCGAGCATTATCGTCTTGCCGTGCCTTTCTTCCTTTATTTTATTAAAGACGGCTGCCATATGCGCGTAACCGCCCATAGGGCCGTACTGATTTGCATGCTTTGCGAAATTATTATATGAACAGAAATAATCCATTGCGGAACCGGGGTTTATATCGTAGTAAAGGTTGAAAGAATCGCCGACAAGGTGTCCCGGCCTGCCGTTCATTGCGCGGGGGCCGATATTGACGGAAGGCTCGCGGTATAATACGGGCTTGAGATGGGCGTGCGAATCGGAGTTCCACATTATGGTAAGGTTGCCCACGGGCTTAAACTTTAAGAGATTAACCGGATTAATCGCGGCAGCGCCCGCGAAAAGAGCCGTGCTTTTTATGAAGTCCCTTCTGGTAATCTTTCGTAAATCCATTTACTATCAGCCTCCTGTTTTTGAAAGTTTTGTATAAGTTTATATCAGGGATGCAAAGATCTTTAAAATCCGGTCTTTACGGAATCCATAATTTGAATAATCTGTTTCGTTACGGCTA
>DAHVNW010000098.1 GCA_027319095.1 bacterium | reverse complement strand
CCCATCTGGGCACTGAACCGGATATTGCTGTGGTAGTGGCAACCGGCGCAGACGAAAGCACCCCGTTAGATATGGAATAAGTCGAAACACTACCGGAACCGCTATTTGTTACTACGGCAAATTCCGGCGAAACGAAAGTTCCGCCTGTTGTACCGCTTCCACAACCCGATAATGAGAAAGCAGTTCCAATTAAAAACACAAAAAGCATTGCAAGTCCAATAATTTTGGTTTTCTTTGCAAAAAAAGTAAATCCTTTCATCTCATCCCCCATTTTGATAAGTTTAGTTAAATTAATATTAATTAAGTAACCTGAAATAACTTTGCTACTCTACCTAAGTCAAGGCAAATTTTTTAGCGCCTAAGGCAGGGTGACTTCCTTCCTTTTTTTAAAAACTCGTTTCCCAAACGGGACCTTTATATGGAAAAAATTGTCTTCCCTTCGTAATATTTTTAATCTCCGTTACCTCCGCCGAACCGGCATCCGACACCCAGACGTTGCCGGTTTTATCGATGGCAACATAATTAGGCCACTTGCCGGTTTTAAACTTATTAAGTATTTTCCCACGGCGGTTCAACTTGTAAACATAGTTGGAATTTATACATGCGATAAACATTGTACCAGTGGTGCTTAAAGCGATGGAGTAAGGATTGCCTTTTAAATAAACCTTGCCTATAAATTTTCCGTTTTTTGTAAATTTCATTACCTCGTCGGTATAGTATGTCGTCACGTAAATGTTGCCTTTTTTGCCGATTGCCATGCCTTCAGGCTTATTTCCCGCCTTAAAAACGGATATAATTTTGCCCTGCGGAGATAATTCCGTTATCGTGCCCTTTTTTAAAAAGTTTGCGACATAAATATCGCCAGATTTATTCAAAGCAACGGTATAAGTCGATTTTCCCGCAGGAAATACCTTTAAGATTTTTAAGGAGCGGCTTAATTTGACGATATGACCCGCATGAATCGGAGCGACATAAATATTAC
>DAHVNW010000097.1 GCA_027319095.1 bacterium | reverse complement strand
AGAAAATCGTATATCTTTTAAAATACGGCATGCCGTTCGGCAGATTTATCAAATATGCTTTTTCCTACTTGTTCATAATTCCTATCGCAAAAATAAAAACCAATTTAAAAAGCAAAGCGATTAAAAAGAAATACTTTGGAAACGGAACGAACGATACATGTTATATAGCCGTCAATATCGGCAACGCCGGCATAGGCGACGCAATAGTGGCGATAAGATTTTTAAGGGATTTTACCGGCTTCGTAACTAAAGGCACGGACGGACATTTAGTCTTCGACGTTTTCTACAGGTCGCCCGACTCCATAAAGTTTATTACGGCGGCCATGCCTAACGTCAGAAGTGTTTTAAACTTGCCCGATTATACGCTTATGCGTAAATTTTACGATATAGACTTAAAATTAAATACTTTTTTCATTAAAGAAGAAATTAATGAATTAAGCCGCAAAAAAATATCGGAAAAATTTCCGTCTATTTTAAAAATTATCGAAAACATTAAAACCAGCCGGTCTCCTCTCGAAAAATATATTAAAACCCGTCCTTTCAGCGAAGGCATATTATCTGACGCCGTAACCGCTATTGGACTTTCGCGCGCGGTTTACCTTAACAATACTGCCGGAATAGCGTCCCCTGCCGACACGCTTAAACTTAATATCGATATATATTCTGCAGAAACGATAACGGCAAAATTTAATTTGAAAGGCGTAAAATTTATAACCGTTCACGACGGATGGGACGAAAATACTAAAACAAAAACCGGCTCGTCGACGAAATCTTATCCGCCCCAAAAATGGCAGGAACTAGTAAGCTTGCTAAAGCATGAATTCCCCGACTATACAGTCGTTCAGCTCGGCGGCCTCGGCAACGGCTCGGACATAGAAGGCGTCGATTTAAACCTGAGAGGGAAAACAACCCTGAAGGAAGCCGCCTCTCTTCTTGCGGCATCTTCCCTGCATATCGACACAGACTCAGGACTCGTGCATATCGCC
>DAHVNW010000096.1 GCA_027319095.1 bacterium | reverse complement strand
AGGTTTATATGGGGCTTTAATGCCTAACGGTCAGATAGTTTACGTCTATCCGTCTAAAAAACTCTTAGTATTCGGGCAGATTTGGACTAATACCGGCAAGAATTTAACTAACGAATCTATGGCGGGCATTCAGGCGTCTAAAGCCGCCAAAATAGCAAAATACGTCGATTTATCGAAAGCCATTAAAATAGGACATGGTCATATTAAAGTAATAGAATTTGCAAATATAGATTGCCCATATTGCAGGGCATTTGAAAGGCTTACGACTGAATCTAAAAGATTAAGGGATAGAATGACGAGGTATTTATTTCTAATACCGCAGCCGTCTATTCATCCACATTCTACCGAAATGGAACTCTATTATTTTACTAAGTCTCAAGGATTATCAAATAAAGCTAAAGTAGCTTTGCTCAATAAGATAATGGTTAATCAGGTTTATCTTACAAAATCAGGTAATATTCCGCCCAAATTTAAACAGTCGTCTTATGCCATGAAAACTCTTGAATATAATACCGCTTTGGCGCAGAAATTCTCCATTTTCGGAGTGCCGTATTTTATTATTAAAAATCAGGCGGTTTTAGGGCTTAATATAGGACGTATTTACAAATTATTAGGGATAAAAACCGTAAATGTGAAGAAAATTCAAAGTAATATATTTAAAAATTTTAAGTAATATGGATAAAGAAAAAGACAAGAAAATTAAAACCGTAAAAACTAAAAAAGGGAAATTAATTAATATAAATTAAGGAGATTTTATTATGAAAAAAACATTATTTACTTTTTTATTTGTTTCTATTTTGTTTATTTCCGCCAACTTTGTCTTTGCCGGTTCGGCGCACGCAGTAACGTATTTAAGGCATAGGGACGCAAGTTTATTTCCGAAAGCCAAAAAAGACGGTTTAGTTTTTAAGGCTTTAACTATAGGTAATGTAAATATTTCAGCCGGCCCTTCAAAAAGACAAAAAACAGGAATTAAATATTTAGCTATTA
>DAHVNW010000095.1 GCA_027319095.1 bacterium | reverse complement strand
TCCAAAACCCACATATATCTTTCCATCTCTTTTGTATGCCTCATTGCTTCTTCGGTAAGGACTTCGTCCCTTTCGTCTTTTGAGAGGCACAGGTTATTTAAACCTACTGAAAGAAGGGAAGAATATATTCCGGGATGTTCATCGCAGTATTCTTTTGCTTTTTTAAGTCCGTTATCCGTTTTTAAAATACTTTTGATTTCTTCGCTAAAAGACGAACCTGTTTTAAGTACGCTGTGCAAAAAATAAAATCTTTCTACAATTACCGTAATAGCGACTAAAAGCAAAACCAGCATAACATACATAAGCGGGCCGCCGTCAAAAAGTATTCCGATGGTATGAATTATGTTCATTATTTAAACCCTCCTTAAATTTATAAGTTATTTGAAAATATTTAAAATTGTCGTTGTTAAAATAATTCTTGCCTTGCTTTACGCCTGTTACCTGTTATCGCCGTTTTAATTTAAAATGTATTTTTATTAAAAAAGTCAGCGAATTTCTTTTTATTCCATTAGGAAAAGGAATAAACGGCGAGGATATCTTTATGGTTTTAACTGCCGACGTATTTAAAGTGCCGTATTGCGACCCCTTTTCGATCTTCTCGAAAATCAAGTTTCCGTTTTTTGAAATTTTGAACAATACATTTACGTATCCTTCCATTCCTTCTTTTCTTGCATATCTCGGATAAACTAAATTATTTACTATTTTTGATTTTATTTCCGCAAAGTATTTATCTAATACGCTTGCAGGTATTTTCGTTTGAACATGATAAACTGCCGGCTGCTGTATAACAGGATTAACCGACGCCATAGGCGACGTTACCGGAATTTGATTTACCTTTATTGGTTTTACCGCTTTTACGACTCTTGCGATTTTTTTAATTATCGGTTTTTTATATACGACTTTCTTTATTTTCTTTACCGGAACAGCTTTTTTTTTGTGATGCATGACCGCTTTCTTTTTTTTCGGCACGCTGATTACCGAAATTAACATAGGTTTTATCC
>DAHVNW010000094.1 GCA_027319095.1 bacterium | reverse complement strand
AAAAAGATTTAATTATTATAAACGGCGATAAAAAAATTTATTTAAAAAGGGTGGTGAAAACAATCGATATTATAAAACAAGATGGTTTTTTAAGGGTCTCTATAGCCGTAAATCCCGTGAAGTAATTAATGTTATTTTAATTTAAAATATTATTTATATAAAATTTTGTCTTTATCTCCAGTCCCCCTATCGGAAATAAGGATGTTTATGCGGAAAGGCGAAACTTTTCCGCACAAATCTTTTTTTGAAATGAGAAGATGCCGTAAAATATATAAATGTAAAAATAATGATTTTAAGGAGGCTAATTAATGAACAGAAGAGATTTTGTAAAAATGACTGGATTAAGTCTTTTATCGGGGTTATTTTTGAACGGCATTAACCTTAAAAAAGCGGATGCCGCCGTAGATAATGCTTCAAACGGCACGTTAAACAAATATAAAAAACCGGAGCACGTAGTATTAATAATGCAGGAAAACAGAAGTTTCGACCACTACTTTGGTATGATGAACGACACCGTAAACGGACAGCCTGCAAGAGTAAGGGAACTTGGAATAACCGACGGAATGGGCGGAAGCGTTAAGCCGTATGACTTGGGTTTTAGTTACGTAACGCCGAATCATGTCGACCCGAATCATTCTTGGGAAGCGCTCCATACTATATATAATAACGGTAAAATGGACGGGTATTTTTTAAACGGGATTAACCAGCCGGTTAACGACTACAGGGTTATTATGGGTTACTACGACACGAAAAAAGCCCTTTCGCCTTATTATTACTATGCTACGAATTATACGCTATGCCAGAACTATTTTCATTCGATTATGGCTCCTACCCAGCCTAACAGACTTTATCAGATAGCAGGGCAGTCAAACGGGCACATAACCGATGCTCCGCCGAGAAAACCATACGAGTTTCCGACAATTTTTAACAGGCTCGAAAAAGCCAAGATTTCTTGGAAAATATACGTGCAGGGCTGGCCTAATCCACATAAATACGTTCATCACTGGGTGCCGGTGATATGGTTCGAAAGTTTCAAAAGAGATAGAAACTTATGGAATAAAATAAGACCCGCCGAGGAATATTTTGAGGATATAAAAAAAGGGACGCTTCCTAAGTTCAGC
>DAHVNW010000093.1:519-1284 GCA_027319095.1 bacterium | reverse complement strand
TGCCTTAGCTTACGCCGGAAAAGATGCAGGCTCGGCAGTACTAAGCCAGCATAACGGAGACTTGGACAACTTAGCCGGATTTACTAATTTTAAAAATAATATAGAAGATTTTGAAAAATTTTACGACTTTAAACCGGAAGCAGTCGTTTACGATAGTCATCCCGATTACGAAAATACTAAATGGGCTAAAGAATATGCAAGGGAAAAAAATATTAAAGGCATATCTCTCCAACATCACAGAGCGCACGTTATCTCATGTATGGCTGAAAATGGACTTGGATTAAACGAAGAAGTTTTCGGCATCGCTTTCGACGGAACGGGCTATGGAGACGACGGGACTATATGGGGCGGAGAATTCTTTAAAGGGAAATATGATAATTTAAAAAGAATAGGCAGTTTTAAAAAATTCAGGCTTATCGGAGGGGATAAAGCGGTTAAATCGCCAGGAAGAGTTCTTGCAGAAATTCTGTTCGGCGTTTTATCGGAAAAGGAAAATATCGCCGCTATTTTGCATAACGAGGACAAAAAAGCCGGTAAATATAATGACGATAAATATAGCGATATCTACATTAAATCTAAATCGAAATGTACATTGAAATGTACATTGAAATTGCCGGATATTTTTAAAAATATTTCCGATTTAACCGGTTTTTCCGAAAAAGAAATAAGTATATTTCATAAAATGAGGGAAAACGGATTAAATTCCCCATTTACATCTTCATGCGGGAGAATTTTCGACGCCGTTTCATGTTTGTGCGGCTTTAA
>DAHVNW010000093.1:0-509 GCA_027319095.1 bacterium | reverse complement strand
CGGCCGTTTATTTAGAAAATTTGTGCCGCGAATACGGAAACAAAAACAAAAGCGCAGGAGAGCAGGTTAATTCAATTACTAAAGCTAATTTAATAACTAAAAATGACTGTTTTAAATATGAAATACGCTATGATAATAAGCGTGATAATTATTATAATAAGCGCAATGAGAAAAACGGGGAAAAAGAGGATTTTTTTACGGTCGATTATTATCCTATGTTCAGCGATATTATCGATATAGTTCAAGCCAAAAATAACAACGACTATAAAGATAAAAATAAAAACAACGACAAAAATAAAGTCAAAGATAAAGACAAAGATAAGCTGTATGAAGCCGGTTTTATAGCTGAAAGGTTTATAAATACTCTTGCTATGATTATCCTGGATGCGGCGTTACAGTCCGGATGTAAAAACGTCTGTATGAGCGGGGGAGTGTTCCAGAATGCGTCGCTTAGGAATAAAGCGGCCATTATTCTTAAAAATAACGGTTTTAACGTTTATTTTAACGAC
>DAHVNW010000092.1:1019-1289 GCA_027319095.1 bacterium | reverse complement strand
TCGGAAGCACAGGATTAGAAATAACGTATTGTACTCTTAAATAAAAAGTTATAACGGTTATAAAGAAGAGGAAGTAAATGTTTTTCATTAAAAAACTTATAGAATCTATATTATTTCCGCCAGGGATTATAATTTTTGCGTTTTTGCTTATAACCTTGCTTTCTTTTGCGATTTCAAAGAGAAAAAATATTAAACCCGCAGAGTCCGCAGGACGCATATTTTTATTTATACCTTTAATTTCTCTAATTTCGGCAATCTGCATTTATCTGC
>DAHVNW010000092.1:0-1009 GCA_027319095.1 bacterium | reverse complement strand
AATATGCTGTTAATTCCTTTAGAAACGAGCTATCCGGTGCCTTCGCATAGAATAATCAAAAAGCCTTCGGCTATAGTCGTTCTTTCTTCCGGCGCGTATAACAGGCATACTCTTGGCGGCGATACGTTCAACAGGCTTTTTGAAGGCTTTAAATTATACAAAAAATACCATGTTCCTATAATAGTTTCAGGCGGCCGGGCTACTTCTACATTTTCCTTGGCAAAAGCAATGAAAAACGTTCTTGTTTCTATCGGAGTCGATAAGCGTTACGTTATAACCGAAGATAAAAGCGACGATACATACCAGAACGCCCGGTATGTTTTAAAAATTTGCGAAAAAAAGGATTTTAAACGGATTATTCTCGTCACTTCGGCTTATCATATGCCTAGGGCTATGCTTTTGTTTAATTGGGTCAAACATATAAAGAAAAATAAAAATAAAACCAATAGGTTTAAAACTATCAAAATTAAAATCATCCCGTATCCAGCGGATTTTAAAACCGATATGCATTATAATATCTACGGTTATTTCCCGCAGTTAGGCTATCTTTTGATATCCTCCGAAGCCCTGCACGAATATATTGGATATGTTTATTATTATACGAAAGAAAGGATTTGAATAAATTATTAAAAAATGGCGTTTGATTGCGACTAAGACATAGAAGAAGGCTTGGCCATATGATATGAACGAAGAACTTGTAAGCCGTTACATAATGAAAGCCGATAATGATTTAAAAACTGCCAAAGATGAATTGGAAACTATAATGTACCCATAAATTAATACAACCCTCATAGGTGGATTCGGAATATGCAAATATTCCGAAATTATTGTAAAATTATAATAATCTAACCTAAAATTTTTTACGGGGGTTTTTAGAAATGGGAACATTAAAAAGAAAACATTCTAAGGAGTTTAAAGCCAAAGTAGCTCTTGAAGCCATTAAGAACGAAAGAACCATTGCCGAACTTTCTTCGGCATTTGAAGTACACCCTAATTTAATCGGCAAATG
>DAHVNW010000091.1 GCA_027319095.1 bacterium | reverse complement strand
GCACCTGTAGGTTATCTTGCTATTGCTAAAAACGAACTTACTACTAATCAGGGCTTTAAGAACCTTATCGTTAAAAATGGTTTCTCGCCTGAATTTATCTATTATCTTCTACTAAACAACGTAGATTATCTTAAACTACAAGCGTCCGGCTCTACATTTCAGGAACTTACCGCAAGCACATTAAGGAATTTGGAATTTCTATTGCCGGAATATGCAGTACAAGAAGAAATTGCTATAATTTTAGGAAATATTGACGACAAAATAGAACTTCTGCGGGAGCAGAATAAGACGCTGGAAGCTATAGCGCAGGCAATCTATAAGCGGTGGTTTGTTGATTTCGAGTTTCCGGTAGAGGCAGGAAATGCCCTAAATCCTCTTCCTGTTAAGGATGAGCAAGTGTCGAAAGCTGATGGTGTGGTTTTCAATACTTTACAACTAAAAGGTTATAAATCGAGCGGCGGAAAAATGGTCGAAAGCGAGCTTGGCGAGATTCCCAAGGAGTGGGTGGTTGCACATTTAGGTGATAATATAATTGCAAGTTTACTTAAAACAGGTATAGATAACTTTGAAGGCGAAAAAATTTATTTGGATACCGCTTCCGTTCAGGGTTCAAATATAATTGATTTGAAAAATAAAATTATTTTTAAGCAAAGACCTTCAAGGGCAAATATGCAGCCAAAAATTAATTCTATCTGGTTTGCAAAAATGAAAAATAGCAAGAAAGCTTTGTTTTTCGATACATATTCGGAATGGGAATTAGATAATTTTATTTTATCTACGGGTTTTGCCGGTTTAGATGTTAAGGTGCATTCTCTCTATTATTTATGGAATTTTATTATAAGTGATAAATTTGAATTAGAAAAAGATAATTTTTGTAATGGAACAACTATGCAGGCAATAAACAATGAAAACATTCAAAAGATTAAAATATTAATTCCAGCAGAAGAAATTTTAATATTATTTTCTAATATTGTTAGACCTTTATATAAAAAGATTCATTTGAATTGGATGTCAATCCAAACCCTATCCACTCTTCGTGATTCCCTTCTTCCCAAACTTATGTCCGGAAAAATAAGGGTGCCGGTTAAAAATGAGGCGGAAACCACTCCGGCATCCTACGGCTGCCATCCCTCCTTAAAAGGAGGGGAGTTAGAAGAATCAGGCTTAATTTCCGAAAAAGATGAGGGTAATAAATAATTATGCGTAATATAATATCTGAATCGGATGTAGAAAAATTAGCTTTAGAGAACCTTGAGGGATTGGGATATACGGTAATTTATGGACCTGATATCTCGGAGGGCGGGGATTACGAGGAAAGAAAATACGACGAGGTCGTTCTAAAATCAAGATTAACGGCGGCATTGAAAAG
>DAHVNW010000090.1 GCA_027319095.1 bacterium | reverse complement strand
GCCTGCGGTTGGTCTCCCGTAGGTTTATTTTCGGAAAGAAGGTTAAATAACTCCATAATATAATTATTTTACCATTTTTTAAGAAAATTTCCTGCATAGGAAAACATAACAAAATTGAATTCTTCCGGTTTTAATAGTCTAAACAAGCATAATATAAGAAGGAGGCGTCATAAAAGCAAAAAAAACCGCCGTCACAGTCACTGGTTATTAACGTCCAATGTGCTTAAAGTTAAGCAATAAACTGACTGACGGCGGCTTACCGCTACAAGATTCATACAAAAAAACTAAATGGAATATAAGCTAAGCTAATATAATTCTAATAGCCGCAACCTTTTTCTTTATATTATTATTTATCCTTTATTTTAATTATATCGCGTATTTTAAAAATTTCAAGCGGCGTAAATAAATGTGTCAAGCCAAAATAAAAATGTCACCTTTCTGCCAAAGTAGAAATGTCACCATTGCTAAAAATTAATGTTATAGTTTAGGCGGATGAAAAACCGATAAAAACCTGAAGAAAAAGCATTTTGCTTCTAATCCGTAAATACTGGAGCGGGCAACGGGGTTCGAACCCGCGACACCAAGCTTGGGAATTACGCCCGGGCTTTTTTATGAAAACTAACAATACCGGGCATCCCGGCTTACCTATTGGATTTAAGGGGTTTTATATTTTTTGTCTTAGAGGTAATTTTTTATTATTTTTTATAAATTTCACTATACTTTCACTATACCTGGATCGGGGAATAAAAGAGGTAATTTAACGATAATTCAAAACGCGACATTACCGGTTCTTTTCCTTGTATTTTGCGGTTTTTAGGTTTCTTTTATTTTATCCTGTTATATACAGTTTTTGCTTTTTTGCCGGAAAAAATCATAATATGACCACCTGATTTAAAATCAGAAAAACTGAGCAAAAATCACAAAATGGATTGAGAGGCACTCGATAACAATAAGTGACCCCCTTACTCCTGAAGCGAATAAGAGCTATTTTAACTTAACCAGCCTAATTTGACAAAATATCTTGCTCTGCATTTTTAATTAATCTTTGGATAAGTAAAAATTTTATCATCTATCCTGTTACGCCTATTTTTTCTTGCGATGTTCAAGATTATTCCTATAACATAAGTTTTTAAATCTACTTTTATTTTAAAATCAATTTATTATTTATTTTTTTGTTTTCGCTCTTTCCTTAATTAACTTGGATAAATTTATGATTGGTCCCTTTAATTTAGGTATGATGATTTCTTTACAATCAGATTTTACAACACAATCAGCAACAATTGTTTTAACTTCTTTTTCAGTTTTATCGTCCCATTTTTTTCCATTAGATTTAAAAATTTGACCTACCTTTTCTGACCATTTTTTCTTTATTGATTTAAATTTAGCACAATCTAAATCAA
>DAHVNW010000008.1 GCA_027319095.1 bacterium | reverse complement strand
GGCGGGCTAAAAGTATATGCTCGCGGGTCTGGGGCATAGGTCCGTCTGCGGCTGAAACCACGAGTATCGCTCCGTCCATCTGGGCAGCTCCCGTTATCATATTTTTGACGTAATCCGCATGGCCGGGACAGTCTACATGCGCATAGTGCCTTTTGTCTGTTTGATATTCCACGTGGGAAGTAGCTATGGTTATGCCCCTTTCCCTTTCTTCAGGCGCATTGTCTATCTGGTCGTAGGATTTGAAAGTAGCCTGTCCTTTTCTTGCAAGAACCTTGGTAATGGCGGCAGTTAAGGTTGTTTTGCCGTGATCTACGTGACCTATAGTTCCTATGTTTACGTGTGGCTTAGATCTGTCGAATTTCTCTTTGGACATTAGTTCCTCCTATGAAAAATTAAAAAAAATGTATTTAAACTTAAACTTGTTATTTTTGGAGCCCATGATCGGGATTGAACCGATGGCCTCTTCCTTACCAAGGAAGTGCTCCACCACTGAGCTACATGGGCGCTATTTTAAAATCTATCCAACATAAAAATGGAGCGGGAAACGGGATTCGAACCCGCGACCCTCAGCTTGGAAGGCTGACGCTCTAGCCGACTGAGCTATTCCCGCATTAAAAAAATTAAAATATATATATAACCACTTTAATCGCTTTTACCGTCTGGTCTTTTTTGTAAACATGCCAACTAATCTTTATTTTAGTATGGTGGAGAGGGAAGGATGCCTCCCTTTGGTCGTGATCCTCTCTATCCAACTTACGTAAAATATAACAATTATTATTAACCCATCTTTTTAGATGGTGGAGAGGGAAGGATTCGAACCTTCGTAGACTCGCGCCGACAGATTTACAGTCTGTTCCCTTTAGCCGCTCGGGCACCTCTCCTCAACACGCAATCTTTAAATCTTTTTCGTTAATCTTTATTTTGGAGCTGGCGATGGGAATCGAACCCGCAACCTGCTGATTACAAATCAGCTGCTCTACCATTGAGCTACGCCAGCAAGGCAAAAATCCCCCCGTCCATAATAATTTAGAAATTTTAATAATAACAAATTTTTTATAAACTTGTCAACAAATTTTTATGCTCCAAAACTCGATTTATAAATTTATTATCTAGGTTAACTTTAAAATTTATAAATATTTTCTAAACCTGATTTAAATATGCATTTGTCATTTAAATTTTTACGGCATATTATTTTGACATAATGACCGATACATAATATTATATATAATAAGCATGTTTTGCATTATTTAATCAAAAACTAAAAACCATTACTTTTATGGGGGCATAGCAAACGGAAGATTTCAAGAACGATATTAAAAAAAATATCGAGGATATTAGGATAAGGGTTGGGGATGCTGCGGTTCGAAGCGGAAGAACGCTTTCTGATATAACGATTTTGGCCGTCTCTAAAACCAGAACCCCTGAAGAAATTGAAAAAGCTATTAATTGCTGCTTTAAAGTATTCGGAGAAAATTACGTGCAAGAGTTTTTGTCAAAATATAATGATTTAACTCTGAATAAACGCCGAAACATTTCGTGGCATTTAATCGGGCACCTCCAAAAAAATAAAGTTAAGCGCATTATAGGAAAAATCGATTTAATCCATTCGATAGACAGTATGGAACTGGCAAAAATAATAGACAAACATTCCGGTGACAAAAATATTAGAACGAATATTCTAATAGAAGTTAATCTCACGGAGGAAAACACCAAAAACGGGATACAAAGAAAAGATACTTTAAACTTAGTTAAGGAATTACGGCGGCTCGCTTATTTAAAACTGCTGGGCTTAATGGCGATGCCTCCACTTGCGAAAGAACCGGAGGAAAACAGGAAATACTTTAGAGAACTAAAAGAACTGCTGGAAGAAATAAACGGCAAGGGTATTTATGGAAGCAAACTTAATACCCTGTCTATGGGAACTTCCCACGACTTCGAGGTTGCGGTAGAAGAAGGAGCTACGATTGTAAGGCTTGGAACCGTCGTCTTCGGAAAAAGGCCGCAGAAGGACGCATATAAATAAAAATAAATCAAATATGAAATGCAGCCTGAAAATCCTAAAAATAAAGAAATAGATATAATACTTGCATCTTCTTCGGAAAGAAGATTTTATCTTCTTGATAAGCTTGGATTAAATTTTTCCGCGGTCGGGCATAAGATTGAAATGGAGCCTAAATATTCTAAAAAAAGCGGTATTTCAATCGAAAATTTTGTCATGAATCTTGCGGCGGACAAGGCAAAAAGCATAGAAAACGACTATCCCGATAATTTTATTATAGGCGCAGATACGCTCGTATATTTCGACAAAAAGGTATACGGAAAGCCTTCCGATTTTTTTGAAGCCTCGGAAATAATAAAAAGTCTTTCTGGAAAAACTCATGAAATCTATACCGGAATAAGTTTGGTCAACCGCAAAACAGGCATATGCGAAACGGACGTTGGTAAATCGCTTGTTAAAATCAAATCCTTAACCGATGCCGAAATAAGGGATTATATAAAAAAATATCTGCCTTACGACAAGGCCGGAAGCTACGGCATACAAGACGAAAACGGCATTGTTGAAAATTATGCCGGATCTTTCGAAAACATTCTAGGGCTTTGCATAGACAAACTAATTCCGCTATTGAATAAATACCGGCTGTTATGAATTTAACTTAATTTAATTTTTCCGTATTCTTTTATCGGTATTCAGTTCCCGACATTTAAGTCATTTAACTTTAATTACATTAAGGCCGTGATAAATTAAAAAAGATTATAAAAAAACCTGAAATTAACAATTTAAAACCTTCTAAATTCTTTATTTTCTGCAAAATCTAAAAATTTTTAACATAAACGTAACAAAAATTTAACGTTATTGTAATAAAAACTTCATAATGTTTTAACACAATTTATGATATAAATAAAAACTCCTGGTTAAATATAAATTTAAACGTTAATTTATCTGAATCGCAACTTACTAAAATTTAATTAAACATGGAGGTTTTATTATGGACGGTAGAAAACTGCGCAAAAAGAGAAGAACTAAATTAAAAGATGCAAAAAAAAGGCTTAGCTATCAGGAGTTCGTAGATAAAATATACGCCGTTCAAAGAGAAAGGCAGGAGATGGAAGAACTATTTAAGCGCATATTGGTGTTAGACCCTAAAGCCGTAATGGAAGAATGGGAAATTAAACAAAGAAATAACGCTATTCTTGAAGAACGCAGAAAAATGAGAGAGGCTCAAAAAAAGAATGAGATAGAAGACAAAGCTGTAATTGTGGCAAAATCTGAATCAAAAAACTAAGACTTACACCGGCGCTAAAAAATATGCGCCTCTCAAAAAAATCTGCATGACGATAATATTTTTTACGAAATACTTTGACGATTGTATAAGTAATTTATTTTATTAAAGTCCGCTTCTTTTTTCTAATGCCTCAGGGTATCTGTTCCCCTCAATCTCTATTTTTAATGAGGCATCGTCTATTTCCTTAAGTTCTTCGGGCGAAAGTTCTATATTTATAGCGCCGATGTTTTCCTCGAGGCGGGATAGTTTTGTAGTGCCTGGAATAGGAACTATCCAGGGTTTTTTTGATAAAAGCCATGCAAGAGCGATCTGGGCAGGCGTTGCTTTTTTGCGTCCTGCTATTTCAACAAGAAGGTCGACTATAGCATGGTTTGCTTTTCTGGCTTCGACCGTAAAGCGTGGCAGTATATTGCGGAAATCGGATTTGTCGAGCTTGGTATTTTCGTCCATTTTTCCGGTTAGATAACCGCGTCCTAAGGGACTGAACGGAACGAGTCCTATTCCAAGTTCTTCGAGTGTAGGAATAAGTTCTTCTTCCGGCTTCCTCCACCACAAAGAGTATTCGCTTTGAACGGCTGTAACAGGCTGGACGGCATGAGCACGCCTTATTGTTTTTATACCAGGTTCGGATAGCCCGAAGTACTTTACTTTGCCTTCCCGGATAAGTTCCTTTACGGTTCCTGCGACTTCTTCTATCGGAACGTTAATATCTACGCGGTGCTGGTAGTATAAATCTATATGGTCCGTCTTAAGGCGTTTAAGAGAGCCTTCCACACTTCTTTTAATAGTTTCGGGCCTGCTGTCCTGTGCCTGCTGTCCTCCGGCGTCGGTATAAATGCCGAACTTAGTAGCTATTATAACCTTATCTCTTAACGGGAAAAGCGCCTCTCCTACGAGTTCCTCGTTGATAAACGGACCGTAAACTTCAGCGGTGTCGAAAAACGTTATACCCATATCGACGGCTTTATGTATAAGATTTACCATATCCTTTTTGTCCGCTGCCGGTCCATAGCCGTGCGACATGCCCATGCAGCCCAGTCCGATAGCGGAAACTTCCAGGTTATCGTTCCCTAATTTACGTTTTTTCATCTGCTTTTACCCCTGTAATTTTTTATTGATTATAAATTAATTTGTCGTTAATTTTATATTTTTATATATTTATAGAATATGCCCTGACCGTTATAATAAAATTATATCTCCGAAAATAGATAATGCGGTATAACGATACTCTCTGTTTTTTGCCTAATAGTCCAATAAGGTTAAAAATTTGGAGTGGATGACAGGTTTTGAACCTGCGACCACCGGAGTCACAATCCAAAGCCCTCATTATGTAAGTAGTTTGTTTTATTAAATAAATAAGCTAACTAAAAAAATGCCTATGTGAAAATCTTGCCATAATATAAATTGGTTTTTCTACTTGTCTTTTTTGGCTAAGTGCGGTTATATGCAATTTCAGACGGCCATATATTCAGCAAAAGAATAAGTTTCGGGTATAGGCATATTATCTTCCCTTAATCCCTGAACGTGCATATTTATGGCATCATGCATATTCTTCTCAGCTTCTTCTCTGGTAGCGCCGGTTGCCACGCACCCCGGAAGGTCTGGGGAATATGCCGAATAATTTCCGTCGGCTTTTTCTATTACGACTAAAAAACGGTGCATTTTATTTTACCTCTTTTATTTTCGCCTGTTTTAATATACTGTTTAGCGTTCCGGGAGCCAAATCGTCGTTGGGGTGTCCGGCTATCGTTACCCTGCCGGGCTTCTACAAATGTTTAAACTGCCTATGGCTGCCTTTAACCGCTACCTCACGCCAACCGTCCAATTCTATTAATTTTATAACATCCCTTATTTTCATTTACGCGCTTTTTTTATTATATCATTAAATTATAAAAGAAACCGGATTTTAATCTTTCTGTTATATTGAAAATTCCGCCGTAAAAAAGGCAAAAAGGGGTAAAAAACGATAATATTTGATTAAATACGAAAAAGCTTGAAAACCGGTAAAGGCTTTTATTATATGCGATTTTAAGTGGGGTGGATGACAGGTTTTGAACCTGCGACCACCGGAGTCACAATCCGGGGCTCTACCAGCTGAGCTACATCCACCGTTATGAAAAATCGTTACAAAATATCTTGCTTAAATTTAATTTCATTATACGATTTTATCAAATTTTAAATTAATTTAAAACTATTTAATTTTTAATTTAATTTATTTAGAATAACGAATCTAATCCCAACGTTTTTCCTGAATCTGTGAATATTATAACTAATTCGCATACGATAAACGTGAGATTAATGCCTAATTCGGATGGACTTATCCAATACATTGCAAACAGATAGTTTAAATTTAAAAATATTGCAACGAGGGCTGCTATCCTCGTAATAAAACCGGCAGTTAAAAAAATGCCGGCAAACAGCTCTCCCATTACTATAAAAATTGCAAATAAAAAAGCGTTCGGAATAGCAATTTTGCTTAAAAATATATTGTAAAACCATAATGGGTCATGGTTTGAGAAATATAAAAGCTTGTTATGTAAATTTGTAAAGAAAGCCTGGTTAAGTTTAAAATACGCCGCATGAAGAAAAAACAACCCTATATATATCCTCAACAAAGCATTCCAGATATTTGAATTTTTTGCCGCCATTATTTTTATATATTTTATTATTTTATTTATCTTTAATTAAAAAAAATTAATTTTAATAATATCAAATAATACCATGAAAAATTTTTTATGTCTATTTCATTTCCTTCATTCTATTTCTCCATTTATTTTTATAATATAATTTTTATGATATAATTTTTTAGTGAATAAAATATTCGTGGTTCACGAACATCACGCAAGCCATCTTCACTGGGATTTAAGAATAGAAGAAAACGGGGTCATGACTTCTTTTGCCTTACCTAAAGAACCGCCGTTAGAACACGGCAACAAGAATCTTGCAATAAGGGTCGAAGACCATCCGCTCTCTTATGCCCGATTTGAAGGGACTATTCCGGAAGGACAATACGGAGCCGGGAAAGTTATAATTTGGGATCAAGGAACATACGATATAATAAAAAAAGACGAATCAAAATATTTGCTTTATTTTGCAGGAAATAAATTAAAAGGGGAATACACGATGTTAAAATTTGCCAAAGCCGGAAAAAATAACTGGCTTTTTTTTAAAAATAAATAGAATAGCCTAAAATAAATTCATACGTTTCTATAAATCTTAAGACCGGTAGTTCTGTCCAAAATTAAAGAGAACAACCTAGAATTTAAATTGCCTTATTTAATTATTTAATTTATTATTTAATTTTTAAAATAGCAGGAGGCAAAATAATGAATGTCGATTTTGTCGTTTCAAAAAGCGAAATATTCAAAAAAATGCAATCGTACGGGCAAAGCCCTTGGCTCGATAATATTTCAAGATGCATGATAGATTCCGGAGACCTCGAAAAATTAGTCAAAAACGGAATTATAACCGGCATAACATCAAATCCTTCAATATTCGAAAAATCGATTAATTCCGGACAATGCGGATATCCAGAAGCTGTTAAAGCGATGTCGTCAAAAAAACTTACCTCATTAGAGATATACGACACAATAACAAGGGAAGATATTAAATCTGCCGCTCTAATATTAAAACCCATATATGAAAAAACAAACGGCAACGACGGCTTTGTAAGTATTGAGGTTCCGCCGGATATTGCAACGGATGCAAAATCTTCCGTCAATGAAGCAATTAGGATATTCAAGCTTATAGGCGAAAAAAATGTTCTTATTAAAATACCGGCAACTAAAGAAGGGCTTGGCGTCGTCTCGGAGTTAATATCTAAGGGAATAAACGTTAACGTTACTTTAATGTTTTCTATAAATCATTATATTGAAGCAGCAAATGCATATATAGAAGGAATAAAAAAAGCATCGCAAAACGGGCTTAATATTTCTCAAATACATTCTGTAGCCAGCATTTTTATCAGCCGCGTAGATACTATGGTCGACAAAATAATTAATGGATTAATTAACGGAACGAACGGATCCGCTAAAAAAGAAAAACTTATCAATCTGCTCGGCAAAACGGGCGTAGCCAATTCAAAAATTATTTTTAATAAATTTAATGAAATTTTTAACTGGAAAAATTTTAACGGCCTTAAAGAAAAAGGGGCTAATATTCAACGTCTTTTATTTGCAAGCACAAGCACAAAAAATCCTGCGTATTACGATTTAAAATACGTCGAGCCTTTCATCGGCAAAAATACTATTAATACTTTGCCTGATGAAACTATAGAACATATAGCCCACCATGGAAACATTATTGCCGACACTGCCGCCTGCGAATTCGACGAATCAAAACAAATAATATCAGGGCTTGACGAATTTGGAATAGATTTAAATTTGGCGGGAGAAAAACTACAGCTGGACGGCGTAAAATCTTTTGAAGACGCTTACGAAAAGCTATTGAAAACAATTAAAAATACAGGCGGAATTTAATTCCTGCAATAATTTAATATATTTTTTAAGAAAAAATTAATAGGCTGTATCAGAATTTAGTTATGGTACTTAACAAATAAAAAAAAGGGGTAATTAAATGGAATTAAAAAGAAATTTTAACCTTGATAAACTTACGGATAACGAAATAAATTTTTTAAAAGATTTTACTAAAAAATGCCGCGGCGATATTTTAAAAATGACGACTTTAGCGGCATCCGGACATCCCGGCGGTTCGATGTCTTCTATAGATATTTACGCAGTTTTGTACGGTTTTTGCAATATAGACCCCAAAAATCCCTTTAAGCCTGAAAGAGATAGGATTGTAATAAGCCACGGCCATACATCCCCCGGAGTCTATTCCGCTTTGGGCAATTACGGATTTTTCGATATTAACGATGCTATAATTTCTTTTAGAACCGCCGGATACCCTTTCGAAGGACATATCGAAAAAGTAGTCCCGGGGGTTGAATGGGATACGGGAAATTTAGGGCAAGGGCTTTCGGCGGCCTGCGGTTTCGCAATAAGTTCGAGATTGAACGGATATAATAATCAAATATACTGCGTTATGGGAGACGGTGAGCAGACAAAGGGACAAATAGGCGAAGCAAGAAGGTTTGCCGTCAAATATAAACTCGACAACGTAACCGTAATTGTTGACAAAAACGGGCTTCAAATCGGCGGCAAAACGAGCGAGGTAATGCCGAACAATATTTCGGATAATTTTAAAGCGGACGGGTTTGCCGTCATAGAAATTAACGGGCATGACTTTAACGAAATTTACCAAGCAATCAAAAAAGCTCGCTTAATAAAATCGCCGGTAGCCATAATAGCAAATACCGTTATGGGAAAAGGGGTTTCTTTTATGGAAAATCAGGCAAAATATCACGGCTCAGCTTTAAATTTGGAAGATTGCCGAAAAGCTTTAGCGGAAATAGGCGAGGAAAACAATCTGGATGAACTTATCGATAAAAAGAAAAGCGGATTGAACATAAAGCCATTGCCAAAAAAGCCGGTTAACTTTATCAATATCGACCAAAATAACAAAAAAATAATTTATACACGCGAGAAAAATACCGATAACCGCTCTGCTTTCGGAAATGCATTAGCGGATATTGCAACTGCTTATAAAGAAAAAACCGGCGGTTCCCGCAATATTCCAATTGCTGTATTCGATTGCGATTTAGAGGGCTCCGTTAAAACCGGCGCCTTCAGAAAAGCCTTCCCTGATAATTTTTTCGAATCTGGGATCGAAGAACATAACACGGCTGTTATATCAGGCGCGCTTTCGACCGATAATATTCTTACTTTTTTTGCCGATTTTGGCGTTTTCGGCATTGACGAAACTTATAATCAGCAAAGACTCAACGATATAAATCATGCAAACCTTAAAGTAATATGCACGCACTGCGGCATAGACGTGGGAGAAGACGGAAAAACCCACCAATGCATAGATTATTTCGGCCTTTTAAATTCTACATTCGGCTTTAAAGTCATACTGCCTGCCGACCCAAACCAAACCGACAGGACTACACGTTATATAGCCTGCCACTCCGGAAATTTCGGGCTTATAATGGGAAGATCCGTTGTTCCGGTAATTCTCAAAGAAAACGGCGAACCTTTTTTTGGAGAAAATTATGAATTTCAATACGGGAAAATGGACGTGATAAGGGAAGGAAAAGACGTTACGGTCATATCTGCCGGAAATATGCTAGAACATGCCTTAAAAGGATGCGAAGCGCTTAAAAAAGACGGAATAAATCCTATGCTGTTAAACGTTTCCTGCCCCAGCGACATAAACATCGACGACATTAAACTCGCCGCTCAAACCGGCTTTATCGTTACGATAGAAGACCACAACGTAAAAACAGGCATAGGAACGGCAATAGGTTCTATACTGGCAGAGAACGGCATATCCGTAAAATTTAGAAAAATGGGCGTAAGGTTTTACAGTTCGTCGGGCAAGCCGGAAGACCTCTACAGGCTTACAGGATTGTCTCCGGAAGACCTGTACGAATTGGTAAAGGGAAATTTAACCATATAAAAAGAAAAAGGCTGTACTTATACAATTAATATGGCACTATTCGGACTTTTTATTAATTTTGGATTTTAAGGACTTTACTTTTTGGTTAAGCCTTCCAAGTCCGGATTTCCTGTAATCGATAGCCATATTTGCATAAACGCGGTTTGAGTATTCCTTAAGCGATTCAAAACCCATTCTTACGATATTAAAAAGATCCTCGATATTTTCGCTCTCTATCATAGTAGCCATCGGAGCAATCACGTATTCCAAGCCGGATTCGTCGATTATTTTGGATACCTTTGATACATACCGGCTTAAGGATTCCCCTTTATCTACCGGAAACATACTGATGGATAATATATAACTCATAATGGAATATATTATATCACATTATATATAAAAAATTACCTTTATTCATTATTCCAGGCTCTGCCGTCTGCAGAGATGAGACCATCGGCTTCTTTCGGGCCATACGAGCCGGCTTCGTAATTTGGAAAAGACGGCCGCTCCGTTTTAGCCCATCCGTTAATTATGGACGTTATAAGCTGCCATGCTATAAGCATATCGTCATACCTTGCAAAAAGCGTCTGGTCTCCTGTAATTACATCGTATATCAGCCTTTCGTAAGCATCAGGAGGCGAAAGTTTAAAGGAAGATTTATATTTAAATACCATATTGACGGGTTCTATGTCAAATTTAAAACCCGGCGCCTTTGCGCCGAAATTTATTGCTATGCCTTCATTGGGCTGAATGGTTATAATTATAGAATTTTGTCTTATATTTTCTATTCCGACTTTAGCAAACAAACTATAAGGTAATTTTTTAAAATAAATGGCTATTTCGGTTTTATGCGTTTTTAGTCTTTTTCCCGACCTCAGGTAAAAAGGCACTCCTGCCCATCTATAATTGTCGATAAAAAGCTTTATGGCGACATATGTTTCCGTAATTGTGTCGGGAGGAACGCCTTCTTCTTCTTTATAGCTTAAAACATCCTTATTTCCAACTACGCCCCTGTCGTATTGACCTCTAACCGTATAGTTTTTTATGTCGTTGAGGCTTAAAGACCTAACGCTTTTTAAAAGTTTTACTTTTTCGTTTCTTAAATCGTCGGCATCCGGAACAGGCGGAGGCTCTATTGCTACAAGCGACAAGAGCTGCATCATATGGTTTTGCATCATATCCCTGATAACGCCGGCTTTATCGAAATAGCCTGCCCTAAAACCTACGCCTATTGATTCTAAAGCCGATATTTGAATGTGGTCTATATATTTATTGTTCCAAATAGGCTCGAATATTGCGTTGGCAAACCTGAAAGCAAGTATATTCTGCACGGTTTCTTTTCCGAGGTAATGGTCTATCCTGTAAACTTCTTCCTCCTTGAATACCGAAAGGATTTTACCGTTTAATTCTCTAGCGCTTTCATAATCGTATCCGAAAGGTTTTTCGATTACTATCCTCGAAAAACCGTCTCCTTTATACTCATTTGAAACAAGCTTTGCATTGTTAATGCCGTCTATTACGCTTATATAAATGCTCGGCGGCGTAGAAAGATAATAGGCCACATTTTTGGACATATTATATTCTTTTGCTTTCGATTCTATAAAACGTCCCAATTCTTTATAGCTATAATCATCGTCGTATTTTGAAGTTAAATAAAATACATGCTTCGAAAAATTTGAAAATTCATCTTCGCCTATCGGACTTTTCCTGCAATTCACATTGAGGGAATCAAAAATAGTTTTTCTAAAAGCGCCGTCGTCGAACTTTGTCCTCGAAAATCCTACGATAAAAAAATTATCGGGTAAAAAATCTTCTTCCCACAAACTATAAAGAGCCGGAAAAATTTTTATATGCGCTAAATCTCCGCTTGCTCCAAAAATTACTATTACAGATGGCTTTAATTCAGCCATTTTGCCACCTCGCATTTAAAAATATTTTTCTAATCGCTTCGCGACTTTTAAGATTAAACACTACGGCAGATATAAAGTTTTTAACTTTATAAACTCATGTCTTCCTATATTTTTATTTATTTTTCCAGTATAACTCTGGCGGGAGCGCCGTTCGAATCTTTAATTTTAACGGGAAGGGCAAAGAGTTTGTATTCCCCGGCAGGCACATTAAAAAGGTTTAGTCCTTCTATTATAACTATCCCCGCTCCAAGCAAAGTTTTATGCGCATCATGTCCGACGCGATAACCTTCGACCGAAAGATAATCTACTCCCACCAGTACAACTCCCATTTCGACCATATATTTTGCCGCTTCGGAATTTACATAAACATAATCTGTATGAAAATTCCTGTCGCCGGCATTAATTAATTCAGAATTTTTCGTCTTAAAAAGAATCCTGTCGCCTTTTTTAATTTTAAGCTGTTCGATAAAATCTTTGGATATAACCGAAAGCTCGGCGGGAACCTCAATAACATTCGCGGACCCTATTAATTTATCTAAATCGATTTTATCTATGCCGTATCCATCGTCGATAAAATGTTTCGGAGAGTCTATATGGGTTCCGGTATGAACGCCGCATGTTATTTTGCTGTTGTTTGCAGCATCCCCTTTACTTATTTGGGAATAATTGTATATCTCGATTGCAGGATCGCTCGGCCAATGTAGCATGCCGTCTTCTATGTCCATGCTTACGTCAATATACATTCGGGTTTTTACTCCATATTATTAACAAAAAATTTCTCAAAATATCCAAATAAAATTTATATTTTACTTAATTTAATTTATAAATAGGGTGTCCGCCAAACTGATGACGCAGTGCGGCAAGCATTCTTGCGGCAAACGAATTTTCCTGCCGCGACCTGAAACGCATAAAAACGGAATCTGCAAGAACGGGGGCAGGAACGGCTTTATCTATCGCCTCTTTGAGCGTCCATCTTCCTTCGCCGGAATCATCTACGATAGGCTTGAGATTACTAAGTTCGGGGTCTTCTTTAAGAGCATTATGCGCAAGCTCCAAAAGCCATGAACGCACTACTGAGGCATGATTCCAAAGACCGGAAACCTTTTCGAGGTTTATATCGAAATCAGCGGTTTTCATTATCTCGAACCCTTCTGCATACGCTTCCATCATTCCATATTCTATAGCATTATGCACCATTTTAACAAAATGCCCGGAACCATGATGCCCGATATGTAAATAGCCGTTTTCCGGCGCAAGAGTTTTAAAAATAGGTTCGCAGTATTTAAACGTTTCGTCGTCTCCTCCTATCATGGAGCAATAACCGTTCTTTAATCCCCAGATGCCCCCGCTGGTGCCGCAATCCATAAATTTAATTTCTTTCTCGGAACATAACTTTGCCCTTCTAACGGAATCTTTGAAATAGGAATTTCCTCCGTCTATTACTATATCTCCCTTTTGCAAATATTTCAAAACTTCGTTAAGCATATCGTCTGTGGGCTGTCCGCTGGGGACCATAAGCCATGCTATTTTTGGAAAAGGTAATTTTGACGCAAATTCTTCTATGGATTTTGAACCGATTGCGCCCTTATTTACCGCAATTTCTTCTTTAGACAATGTCCTGTTAAAAACTATAACCTCGTGTCCCCCTTCGAGAAGCCTGAAAACCATATTCATTCCCATTTTGCCGAGACCTATCATGCCTAATTTCATTATTTGCCTCCTCGCATTAATTAAATATATTTATTCATAATTATTTAATTTTTGCTAACTTATGCCTTTGAGACGTTACCGGTTATGGCTTTTCCTATTTCTCTTATAATATCGAGCGGCACAGGCATTATCATTGTAGTGTTGTTCGTCGAAGATATTTCATTGAGCGTTTGCAGGTATCTTAACTGAAGAGCCATTGGATTTTCTGCTATAATCTTAGCGGCATCGCTTAAACGCTGAGCCGCCTGATATTCGCCGTCGGCGTTTATTATTTTTGCCCTTCTATCCCTTTCCGCTTCGGCCTGCCTTGCCATCGCCCTTTGCATATCCTGTGGCATATCTATCTGTTTTAACTCTACAACGGTAACTTTGATACCCCAAGGACCCGTATGTTTATCTAATATATCTTGAATTTCGCTGTTAATCTTTTCTCTTTCCGATAATAATTTATCTAATTCCCCTTCGCCGCATACGCTTCTTAAAGTCGTCTGGGCTAACTGAGACACGGCATAATTATAGTCGTACACCTGAATTATGGCGTTTAAAGGATCTACCACCTTGTAATAAACCACAGCGCTTATTTTTAAAGTCACGTTATCTTTAGTAATAACGTCTTGCGGCTGAACATCGAGCGTAATTATTCTGAGCGTTACTCTAATCATTCTATCTATAACCGGCCATAAAAGTATAATTCCTGGACCTTTGACCCCTATTGCCCTTCCAAGCCTGAAGATAACCGCCCTGTCGTACTCGTTTATTATCCTGACGGCGTTTAAAATTACGATAATAGCTACGATTATTATAACGGCAAAAAAAATAGCTCCTCCGTCGTTCATATATCCTCCTCACATTTAAATATTATAATCAAGTCGCTTCGCGACTTTTAGAGTGTAAATATTCGTCGATCTATGTTATTTGTTAGATACCCGATTTAACCGGATATCCTTGCATTTTATTTGGTTTAAATACCCGGATTAAATTTGGGTACTAAAGTCTATTTAATTGCGGATTTAACTTTAAGCCTCAGCCTCTTATCTATTTCTAAAACTACCGCATTGCTTCCGCTTAATATCTCGTAGTCGGAAAAAGCCGTCCACAACTCTCCGTTTATAAGAATTTTGCCGTCTTTCCCCGGCTTAACGTCCGATTTAATCTCTCCGACCTCGTTCAATAAAGTCGCTTCTCCTGTTTTTACCTTAGACCGGTAGGCCTTATAGCCAAGATAAACAAAAATAGCTACAAATACGGTTAATACGATATAAGTCGGAAGGACTATTCTTACGAAAAAAATGGGAACGCTATGCACGATGTAAAAAAGAATAATAGTTCCCACTACAAAAAAAATTGCCCCTGCAGCCGTAAAAACGCCGTAACTCATAGCAAAAAAATCGGTAATAACTAATAGGAAGGCAAAAAATATTAAAAAGTCCGCAAAATAAACCATAAATTAATAGAAACTTTATCAGCCAAATACTTGTTAATCTATATAAATTATATATCAGTTTTACTAAAATATAAACTTCTTATTTTTTTCATATCTTCCCACGTTTCTTTTTTTGCTGCGGGATTTCTCAATAAATAAGACGGATGATAGGTGGGTATAACGGTCATCCCTTCATAATCGAACTCTTTACCTCTTACGGAAGATATTGTTCCTTTATCTTTGCCTATAATAAATTCTGTAGAAAATTTTCCAAGCGTACATATTATTTTCGGCCTGATTATAGAAATCTGCTCTTTTAGAAACGGAGCGCAGAAAATTATCTCATCTTCCAAGGGGTTCCTGTTTCCGGGCGGCCTGCATTTAATTATGTTGGCAATATATACGTCTTCCCTCTTAAGATTTATAGATTCAATTATTTTAGTCAGGAGCTGCCCCGCCCTTCCTACAAAAGGCCTGCCGGTATTGTCTTCGTCGGCTCCCGGCGCTTCCCCTATAAACATTAGCCTGCTGTCTGCATTGCCTTCTCCGAAAACGATTTTATTTCGCGATTTGCTTAATTCGCATTGCATACATTCGTTTATTTTTATATCTTTTAAAAATTTTAGAGCATTTGATTTCAAGACGTATTTATTGGATTTATTTAGAGATTTAGTTTCATGCTCGAGCATATAGTCTTCGACAGCGGACATTAAAGTAAAAAAGTCTTTTTTATCGGAAAAAAAAGATTTTACGTCTTCCATCAGTCGTTTTAATTCAACCCCGTATGCAAGAATTTTTTTTTCCATTTTTTTATTTTTTTGTTTACAGTTTAAGCCCTATATCGAATGCTCTTAAATTATCCTTGGCACCCTTACCGGACGCAAGTATTTTTTCTATAGCCGATGTGTGAATCGGTATGTCGGTTTTTGCAAACAGCGCTCCCAAAGCCACAATATTTTTTTGAGTAAGCGAATTAAAATTTTCTATCGAAATTTTATCGAAATCGTAATAAAATATATTTTCGGTTATTTTTTCCAGCTCCGAAACTATGAAAGAAATTTCGGGATATTCAGTTTTATTCATTCTTACGCTTACCGGTATATAAGGGGTCATATTGAATATTACCGTGGAATTTCCGTTTAAATACCGAATGCCCCTGAGCGTTTCCAAAGGTTCCAAAGAAATTAAAGCGTTAGCTCCGCCTGATTCTATCATTGGAGAATGCATATTTTTTCTTGGGTCGGACATCTCGCTGCGATTTTCGTAAAATATATATTTCACGAAAGTTTCGACATATCCTTCCCTTTGTGCGCCGCCTCTTCTTTCAGAACCTGACACATCCCGCAAATCGGAACTTAATGCGGCATTTTTCATTACAGTTCCCATTGTAATAATACCCTGACCGCCCAAACCTATTATGGCAATATTAAATTTTTTCATAAATTCATATATTAGCCGGAACTTCGCTTAATTCTTCGTCTATTTTTTTTTCAATTAACTTAAATTCCGGTCTTAAATCGAATTCCACCTTGCGTATTGCGCTGTTTGGACATACTTCGTAGCATACGCCGCATTTTACGCAGGAAGCCGGGTCTATATAATAATAATTTTCCTCCCCTTGAACGCCTTTTTTAAGAATAATAGCCGGGCATGCAAGCTCCGTGAAACATTCGTTGCATTTAACGCATCTATTTTTTTGAATTTCATATAAAGATTCGCCTGTCCCCGAAATTCCGTTTTCATTCTTTTTTAATATTTTATTTCTCCTTATTTCCTGTAAAACGCATTCTCTTTTGGCAATCAATACCTTAACGCCGGGTTCCTTTAAGGCGCTTTTTATTTGGGACGCAAATCTTCTAACGCTGTTTGGGTCAATGCTTTTTATATAGGAGACTCCGAGCGTTTTTACCAAATCCTTCAAATTTATAGCATTCCCCGTTGCAATGCCAAAGGCGTCCTTTTGTGTGGACGGCGTTCCTTGATGTCCAGTCATAGCCGTCCAGCTGTTATCGAGAATAATGTACAGGACGTCGGCATTATTCCGGACGGCGTTAATTAAAACCGGTATTCCCGAATGATAAAACGTAGAATCTCCGACAAGAGCAATGACTTTTTTCTTTTTATCGAAAATACTTATCGCCTGGCCTATTCCTAGACCGGCGTTCATACAGGTAAGAAAATCCATTGCGCTATACGGCGGCAAAAGTCCAAGAGTATAACATCCTATATCTCCGGCGATAACCACGTCTCTTTCTTTGCCGTTTGCATTTGAAAACCCTACCGCTTTAAGTATAGAATAAAAAGTCGCGCGATGCGGACAACCTATACAAAATGTACCCGACCTTTGGGGAAGCTTGCCGGATAATTCTTTATCCTTACGGACGGCAAAGTCAAAATAAGCCGGGAGCGGTTTTTCGAGAAACCGGCTTATCCCTGTCATAACGCCGTCTAACGTTAATTCTCCCGTGCGTTTAAAAAACTCTTTTCCATAAATCCGGCCTTTAAATCCCAATTCGTATGCTATCTTTTTAATCTGAAATTCCAAAAAACCTTCCGCCTCTTCTATAATTAAAATTTCATCCAATCCCTTAAAAAATTCTTTAAAAAGTTCTTCCGATAACGGAAAAGTAAAACCAAGTTTCAATATCTTATGGTCGTCCACGCCGAGAACATCGAGAGCTTCCATTAAATGGGCATAAATTACGCCTGAAGATATAAATCCTGTTTTCGACCGACCGCCGTTAATAATTTTATTGAAATCCGACTTTGCAAGAAACTTTTTAAGGAGTTCGCTTCTTTCTAAAAATTTAGCATGATTTTTCACTGCCATACCAAAAAGATTTAGATAATTTTCCGGGTCTTTTTTAAAATTACCTTTAATATTAGACCTGTCCCTTAAATCACCGAAATAAAGCGTGCCGGCATTATGGCACAGTCTGGAAGGAGCCATTACAACTATTCCGAAAGAAAACTCTTCGGACACGTCGAAAGAGTTCTTAGTAAAATCTTTGGCTTCTTGAATATTCGAGGGTTCCAATACCGGCATAAAAGTATGCAGGCTGTACCATCTGTCGTCCTGTTCGTTCGAACTGCTAGGAGCGCCTGGGTCGGATCCTATGGCAAGAACTAAACCTGCTTTAACGCCGGTATAAGCTAAAAACTGAGCGGGTTCGCTTGCAACGTTAAGTCCGACGTTTTTCATAGCGCAAAGCGACCTTATGCCGGACCATGATGCGCCTATGGCGCCGTGCAGGGATATGTGCTCGTTTAAACTAAATTCCGTATATAAATTTTCGATATATTTTTTATTTTTATCTAGAACGGCTATGATTTCGGAAGCAGGAGTTCCAGGATACATAGAAGCATAGCCGATACCCGCCTCTAAAGCGCCCCGGGCTATGGCTTCGTTGCCAAGAACGATAGCTTTGTCGGCGTCAATGCCGTTTACGAATAAATTGCCTTTTCCCATCTTAAATTATTTCTTAGATTAGATTATTAACCGTTACTTTAACGCCTTGTGTATAAAAACATTTGCTTTTTCGTCGATAATTTTTACTATAACGCCGTCTATATTTAAATTTTCGACTTTTTTTAAAAAATCTTCAAGGGAATAGCCTATACTTAGTTCTTTAACATATAAAAAAACCTCTTTCTTTTCTGATTTTATATTATTTATTATATCAATCATTAAAGGTTTCTCAAGATTTTCGGCGCTATAATCCGTACGATTTGCCAAATTCAATATAATCCTGTCTGCGCCTATTTTAATAAGTTTTTTTACTTTTAAAACGTCCGCAAACGATGTCATCCCCGAAACAACTCCAAAATTAAAAAAATCGAATTTACCGATATTATCTATATTATTGCATGTAACATCACCGTCGTTATTGCCGTTTGAATCTGAAAAATCGCTCATTAATCGGCTTTTTAATGTTAATCCGAAACCTAAAACGTCTATATCGTAAACCGGCTTAGCGGTTTTAAACTCTGTCTTCGAGGGATGAAGGCCTTCCGAAACTATTATGTCTTTAATTCCAATCTGTTTGAGGGTTATAAGGTCCGATAAAATAGATATGCGGTTTTTATCTCTCATGCTAAATGCGTAAGCCGTTTTAAAACCGCCGCATCCGCGTTTTATTAAATCGCTGCACAGAACCAAGCCGTTTACTCCGAAATTCTGCTCTAATATTAAATCCGGAAAATGTTTTTCCGGATTTTTATCGTTTACGTTTAATCCGGATTTTTCTATTGTTTCTAAAAGATTAATTAAGTTTTCTTCAAAAACGAGATAATTTTCGCTGACAGGCGTTTCGATTTGCGGTATAATATACATATGCTTTATTGTCTGCTCCGAGATTAACGGAAATAAACGCGCTTATTTTTTATTCAGGCACTCTAATATTCTTTTACAATTATAAATATAAGGCTATATACAATAAATTATATTTTTGAGCTTTTAACTGCTAACTTGCCGTAATCTCTGGGGTTGAATATTTTATTTAAATTTTCTTCTTCCGAATATTTTAACAGTAGTTCGTATGATTTTATAAACACGCATTCTTTATCTTCATAAACTTCGCAGTTAATGCCGTTATGGCCCTCGCAGGGTCCGTTAAGCAAGCCTTTAGGACATAGCGTTATAGTACAAACTCCTCCGGTAAAATTTAACCTGCATTCGTCGCATCCGCCGCACAATGCGTCATATTTTCCGATATGTTCGGTCCGTGCAATAAATTTACTGTCAGTCCCGGCTACAACTTTTTTTCCGATGAATTCGCCTATAGTCTGCACACCCGTGCCGCAAGACAAAACCACTACGGCTTCGGTATTTTTAATTTCGTCTTCGACAAATCTTATATCTTCTTTTAATACTCTTTTATCGCATGGTTCGTCTATAGAAATAGTAAAAGTTACATCTTTGCCGATAGCCGTCATATGTCTTTCCATGTCGGCAACTTCCTTACTGCCGCCTGTGAGACAGACCGAAGCGCAGGAAGCGCATCCGATAATTCCTATTTTTTTATATTTTTTTAACGACTCGTCTATTTCAAGTATATCTTTTTTTTCTGTCAAAAACATATTTTGAACCTCTATGACTTTATTTCAATACCGGCATGCTCGACAGCCTGACTTTAATTAATTTTATCGATTTTTCCATGTGTATCTTAACTGTAATAATCTGTCCCGGAGTAAACGTGCTTATTAATTCTTCTAAACGGGAAAACGAATAAACTTTTTTATTGTCGATGCGCGTTATGATATCTCCGCCTATTATATAAGTAATATTCTTCATAGCTATAATCCTATTGCCGGCAACAAGACCGGCTTCCGATGCCGGGCTGCCCGGAAAAACTTTTTCTACCAGCAATCCTCTTTTGACATAAGCTATACCAAGAAGCTTAGCAAGGCTTCCGGTAAGTTTTATGGCTTCTATCCCCAGCCACGGACGAATAACTCTTCCGTATTTAATAAGCTCGCGCATGTTTTTCTTTGCAAGGTTTATAGGAATAGCAAACCCTATATTTTGCGCGCTATTTGCAAGTTTGGCCGTATTTATTCCGATAACATGGCCCCTGTAATTGACCAAAGGCCCGCCGGAATTGCCTGGATTAATCGCCGCATCGGTCTGTATTATGTTACCGTAAAAACTTGCTGAGGGGAAAAAAAGCGACCTTTTTAAGCCGCTTATAATTCCGGTAGTAACTGTTTGATAAAGGTTATAAGGATTGCCGATGGCCATAACCCTTTCCCCGACTCTTAAATCTCCGGAATTGCCCAAGGTTAGCGGCATTATCTTTTTGCCTGCCGGATTAATATGTATAACGGCTATATCGGACGTCGGATCAGTTCCGACGACATTGGCTCTTATATCTTTATATTTCAAAAAACTGATAAAAATTTTACCGGCATTTCCTATAACATGAAAATTTGTAAGTATATCCCCGTTCTTGTTGATAAAAAACCCCGTCCCTATATCTTCTTGCGGCATTATGGCGCCGTTTTTCAGCCTGACAAACCCTAAAACTTCTATATGAACTATGCTCGGTTTGAGCTTGTTAAAAAGACGCTCGACTAAGGAGCCTCTCGAGACTGCATTGTAACCATATGCGGATGATTTTTGAATTAACAGTCCGCAGGATAAAGCGGTTAAAAATGAAGAAATTAAAATTAGAATTAAATATTTACGCAGCTTCGAAACTTTCATTTTTCACCCCCCTAGAATTCCACCGTTTTGCCTGATGCATAAACGCTTCTAATCTAAGCATTAAATTAGTGCTTTCCTGTCCGTCGAACCATAAATTTATCCATGGAAAATTATTAAGGTCTTCCCTGAATTTTTTAGAAACTATTTGAACAATCGAACCGGGCATACAGTGAAAAGGATGTATGCTTATTACGCCGGAATAACCTTTTTTAGCAAAATCGACCGACTCGCCTACGGTTAAAATCGCTTCCCCTCCTAAAGACAAGTCTAAATATTTTTTAGAATATGACAGAATATCCTTAATGTTCGTTTCTTTATGATTTCTTAGTAATTTTTTGAAAGGCTTAAACATGCCTGTTTCGTCTTTTTTCTGATAATAATTTACCAGGAAACTTAAAAGCATATCTTTTACCTTTTTGTTTCTAAAAGAATTCACGGTATACTCGTAAGTCGTAAACGTTATCCATTTATAAGTAGGAACGACCGACACTTCCCCGCCGAGCGCTTCAACTTTTTCCGCGGTAAAATTATTGGTAAATTTATTTAACCTTAAAAATATTTCGCCGACAATTCCTATGAGCGGCCTTTCTTCGTCTTTTTTAGGAATTTTCTCGAACTTTTTAGCGCATACCTCCATTGTATAGAATATATCTTTTCCTAGTTCGACAGCATCTTCCACCAATTTAACGCATTCTTTGTAAACGGCCGCGGTATCGCCTTTTGTCGTTTCGTACGGCCTAACTCTATATAAGGCCTTTTCTAAAGTATCTACGGCGACGCAGCCCTGCCATGCGGCCCTTCTGAAAACGGTCGCCTTATCCCCGATGAAATCCGTATATGATTTTGCGGCGCTGGGAACTAAAAATTCTACTTCATTATAGCCCAAATTATCCAGGACTAATTCGTGAAGCCTGTTATACTGTCCGAATTTACAAGGCCCCTTTGAAGTAGGCATAAAAAAAACGGATTTCTTGGCGTCGAAATCCGGTTTTTCTATTACTTTAACAATATCTCCGGTTGTTACGAAACACGGCATGCACTCGTTTCCATTGGTAAACTTAAGACCGAAATCTAGGGTAGATTCGTCGGACTCGTCCATAACTTCCGAATCGACTCCGCATCTTCTGAATGCTGCGCTTAACGCATATGCCGCATCCGACATATAAGGAATGTAGACCTTTTTATTTACAATGCTTGTATTTGTATGATGCATAAAAACCCCAGCCTAAAATAAATTAATTAAATCAATATGCATATTTTTTGCGTTTACATGTTATTATTATTTAAGTATTTGCCTTAAAATATTTTATAATAATTTTTATTATTTTATATTATAATAGAGCATGCCGATAAAGTCAAATTGTGCCCGTTAAATAACGCAATTCGTTGCATTAAACATTTAAATGAACATAAAAAAAATATTAATTATTTACAACCCTAAATCCGGACGTTTCTCGAAAAAAAAACTTACTTTCATCTTAGATTTTTTTAGAAAAAGGAATATTTTGGTTGAAACCCTCGATGCAATCGAAAATTGTATAGTAAAAGACAGGGTTGCCGTTTCATTCGATGCCGTTTTAATTGCAGGAGGCGACGGAAGCCTAAACCACGTTATAAATAATCTGGTCTTCACCGACATACCTATCGGTCATCTGCCGATGGGAACGGTAAATCTTTTCGCTCTCGAAAACAAAACGCCCTATTCTCTGAAAAAAGCGCTCGAAGAGATTTTTTTAAAATATAAGCCGGTAAAAATACATCTGGGGAAAGCAAACGACAGATATTTTTTTGCTATGACAGGAATAGGTTTCGATGCTTACATCGTAAAAAACATGGAAGAAAAAATTAGAAAAAATAAAAAAAGATTATATAATAACCTTATAAAATATTTATCTTATATAAAGAATATAATTAAACTGTCTAAAAATTATAATTTTCGTAAATTACATTTAGAAATAAACGATAAAAATGAATACGGCGGAATTTCCTACGGAAATGAAATAAACGGAGAATATTCCGCTAAAGAAATTATAGTTTCCAATATAAGGCATTACGGCGGACCCTTTAAAGTGTTCCCAAAAAATTCGCCTTTAAACGAAAAATTCGACATAAGATTGGTGAAAAATGCCGAAGGAAGAATAGACGTTATTTTTTCCATTCTCAAATCGCTTACGCTATATAAAAAATACGAACAAAACCCTGATTTTTATATTAAAGCGGAAAAAATGACGATTTCGTCTTCAGAGCCTTCAGAAAATAATAATATATACTATCAATGCGACGGTGAATTTGCCGGACACCTTCCGGTAAAAATAGAAAAAATAAAAAATGCAATAACGATGCTTGTAAACCCTAAATATTTCCCGTTATTATAATCAGGTACCCGATTTTAAATCGGGTACCTAACAACATCGTTGTTTGTCAGTCGCCTCACTTTTTATTATTTAAACTTTCCGCATAAACGCTTATTAAATGGCTTACCGGCAACATTTCGTTTTCTTTAAAAATTCCCTTTTGGTCTTTCAACGAAAACATGCATCCGGAACACGACGTTAATATTTCTTTTGGAGATGATTCTTTAATCTCGTCGAATTTGCGTTTAGTAATTTTTTTAGACAGATTATAATGCTTGATGTTCAACATTCCGCCGTTTCCGCAGCAATAATTATGTTTCAAAGGTTTTAATTTTAAGCCCCCGATTTTATCTATTATTTTACCAGCCTCCCCGATTAATCTTTCATTAGGGGAGGACGGCTTAAAACCGGCAGCGTTTGCAAGGTGGCAAGGAATATGAAATACGGCGTCCGTTTCTTTTTTCAATTGTCCGCTTTTTATTTCCATTCCTATTTTTTCGGCTTCTTTAAAAAAAGACCAAATATTAATCAGTTTTTTAGAAAATTTTATAACTTCGGAATACCCTTCGTCGTTTTCGTCAAAATATAAAGGATAAAGATTATTTGCGGAATAAGAACATGATGCGCAGGATGTAATTATGTAGTCTAAGTTTTCGCCGTTAAAAGCCGTCGCATTTTTTAACGCAAACTCTTTAAATGATTTTACGTCGCCGCTCGAAATAAAAGGCAATCCGCAGCAACCCTGCGCTTGAGGAACAAACACCGCGACGCCGTTTTCCGTTAAAGCCGTTATCGTATCTAAAGATACGAGCGGATATATGTTATTAAAAACGCACCCGCTGAAATAGCCGGCTTTTAAAATATTTTTTCCGCTTACATTGAATATTAAATCCCTGTTTCTAATAAAAGATTTACCTTCGGGTTCGGGGAAATATCCGTCCGCCAATTTTTCCACCGGATAAATATTAGCGATTTTTAAAGCAGATTTAAGTATAATTTTTCTCTTATTTTTAAGGGCTTTTAATACGAATTTTTCCTTAGGCTGAAAATTGCCTGCATATTTGTTTAATTTTATTTTTTCGTTAATAACCAGGCTGCCTATTTTTACGTCGTTAGGACAGATTTTTACGCATCTTCCGCATAAAAGGCATGAAGACATGGATTCGAAAATCTTAGACGCTTTTAAGGGCAGTTTGCCGCCGTTATCCGTCAAAATCAAGCGGATTCTGCCTCTTGGACTGAAAAACTCGTCTAAAACGGCATTGTATGAAGGACAAACAGGCAGGCATTTACCGCAGTGAACGCAGTTTAGATAGCTTGCATCTTTGTATTTATTGTTATTTTCCATAATGCGCGGTTAAAATATCTTCCCTGGATTTATGATATTTCCTGGGTCGAATACGCGCTTAATATTTTTTAAAATATTCATATAATAGCCGTCGTATTTTAATTTCATAAATTCTTTTTTTTCAAGGCCGATTCCATGTTCGCCGGACAAACTTCCGCCGGTTTCTACCGTCTTCTTTAAAACTTCGTACTTTGAGGATTCGCCTCTTTCCATCATTTCGGCGTCGTTTTTATGGAGCATTATATTTACGTGAATATTGCCGTCGCCGAAATGACCGAAATTTATTATGGGAACGCGGTAAGCCTTCGATATTTCTTCTAAAAATAAAAGCATTTCGGGAATTTTATTTATAGGAACGGCTATGTCGTTGTTTATTTTAAAGTCGCCGTACTTTCTTAGAGAAGGAGAAATTGCTTTTCTTGCCTCCATTATTTCTTTTTTATCTTCGTCTTCGCCGGAAGAAAAAATAAAAATAGGAGAAAATGCTTTCAAAACTTTTTCGTATTCCGCTATAGATTTATCGACTTCTGCGCGCGAACCGTCCGCTTCTATAATAAATAAGAAATTGCCGTCTATTTTTATTTTATCGCTTTTAAAATAACTCTTGACGGATTCTATGGAAGATTTATCCATAAATTCAAGCATCGAAGGCTTGTTTAAAAGCCTTAGCAGTTTTACGGCCGCTTTATACCCATTATTTATGTCGTCGAACGAAACTAAAATCAACGAATTTGCCTCCGGCTTAGGCAAAATTTTAAGCGTAATTTTGGAAAAAAGCCCAAGAGTGCCTTCCGAACCCACAAAAAGCTGGGTAAGATTATACCCCGAAACATTCTTGACGGTTTTTGAGCCTGTATTTATTATCACGCCTTCTCCGGTAATAACCTCGAGCGCGGCAACATAATCTTTAGTAACGCCATATTTGACGGCTCCCGGTCCCCCGGAATTTTCGGCGACATTGCCGCCAATAGTCGAAAACTCGTAACTTGCCGGGTCAGGGGGGTAAAAATAACCCCTATCCGAAAGATATGCTTTTAGATCCGCATTTATTACGCCCGGTTCGACGGAAACAAACATATTTTCTTCGTCTAATTCCAAAATCCTGTTCATTTGCGTAAACGAAGCTATTATTCCGCCTTTTAACGGCAGGCTGCCGCCGGAAAACCCGCTTCCTGAACCCCGCCCGACTAAAGGAGTATCGTATTGCAGGCATAGTTTAACTATTTTCGATATTTCGCCGGCATCATGGGGAAATACGACTGCGTCCGGCATAAACTCTTTAGGCGTAGCGTCGTAGGAATAGCAGATTAGTTCCTCGGCTTCCGTCAATACGCGCCCGCTGCCAAGTAAAGCTTTTAATTCCTCTATGATTTTTCTATTCACGATTAAGACATTGTTTTATTTTTTATTATACCTACCCATGAATATTTAATTTTGATTTTATTGCATCAGCCGCTTTTCTAAAAGCGGTTCCCCTGTGAGATATAGCATTTTTTTGGGCTGAATCCAACAAAGCTGCGGTTTTATTAAATTCAGGCACTATAAAAACGGGGTCGTAGCCGAAACCTTTCGTTCCGCTTGCGTTTTCCGCTATAAAACCACTTAATTCTCCATAAAAATATTGAAAATTATTTTCTGTAGTATCATAAAGGCAGGCATAACAGACAAATTTAGCGCGCCTGTTCGATGCACATTCCTTTTTTAAAGACATTTCCATAAGTAATTTTTCGATATTAGAGCTATCAGAAGCATTTTCCCCGGCGTATCTTGCAGTAAAAAGGCCTGGCGCTCCGTCAAGGCGTTCGACTTCTAATCCGGAATCTTCGCTCAATATAAATTGAATGTCTAAGAATTTTTTTAAATCAGGTTTCTTATTTAAATAATCGATATATCCGGCGGCTTTAATTTTTGCGTTTTCTTCGTAAGTTTTTCCGTCTTCGATAATTTCGATCCCGTAACTTTTATCTAAAAATATAGGATTTAAACCGCCGCAACCGCCTATTATCTCCTTAATTTCTTTAAATTTATGAGCATTGCCCGTAGCTATAAGAATATTTGATGTATTATTGTATTGCAATTTTAACTCCATATACATATTATAACATATGGCAGCTCACAAATATACATTCGGGTAGTATATATAGGTCAGGCGGCATCGTTTCTGCCGGCTTTACCGCCGTAGAAATAAAAATAGAGGGACCTTATGGATTGGAAGGTGTTTATTTTAAATTCCTTAAATGAATAATGGCTAAAATGCGCCGTTGTTTTCTTTTCTTTTATTTGCAGTTTGAGGTCTAAGGCGGTTTTTCCGTAAAAGGCGGTATAACCCTTGCCGATAAAATTACTCATATGGGCATCGCTTACGCCAACAGGCGGAAGCCCGATAGACACATTGGCAAGCGAAGCCGCCGCATTTGAAAATATTGAAAAAGTACTGGAATTATTAATAACCTCGACGGCGTCGAAATCTAGCGTGGGCAATAGCTTTCTTATCGTCGGATACCCCTTTTCGGCGTAAGAAACCGGATAATAAGGGTGGGGGGCTATGGCCAGCCCCCCTTGCGAATGTATTTCGTCTATCGTTTCTTGGGCGGTTTTGCCCGGAATTATCTTTTTTTCTAAAAACAAGCCTATTACATGCCCGTTTTTAGTCGAAATCTCCTCGCCTATTATGACGTCCACCTCCAGAAAGCTGTTTTTCAGGGCATATTCCTTAGCCTTAAAGGCGCCCTTAATTCTGTTGTGGTCGGTTATGGCAATAACGTCGAGTCTTCCAGCCGCCGTCTCGACTATATCTTCCGGAGAATTGTTGCCGTCGCTGTAGCTGGTATGTATATGCGTATCCGCCTTCGAATAGTTCATGTTAATTTAATTTTATCATATTTCATATTTTCACGTTAAATCCCAAAATTGCCTATAGAAATCTCTAAAACGGCTTTAAAATTATATGAAAAATAATTTTCTATCGGCAATTTTGGGTTAAATATTTTTACGCCTTATGAGATATGACCCGTCCTTCGTCTCCGGCATACTTGTTTTCTTCAGCTACGTCTCTTAGCGACATCTCCTTGGGTTCGGGTAGCGCAAAAGCCGTAAGAACCGCTCCAAGAATAGAAATTACCACTAAAACCATAAAAGTTCCCTGAACTTTAATTGCACCCATAAGAAACGGAAACAAAAGCGTTCCTAAAAATGCTCCGAATTTTCCAGTTCCAGCGGATATGCCGTCTCCCATTCCCCTTATGGGGGTAGGAAAAACTTCCGCCGGATAAACAAAGGTGGTAGTATTCGGTCCAAACTCGACAAATACGTAGCTTAAACCGAATATAAGAACGAACATTGCAGGAATAAGCACGAAACCGCCGAAGCTCGTAAGCGAAATTATAAGATAGCAAATCGCCATTCCGGCAAAACCCAAAATCTGGATAAATTTCCTTCCGAGCTTATCCATGCTGAATGCGGCAACCCAATAAAAGGGTGCGGCAAAAACTACAAAAACAATCGTAGCCGCGGCAAGCCCTTGTATGAATGTCGCATGGGGCATTATCGACTTCATAACTAACGGCCAGCTTATCGAGTTCCCGTAAAAAGCCCAGTCTAATAAAAACCATGAGCCCGCCGTTCCAAGAAGTTTTAAATTATTTGGATATTTAAACAAATCATACCATTTCGTATTTAATTTTACCCCGTTACCATTATTAGGCTTGCTTTCGGAGTTTTTTATCTTAGCTCCCGTTAAATCGTTAATAGCCGCTACGGTCTCGTTGACGTCGCCCTTTGCCTGAAGGCTGAAGTAAGGCGTTTCTTTAATCTTTCTTCTTAAATAAATAACGCTTGCGGCCGGTATGGCGCCTAATCCGAGCAATATTCTCCATGCCAAGACGTGCGGAACCCCCAGCATTAAAATAAGAATAGCCGCCATTGGGCCGGCTATCAACCCTATTCCCTGCAGCGAAAAAACCATAGAAACTAATTTCCCCCTGTCTTTTCTGTTCGAGTATTCGCTCATTATAATCGCGCTTATCGGATAATCGCCGCCTATACCGATGCCCAGAATAATTCTCCATATTATAAGTTGGGTGATATCCTTCGAAAATGCGGAGCCTATCGCCCCTATAGTTAAAATAATCACTTCCAGTCCGTATATCGCCTTTCTGCCGAAAATATCCGCTACCCTGCCAAAAATATATGCTCCGAGCGCCGCCGCTATAAGCGACGAACTTCCGAGAATCGCAATCTCCGAAGTCGTAAGATGCCATATAGGCGTTAAGAGAGCTATAACCACTCCAATTATAAACAGGTCGTACGCATCCGTAAAAAAACCCATACCCGCCGTAAACATAGTCCTAAAATGATGCCTGACAAGGTCAACCTCGTCAACCTTATTAAGCAATTCGCTTCTTAAATCTTTTGCTTCTTCCATACATTAACCCCCTGCGTTTAAAATTTAATTAAATTTTAACGTTCTATAAATTAAACCCGTAAAAATAGTTATATTTTATCAAACGAATGTTACAATTTTGTGACGTTTATGTTAATTTTTTGTAACAATTATAATAATGAAAATTAAATAATTCCGAATATTTTATTTTGCGGGTTTTACGGCGATGGAAATTTTGTAAAAACCGGCTTTTTTTATGTCGTCTATCGTTTTTACCACTTTTTTCAGATAAATCATTTTATCGCCGTTAATAATTATCAGGTCTTTTTTACTTGCAATTTTTTGTTTTAAAAGGGCGGGAAGATTGCGCAGGGAGGTTTTTTCTTTGTTTAAATATACCGATCCGTTTTTTTTAAGGGTTACGACGAAATTATGAATCTTAACATGGCTTCCCTGCCCCGATTTAGGCAGATTGACGCTTAAGCCTTTTTGATGAACCATAGTAAGGGTTACCATTATAAAAAAAATCAAAAGAAAAAACATCGTGTCTATCATCGGAACTAACTCTATTCTTGCTCTTTTAATGCTGTTTTCTTCGGTTAATTTCATAGTTTTTTTACCTTTAAAATTTTATCTTCTTTTTAATTTAAAATGTATTTTTATTAAAAAAGTCAGGGAATGTTTTTTAATGCGTTTTGGAAACGGAATAAAAGGCGCCGATATTTTAACGGTTTTAATCGCCGACCTGTTCAGCGTGCCGTATTGGGAATTTTTTTCTATCCTCGCAAAAACTAAATCGCCATTTTTTAAAATTTTAAATAATACGTTTACATAGCCTTCCATTCCTTCTTTTCTTGCATACATAGGGTATATTAGGTTGCTGACGATTTTTGCTTTTATCTCGCCGAAATATTTGTCCAACACGCTTGCCGGTATTTTTTCGCTTATGGAGTGGCGCGGTTTTACTGCCGGCGCGCTATAAGGAATATAAGGAATGGAAGGGGATTTTACCTGCCTTGCTGCAATAACCGGCATAATGGGCATAACGGGCGTTGCCACCGGGACCTGCTTTATTATGGTTTTTTTTATGACTGTCTTTTTAACCTTTTTTTTATGAACAACCTTTTTTTTATGAGGCACCGCCAATTTCTTTTGATGCGGCATGGTAACGACTGAAATAAGGAGAGGATGGCTTTTCTTAGCCTGCTTGGCATATTGCTTAGCCAGCGCTACTACCTCCGCCAAAACGACTAAAAACATTATTTCCAGAATTAAAGCAAATATAAAAGAATACTTTAACCTTGAGTTTTTATCGGGAAATTCTTTAATAATATTTTCCATATTCTTCCGCCAGCCCGTTATGCCCGGCTTAACTCTCCGGCTACCGCAGAAGCGGTTTTCCTGTTTTCGAGGTTAATTCTGTTTTTACCGTTAGTATTAAAATTATTTTTATCTGTTAAATCATTTCTCGTAATAAAGTTTTCGAACTGCAGGGTTACATATTCCATCTGTTTTTTAATGGATAAAATCTTGTTCTGGAAATAATTAAAAAAGCCGAGCGATATTATCGCTATAACTAATCCTGAAGCGGTATTTAAAAGCGCAAGGGCGACGCCTCCCGTGATTGCCGTAGGATCTGAAACTCCTGTTTTGCTTATAATGTTGAACGAAACCATTATGCCTATAATGGTCCCAAGAAGACCGAGCAGGGGCGCCATTGTGATTAAAGTATCGATGACCCACATATACCTTTCCATTTCCCTTGTGTGCTTCATTGCCTCTTCGGTCATAACTTCGTCTCTTTCGTCCTTGGTAAGGCAGATATTATTAAAGCCCACTAAAAGAAGCGACGAAAAAATTCCCGGGTTTTCCGAACAATAGCTCTTTGCTTTTTCCAAACCTCCGTCGCTTTTAAGTATTTTTTTAATTTCCTCGCTAAACACCGAACCTGTTCTTATAACGCCGTGCAGAAAATAAAACCTTTCTATTATGACGGTCAACGCAACGAGCAGGAGCGCAAACATAATATACATAAGCGGTCCGCCCCTTAACAGAAAGCCGAATGTAGAAAATAAAGCATTCATATATTTTTCCTCCTATTAATAAATAAATAATTAGCAGTCGTTATTTTTAATATATTATTACGATAGATATTCTAACTATTAGTTCCATATTTAGTTTTTATTTGATTTATATTATTTTATAAAAAGAATGTTACATTTTTATGACGTTTATGTTAAATTTTTGTAACATTTCTAAAAATTAAAAATAAGGAGATAATCCGTCCGCGAAAACGACGTTCGAACTATCTCCTTCGTTAAGGCTCTTAAGCTCTTTAGTTAAAACTTAAACGACGTCGATACGCAGTAGAATCTTGGCATGCCGGGTAAATACTCGGCGTAAAACTCATTGGTTTGACTCGTCGTTGTTACAAATCCGGGTATTGCGCCCTCTAAGTATTTTCTATTAAATATATTATCTACGGTAAAACTTAGCTCCATGCTTTTTAAATCGGCAGCCTTAAAAAACGATAACTTCCGGAAATTAAATTCATGGCTTAAATTTAAATTAAACAGCCAGTATCCTCCGAGATGATAAGCGCTTGTGGGATTTGAATTTATATCCGTAACAAACTGCTCACCGGTATAAGTGCCGGATAAATTACCGTCGATATTAAAATAATCTTCATCGATGCCGATATTTGCAAGATGCCTCGGTATAAAAGGAACATTCTCTCCCGCTATCATGCTTGCACCACCTAACCCAGCCGCTTTACTTACATAAGTGCTGGTATATGTGCCGGTATTAAGAGAATAGTTGCCGTAAATATTTATATTCTTATTAATGTCATACTGCGCTTCAAGCTGAAATCCTTCGTATCTTGAAGAACCGCCGCTATATTCATACGAGGTAGTAATATTGTTTACGGTACTTGAAAACGTGCCAAATGTATTGGTGAAGTCTTCTTTATAAATATTTGCAGAAAGGTTTAAGTTTTGAAGCCTGTACCTTGTTCCCAACTCATAATCGGTAACTATTTCCGGCCTAATAGCGCTCATCGATGTGGAAGGTTCAATTACCGTCGGATTCGGTCCAATGCTATTAATAACTGACTCGTACTCGTTATAATTAGGGGCTTTCATAGTCTTTCCGTAGGTTGCATAAAAGTTCCAGTTCTGCAATAAATTGTAACTTAATCCGACCGTCGGCTCTATCTCTTTAAAATTATCGGAAGCCTGTCCGCCATAAGGATCATTATAAGTTATATTGGAAGAAACGCTTTCATTCACATATTGGTATTTAACGCCCGGCTCAAGAAACAGCTTATGCGGAATAATGCTCAGTCTATCCTGGACATACGTTGCAAGCATAGACATGCTGCCCCTCATATCGTTAATAGCGTTATAACCGAGAAGAATCGGCGCAAATGCATAATTAGACACCCCTTCGGTTTTATGAAAATTGCCAAAATTTAACTGGGCGCCTAAGGTAACGGTATTTCTGGGTAGGCTGATTATAAACATAGGATAATCGCCATATTGCGAGAGACTTACAGCCTTAATATGATTGTCGGTTGCGTATGCCAATGCATTATATTGCGTAGAAGCATTATATTGATTTAAATAACTATCTACTGCGGGTGTGGATGATGCCGCAGGACTTTGGCTCTGGGGAAAAGAGTTAAAGCCAAGACTAAATGGCTGTAAAGGCTGAACCCCGTCGGGAACAATTATACTTGAAGGAATTGAGCATTGAGAAATATTAGGATTAACACCGTTATTCCAAAAACGATAAGGCTCGCATGCCGGATTAATATAAAGATTTTTATACATATCGTCCTGCGAATAAAAAGTCTTATTGTCGAACGTAAAATGCCTGTTAACGTAATCCTTCCATCCTAATATCAAATAATATTCCTGATTGTAAGCCTGGGCATTTTCTACGGAAGTCGGCCATCCCCAGTTATAGCCAAACTGGTTTAAGAGAGGTACTGGAACAAGGTGCGGGTCGTTTGCGTTATCGTCGTTGCGCATATAAATTAAGCTTATACGCGACCTGCCCCTGTTATACGGCTTTATTAAAGATAAGTAATAAGAGTCGTCGTTATTTGGATAACTTGAGCCGTCATACCAGTCGTTCGCGTCGTCCCCTTCTGCCCTCAAATACATTCTAATCCCTTCCCATAGTTTTCCCGTGTTTAACGAAAAACCGTAGGTTCTGGTGGCAAAAGAACCGTAGCTGCCGAATATGGACGCGTTAAATTTGCTTGCAGGCATAACGGGTTCATAGCCTATCTGCCCGCCTAAGGAATCGAATGTGTCAACGCTCGGATTGTTAACGCCGTAATTGATGTTGACGCCGGAAATATCCCCGAGGGTGAATGGAATATTGTTTCTTATGTCCATATAATTGCTCGAGTCCCCGTCAAACATATTATTAAGGGGTATGCCGTCGAAGGTTTCGGAAACCTCTCCGGTTCCAAATCCCCTTAGCTCGACCCTCGACCTGATATTATTGGGTCCGCTCGTGCTTGCATGGATAGAAGGGGATACGTTTAAAAGGCTCTCGAAGGAAGTCATCGTATTGGTCATGGTTTTAATAACCTTCTTTTTAATCTTGGAAACCGTAAACGGCGTTCTTTTAACCTTCCTTGCCTTCTTTTCGGCTTTTAAGACGATGACGCGCGCGTTAGCCGCAAGCGGGGACAAAAAAACGGCAAGAACTAAAACCAGCGGAAACAAAAATATAATTCGTTTTTTTGCCGTAATTTTTCGCAGGCATCGCGGATTATCGGCGTTTTCCTTTAATTTGACTAAATTGTTCAATTTTCAATCCTCCATTTTAATTAAATTTTTATAATATTTTTTAAATATTTATATTATATCAAACGAATGTTACAGTTTTATGAAAGTTTTGTGAAATTTCGTTACAATAATGTGGCATTATCGTAATTTTTTACCTTTTTAAATCATTTTTATGGATTTTTTATGGATTTATAGCGGTATTTTTGGGGGTTTATTGCGTGTAAACAAAAATTATCGTTTATTGTTTTAAATCAATTTTTCGAAAACTTCCCTCGGTGTCAAAACGGGAATAACTCCTATTGCAGATTTAAATCCGTTTGTGTTTTTTGTGATTAAAGCGTCGGCTTTTACGCTTTTTGCGGCTTCGACAAATTTCAAATAGTGCAAATCGATTAAACTGATTTTAAGTTTTTCGGCGGTAACAAATTTAGCGGTTTCCTTTATAAATTTTAAAAAATAGTTGACGTCGTTTTTGTCGAACCCGAATCTTTGCCGTCTTAACATGGCAACATATTCGAAATAAATCCTGTCGTCTAAGGCAAGAATGAACCTCTCGTCCGATAAATAATCCATAAGACGCATACTATAGCTGCCGTTAGGCACAAAACCCTGCATAAAAACATCCGTACAGATTACGAATGTCATTTTCCCTCTCTTACTGCATTAATTTCTTCTACTATATCTTCGTTTGTTAATTCGTTTTCTATTAATGTTTCTCTCATATTTCTTATAGCGCCCTTTGTCTTTATCGATCTTATTAAAAATAGAGTATGTTCTAAATTCCTTTCGTCGATAGGCATAACTAAAGAAACAGGTATGCCGTTTGAAGTTACGATAATTTCGCCTTCTTTTTTTAAATCTTCGAACACTTCGGCCGTTTTAAGCCTTAAATCTCTTGACGGAACAAATTTCATTTCTCACCCCTTTTATTATTTATTAATAAATTATACAAATACGATTAATGCTAAAAAAAAAATAAATATAAAAATAATATTTTCGAGGCAAAAAAAATATTGTTCGGCATTTTTTAACTTTTGTACTATTTTATTATTTACCTCCTTCGGATCGACATTCCGCTACCTCTTTATCGATTTTTCTGTTAATTCGGCAGTTTTAAGCGATTTTTTAAATAATTTATTTTCGGGTTTCAATTTTAAGGCTTTTTTAAGGTCTTTTATCGAAGCGTCTATTTCTTTCAAATCATATTCGCCTCTGCCTTTAATAAAATAAGCGAAAGCGCTTTTTGGATCGTTATCGGTGACTTTTTTTGCATAATTTACCGCATTGTTAAATTTTCCTAAGTTTTCATAAGCCAAGGCAGAGCTTAGCATAAGTATATCCGACAATCGTTTCTCGTCGGCATACGTCATTCCTTCCTTATAGCTTTTAATAGCCGCCTTGGTTTTCGCTTTTCTTAGCAGCATATTTCCGGTCAATAAATAATTTAGCCCTATATTATTTTTAACCATTTTTATAAACTTCATTTTATTTTTTACTATTATCTGTTCTTTTGAACCTGTTTTTGTCGAGCCGGATACGGCTGCCGCAATAGATTTCTTAAAATAACGGCTGCTCGATTTAAATTTTTTTAAAAGCTGAAGTATATTTCCCGTTAATTCCAGCGTATATGGGTTTTTGTTTTCCTTGACCCCGGTTAATGCAAATTTCAATGCAGAATCATATTTTTTAGATTTAAAAAGTTTTAACGATTTGTCGTAATTTGCCTGCCATTTTTGCATTGCGAAAGCCGAAGAAGTTAAAAAAGTTATCGGTATTAAAAACGTTACGGATAAAATAAGAAGAAACAAAAAAAGTATTGCCTTTGAAGAATATGAAATATTGTGGTTTACTTTCATAAGTATCTCCCGGTTATAAGATATATAAATTAAAATTTAACTCCCGACCATCCCTATTTTACAAATAATTTTTTAATCTTTCGGGCCGTTTTAAGTATATATGGAGCGGCTTAACGCCGCTCCATATAATTGCTTTACTTTAGAGAGAGGAGGTAAAGATAAAGCCTAAAAGCAAAAAAATATATAATTAAATTTAACTTAAATTTATTATTATTATATCAATTTAATGTTACAGTATTATGACAATTAGGTTAAAATTTTGTAATATTTTGTTTCAATATCGTTTCAATATCGTTTTATAATAATGTGTTATATGCTTAAAAATTATGCGGAAGGCTTATGTGTTTCTTCCGCATAAGTAGGTACTTGGTCTATTCTTGTTATTAGAATTTAAAAGTTGCCGTAAAATACGTTGCTATAGGCATCCATGGGTATGCCAAAACAGATCCTGCGCTATTTCCTCAGAAATAACCGCCGTGGGTAATATATTCATATTCATTATATTTATGGTTTAGCAGGTTCAAAACAGTAAGTTTAATAATCGCCGCTTTAGGCAAGCCGGCATGCAGGCTATTATTTGTTTTGCGGAACTTTGCCCAGGGAAAAAGATTCAGGCAGAGGTCTATTGTGATAAAGTCGAAAGCATAAGCGGTTTGCTCCAGTTGTACGCCGAAGTCGTCCTCAATATAAAGGATAAGCAGTAGTGATTTGATTTATCAATTTCCGGTACGCACACTAAGAAGAGTCAAAAAATTTCTAATATTCAATTTTATAATATAAACTTCTTATTCCTTTTATGTTATAATTTATATATGTTTTACGATGATTTCTTTTTGAAGTTATATAAAAATAAAGTAAGATATCTTCTCGGCGGCGGACATGCCGTCAATATTTATGGAATTATCAGGTCCACTTACGATATAGACATCTTATTGGATTTAAGCGAAGAAAATCTCGATAAACTTTTAAAAACATTCCAGGGTCTCAAAATGATTTCGGCTCTTCCGATTAACGTTAACGATATTAAATCGGAAACTATAAGAAACAGATGGATAAACGAGAAAAATCTAATTGCTTTAAATTTTTATAAACAGGATGAATCTTATCATTCTGTAGATATTTTTTTAAAGCCCTTGATTAATTTCGATGAAATGTTTAAGAGAAAAAAAATAGTTAAATATAACGATTTTGAAATATATGTTATAAATAAAGATGACCTGATAGCTTTGAAGTCTATAGCAGGACGAGACAAAGATATTTCGGACATAGAAGAACTAAGAAAGCAAAATAACTGAAAAATTTTAAATTTTTTAGAAATTTAAAATCGGTATGAATAATATAAAAAATGAAAAGGCTGCGTTTGAATGTAATATCGTAAATTTAAACGATATAAAGAACGAAGGTAATTCCTCTATTTTTTCGGCAGACGAACATTTGGGCGGCAGCCCGCTTTCCATAAAAGAAACCTTAATATGGCTCGAAGAATCTAGAATTTTCTTTTATAAAATAAAACGAACGATAGAATCTGAGAAATAATTATAAAAAGAATTATAAATATTTATCAAAAGAGACCTGGATATCTATATAGGCATTTACATAAGCATCTTAGAAAATAGATTGGGAATTACACTTTTATATATTTTTTGAAATGGTTATAAAGCATGGTGAAAATATCCGCCGTATTTGGACGAAAAAACAATTTAATTCTGCCGTATTTTTAACTTATTAATTTATATACATCCATAATGTTATCTAAACATATGTCGGAGGCAAAAACATCTTTCGCCCTTTTAAACCCTTTAATTCCTTGTTCTTCTCTTAAATTCTTATTTTCGATATATAATTTTAAAGCGATTTTTAACTTTAAGCGGTCTTTCGGAGGTATCAACATATTAGTGTCGCCGAAAACTTCTGGAATCCCGCCGGTATTAGTCACAACGCACGGCTTCCTCATAAACATATATTCTATGTTATTCGTTCCAAACGGTTCGCTTAAAGAACACGATACGCAAATGTCGAAAGTGTTGATGAACTTCCTTGCGTCTTTTTGGTATCCCCAAAACTTAAAATTGCCCCTTAAACCCTTGGAATCCACGATTCTTTTTAATTGACCTTCCCCTTTGCCGCTTCCAACTATATGGAACATTAAGTCGTTACGTTTTTCGCTTATATTGCCGTTTTTATATTCTTTAAGTAAAAGCCCGGCGGCTTCGATAAAATATATCTGCCCTTTTTGTTCGTCTATTCTTCCCGTTATGCCTATGTTGAAATAATCTTTAAATTCGTCTAATTTTTCTTTATACCCTATGAACTTAGTCTCGTCTATTCTTTCGTATATTATATGGGATTTATTCTTTAATTCTTCGATATTCGTTACGGGTTTATAATTAAACTTAAACAGCCTGTTTATGGCTGATTCTATAAAAGACGGCCTGTAATTTAAATATTTTTCGGATGAAAAATAATTTATATAATATTCTTTGACGGCATTGCTGCAGAAACATATTGCATCAGACTGCGCATAATATGGATATCCGCTGAATATATTAACCGTGCTTACGACCGGTATTTTTAAAAAACTGCCTGCGATAACGCCTAGATAATTCCCCGTTCCAAGATGCGTATGTATAATGTCTATATTTTTTAATCTGCAAACTTCAATAATTTTACTTATAGCAAATATGTTTTTTCTTTCTGGATTAAATATGGAATAATATGGAACGCCGTTATCGTTTAATATATTTTTAAGCTTTTCGTTGGGCGAATGAATCAAAAAAAAAGCCTTGTTTCCTTTTTCTATCTGTTTTTTTGCAAGATATACGGCGCTGTTTTCCGCTCCACCCCATCCTCTCGAAGAAATAACGTGAAGAATTTTCATGGCATCGAATAAAATAAAGGTATCCTATTGATTTATTTATTTTCAATATTCAAAATTATATTTGTCGTTGCCGGCTACCTTAAAACTTTAAAACTTTCTTACCATATTCAGCAGGTAAATTTAATTCTCCGTAATGGGGGAATTTTTATTTAAGTTTTTCATATAGCATTGAAGGAATTACCGGGGGCAGATTCAAATCCCCTTTTGGAACTTTTTAATAATTTTACGGGCGCTAATTTGGAATTTCGGCAATTATAACAAATGTGGCTAATTAAAGAAAGGATATAAATACGCTTTTTAGGTTGCGAGGCTAACGTTTTTTCATCTCTCGGCTTGCAATTCTTTGTAATATTACTTTCAAATAAATCGATAGCCTTCTTATTGTTAACTTAATTTATTGCTATAGATTAGTGCCGCCCATCATCCTAAAATTTATTTATTTTTTAGGTTTTAAGCTTTTAAGATAATAAGTAACGGCAATAGCATCCTCTTTTGTAAGCCTGTAAACAGGCATAGGCGGTCTGGCAAATTTGCCTTTTGGATTTATGCCCGTCGTTAAAAATTTAATCATATTGTTTTCAGTCCAACCCTTTGGAAGGCCGGCGATATTAACGCTTTTCTCAGCCCAACCGGGTACCGGATGAATAGGCTTCATATTTAAGACAGTTCCTTCGAGCCATTTCGCTTTTATGGGACGGCCGAACCTGTCTCTGGGCGTATGGCAATCCGAGCATTTGCCAACATCCTCTACTAAATACCTGCCGCGGTTTATCAGCTTTGAACCGTAAGCGGCTTTGCCTTGACGCACGCCTTGCGCCGATACGTTTTTGTTAATCATAACCGTAAGAGCAAAAATTGCGAAACTAAAAATAAATATTGTAAACACTGGTGGATTTAAGCGTATTTTTATGTTTCTCATAATTTTTCCTCCTAACTGAATTTATAATAAACATATATTAAAATGATAGGGCGGCAAAAGCTATTATACCACGGCGAAATTAAAAATCATATTAAAGAATATTAAAAGAACAAATAAATTAAAGGCGGTCGTCAATATTAGAACTTAAACGTTATTTTAATCGGCTGTCCGCAATTTATGCATTTTTTGGCAAACCTGTCGTAAACCCTGGATACATCTTCTTCCGATACTAAAACGTTGAAATTGTTTTCTTCGCATGAGCATTTTACGTTCATAACGCAATTTTTAGATTCGGAAGATTTTATTTGTCTTTTAACGAGGGAAAGATATTTTGCTCTCATTAAAACGGCATTTTGACTTGCCTTTTCTATTATTTTATCGATAAAAGACAAACTTTCTGCCATATCAATCTCACCACCCGTTTTTTTATGCGAACTACCTTAAAAGGCAATTTTTAATTGCGGCTATTATAATTACTATAATATAACGTCATACGTTATGTATTTTAAATATTATAAGCTAAACGCATCTTCGAAACCGTTAGCATATCTGTCCCTGTCGGTCAGCGGTTCGATACCCCAGAGGTTTTCGGCATATTTAAGAACGGAAGCGTGTTCGTGCCTTACGTTGGATATGTAGCCATTTTTAACGAAGGGGGAAATAATTATGCATCCGACGCGCATACCCAGACCGTAATAATCGACGACCGGCGGAACGACGTGGTCGTAAAACCCCCCGCACTCGTCCCAGTTCAAAAATATTGCCGATTTTGAAAACAGCGGGCTTTTTCTTAGAACTTCTATTCTTTTGACGGTGTAAAGCATACCGGTTTTAACGTCTGCCGGCGGATGTTCCGAATGTTTAAAATCAGGCACGAGCCAGCTGAATCGAGGAAGCGTTCCTTTTTTTACGTCTTCGAAATATTCGTCCGCAGGCCTGATTTTATTCCATAGCTTTTTATCCTTCATAAAGCTATCGAACCATATAACCGGCACCCAATGGTGAACGTATTTTTTAGGATTAGGCCATCCCTGAACATATATCTTCCATGAGATTTTGGCTTTTTCGAGCCTGTTAAAAATTGTCGGGAACTCATAAGGCTTATGCGGAGGGGCATCGGTAATGTGTCCGTTAGACTGCCCCGCAATCTGATAAAGCCTGTTAGGCTGGGTAGGCGCCATAATCGAATGGAAATAATTTTGACAGAGAGTATAATTTCTGGCGTAATAATAATATGGCGCAAGGGCTTTTTTGGCGTCGTAATAACCCATTATTACTTTATAATCGTTTACCGGCTGGTTTATGCCGTTTAAAAAGTATCCGTCCATTTTACCGTTATTATATATGGTATGAAGGCCATCCCAGGAATGATTTGGGTCCACATGGTTCGGAGTGACGTAATTGAACCCTAAATCGTAAGGTTTTACGCTTCCGCCCATTCCGTCGGTAACTCCAAGTTCCATCACCCTTTTGGGCTGTCCGTCTACCGTTCCGTCCATTTTGCCGAAATAGTGGTCGAAACTCCTGTTTTCCTGCATTATCAAAACGATATGTTCGGGTTTTTTAAAATTGCCGCCCAAGGTTTTCCTTTTGCTTAAATCTTCCGATGCTTCAGCTTTTTTAAAACTACCGCCGTTTAAAAACAACCCCGATAATAGGCTTAATCCCGTGAGTTTTACGAATTCCCTTCTGTTCATATACCGGCCTCCTTTTCTTTTTAATTTCATAATTCAATTTCATAATCGTCATACGCATGCGCGCACGCTTAGTTTTGCTATATATATATTATATAAAACAAATGTTACAGCTTTATGACGTTTATGTTAAATTTTGTTACGATTTTAGATTTAATAAAATTAATCCCGGGATGAATTAAATCATCAATCCCGGGATGTGGGGTAAAACATGGAGGCGAAACAAATTTCGCTTACAGTATTGTTAAAATCATAACATAACTAATGTTACAATTGTGTTAAGTTTATGTTAATTTTTTGTAATAATCCAATTGCCGATTTACTTATTTATTTGCAGATAAACGCCTGTAAATGGAAGTGAACGAGGAAAAATAAATAAATTGGATGCTTTTTTTGTTTAATTATCCTTTGATAGCTTTTAGTTTTTATTTTTGAAAATTTTGCTCTTGACAGTTAAATCCGGCGTTTTTGACATTCTTTCCGACGCCGGTCTTAACGTAGTTTTCTCCGGTAAGAACCCATGATTTCATATCGTCTTTAAGATTGCATTCCAGTATGTTCATGAGCACCTCTTTTGCCGCCGCATCTTTAACCTCGTAAAATAATTCCACCCTTTTACCGAGATTTCTTGCCATCAAATCTGCGGTAGATATAAAAACCTTTTCCGCCCCGCCTGCGTAAAAATAATATATCCTTGCGTGTTCCAAAAATCTTCCTATTATACTTTTTACCGAAATGTTTTCGCTTAAGCCTTCCACCCCTGGCATTAAAGAACATATTCCCCTGACTATCATCTTAATATCCGCACCGGCGGCGCCCGCCTCGTAAATCTTATTTTCTATTTTCCCGTCGAATACGGAATTGACTTTAATTATTATTTTTGCAGGTCTGCCGGATGCCGCCTCATTCGTTTCGAAACCTATTAGGTCGTATAACGACTGTCTTAAGTTTACCGGCGATACTTTGAGCCTGTTCCACTCATACACGTCCGCATATCCCATCATGTAGTTGAACAGATTCGTTATTTCCGCGCCGGTCTCTTCCTCCGACGTAATATAATCGACGTCCGTATAAATTCCAGCCGTAAATTCGTTGTAGTTTCCAGTCGATATATGAACGTATCTTACGATTCTGCCGTTTTCTTTTCTCGCCGTCAAAAAGGTCTTCGCGTGTATTTTCTTGTCGGAAAAGCCGTATGTTACGATACATCCCGTCTCTTCGAGCTTTTTCGCCCATTTAACGTTATTCTCCTCGTCGAACCTTGCCTTAAGCTCTACGACGACACAGACGTGTTTTCCTTTGGAAGCGGCGTTTGCCAGCGCTTCCACTATTTTGGAATTTTTATCGGTCCTGTAAAGAGTCATTTTTATAGAAAGAACGTCTTTATCGTTTCCGGCATCCGAAATCCATTTCGAGATAATTTTAAAGTCGGTATAAGGCCTGAAAAGGATAATATCTTTCTTCTTTGCGGCGTCAAAAATATTCGCTCCCTTAAGATAACCGGGGACGGCGGGTTTAAACGCCTTATAATATAAACCTTTCTTTTTCTCTTTGATATTAAACAAAAAAGAAAGGTCAAGCGGTAACCCGGTGATATATAAGTCTTCATTCAAACCGCTTCCGTTTCCGCTTTCGGTTCCAAGGTAAGATTTTATTTTTCCGGTCAAATCTATGGGGTGCGCCCTGTCTATTTCGAGCCTGACTATATTGCTCCATTTTCTGCTCGAAATATTTTCTTCTATTGCCGATAACAAGTCCTCCACGTCCTCGTGCTTAATAGGCAGATCTGCGTTTCTTGTCACCCTGAATAAAAAAAAATCCTTTATTTTATAGCCGGGAAAAATTTTGTCGATGTATCTTTCTATTATGTTCTCGACGGTAAAATAGTATGAATTCCCCAATTTTTTAATCTTAAAAAACTTCTTTACGTTTTCTGGAACGATAATCAGCGAATAGAACATTCTGCCTTCCCTTTCGAGTTCGATAAAAAAACACAATTTCATGTTGAAAATAAACGGCATTTTGTCTAAATTCGTCAATATTAGCGGCGTAATTAATGGAAAAATTTCGGCGTAAAATATCTCGTCCAAAATTTCCATATCTAAAAAAGAAATTTCCTTATCAAAAATATAAACTCCACGCGACTTAAGTTCCTCGCAAACCGAATTAAAAATCTCCGCCTTCTTTTCGACCTGACGGCGAACCCTGACGGAAATTTCCTTCAAGACTTCAGGCGGCGTAAATCCCGACATATCCTTTTCGTCGTAATGAGCCGAAACTAAGTCTTTTAAGCCTGCAACCCTAATCATGAAAAATTCGTCGAGATTCGTCGAGTGTATTGCTATAAATTTAAGCCTTTCGCAGAGCGGAACGGTTTCGTCCGCCGCCTGCATAAGCACTCTTTCGTTAAAATTTAACCATGACAGTTCCCTGTTGTTAAAAACATATATGCTATTCATAATCGAGTTTTACGGTAAGTTCGACGGGTATTCCAAACGTTTCGAGAAAATCGTTGGATTTTAATTTAAATATTTTTATTTCGAGGAACGGATTAATGGAAGCTGCCGCCGTTATCTTTACAGCCTTGTCAAGTACATCGACGTCTATGCCGTTTATTAGCTGCATATGGCTTGCGTCGAGAGCATCCGCTATCTTAAGTATGGAAACTATCTTTTTTATCGTAAGTTCTCTTTCCGGACTAATGCTTGCGGCTATTTTGGCACCTACCCCGCCGCCAGGAGCATTGCTTAAAATGCGGCTTATTCCGTCCCTAGCATGCCACTCAGACCCCGCCGTTCCTTTAGACGCCGCATAATCCCCGTTTCTGTGAAAATATGTGCAAATAGCGATATTCTCGAGCATTTCCCTGTCCAAACCAGGTATATTCAAAGAGTTTACTATTCTGTATGAATGCTCGTTATGTTCGCGTATATTGGTATAATACCCTATGTCGTGAAGGATCGAAGCTCCCGAAAGGACGATTCGCTCCTGCGGCTTCATGGCAAGGATATTTTTTAATGACCTCGCTATTTCCTTTGCGAATAAAAGGACCTGTTTGGCATGCTTATCGTCGAAATTAAATTTTTTTCCGTAATAAAAAAAATAGTTAACGAGTTTTTTATTAAATTTTTTTTCTTTGGTTTTTTTGATATAAAAGTGCGTCAGCTGTTCGGAAAAATTTTGATTGGAAAAATAAAGCTTCCTTGCCCCGACCGATTTCATTATTGAAATATAAAGATATAAAACCGGCTTTAAAATTTTAGCATCGTAATCGTTTATCGGCAGTCTGGCGCTAATTTCTTCAGCAGACATGGTTTTTATTTCCGAATAAAGATTTACCAGACTCGATATATCGAAATAATTTCCTTCCGGATTGAATATTTTTAACAATAGTCCGGTAGAGGTATCCGAGCCGACCACTGTCGATATTTTTCCGTAATCGCCGCAGCTTTTTTTTAAGAGCAGGATTAATTTATTTATATACTGCTCGTATGCCCTGTATTTAACCCTTTCTTCTATGTCGCTAAAGAGTTGAAAAATTCTTAGCGCCCCGAACGGAAGAGTAGACGAAAAAAGGCTGATTTTATTTTTCCGGATATTGATTCCGACGTTTCCGCTGGAAAGATTTACCAATACGGCTCCCCTGCTTTCCATTTTTTTAAACCCTTTAAGCGTTTCGCTTATGCCGAGATATTTTATGTAAAGTTCGTCGTTTACGTCGATTATCTCCAGTTCTATACCCGTCCTCACCCTTATATGGTTAATGAAAAACTGCTTGTTTTCAGCGTCTCTGACGGCGCTCGTGCAAACCGCCCTGTAATTTTTTTCCGGTATTTTGTATTCTTTGAATTTCAGCTTGATTTTATTGAAAATGTCCGCCGCAAGATAAACGGTATCTAAAGCTATATACCCTTTAAGGAACGTATCCATCCCGATACTTAAAGGAAAAATTATATACTCCAACGTTTTTACGCGATGCTTAAGGACTGGTATAATTTCGGAAATCTGACATCTTATGCTTCCGGCTCCGACGTCTATAACGCAGAAAATTTTTTCGTTCATGCAGTTTTAAGTTCGAGATAAACGGGCTTTCCCGCAATCTTTTCCATCAGGTCTTTTTTGGCGTCGAAGGATTCGGCTTCAAAGGATATATCCCCGCCCGATGCCGGATTTATGTAAATACTTTTATTGGAAACATACAGCTTCACGTTTTTTATGATTCCGCTATGGCTACTATCGAGCGCATCCGCAAGCCTGAGTATCGAGGCCAGCTTCTCTACCGCATCTATATCTTCGGCCTTGACGTCCGAATATAAATCATGGCTTTTTTTGGGAAGGCTTTTTCTGTGGTATCTTGCTATATTTGCTATAATGCCCCTTTCGTACCAGCTATAACCCGGCAACTCGATGTTTTTTATAAGATAAAACGAATGCTTGTGGTGCTTTGAAAACGAAATAAAATTCCCTATGTCGTGTAACATTGCAGCCGCTATCAGATAGTTAATATATTCCGTTTTCAGGTTTAACGCTTCTTTAAGAGCACAGAAAATCTCTTTCGACAAAAAAGCAACATGTTTTGCATGATTTTCGTCGAATTTGAACTCTCTGCCGATTTCGGTAAGCCAAAGAATCATATCTGCTTCTTTTTCTTCGCTGGATTTTTTTTGGACGGTCATATTAAACCCCTTTTTACTTAAAATATCTATCAACAAGCCCCTTTTTAGTCCGCCGGAAAACGAATAAAAGCCGTCTAAACCAAAATAATTAATTATTTCGTTAAGTATTACTGCGGAAGGAAGAATAATATCCGCCTTTTTCGGATCAACTCCCGCTATTTTTTCCATATCGGTTACCGCGGCATTTTTATTAACCTCGATAAAATTTTTTAAAAAACTGCCATCTACGTAATTTATCCGGAAATCTGTTTTTTTTCCGTTAACGCGCCTTAAATAAACGGAGGCGAGACCGTTTACGCTTCCGCCCATGCAGACGGCATATTCCGCTCGAAAACCTTCGAACCGGGAAAGTTCTTTCATTATATAACTTTTTATTTCCGATATTTCGTCCCTAAATTCGTTTTTAAGCCTTAAACTGCCAAGAGGAGTACTTTCGAACGCCGTTACCTTCCCCCCCTTTACTATCGTAAATTCTGCGCTTCCGCCGCCTATATCCAATATTAAAGCATTCGATTCTTTAAGGTCTAATTCTCTTGAAACGGCTAAGTAAGATAGTCTTGCTTCTTCCATTCCGCTTATTATATCTAAGTCTATATCGTAGTTTTTTTTAATATCGAGCGTTATCTCTTCCTTGTTTTTTGCCTCTCTGAAAGCCGCCGTTCCGACAGCCTTAACTTCAGTTACGTGGTGCAATTCTATGATTTTCTTGACGAACTTGAGCGCTTTAAAAAGCCTTTCTTTGGACTCATCCGTTATATAACCGAATCTGAAACAGTCGTCGCCTATCCTTAACGTTTCCTTATATTCCTGTAAAATAGCGCAATTGCTTCCATTTGCCTCGACGATTTGAAGCTTTACTGAATTGCTCCCCATATCTATCGTCGCAAATTTATTTAATAATTCCAATGCTTAACCTTTATTATAATTTTGTTTTGAATTTTGTTTTCGACTATATTCGCTCAGCGAGTATATAAAAGACTTTATCCTGTCGTCTTCCCTGAATTTTTCTGCCAATTTTACGACTTTTTCCCTGTCTTTTTCGAGGGATTTTTTTATATCTTTCCTGATTTCTTTGCCGCCATCGAATTTCTTCAAATAGCTTATTTGAAAGATTTTATCGTGGGCGCCTCCGAGCGCGTCTTGAATTTTTTTTACGTCCTCTATAATTATAGACGGTATATCTTCTTTAAACGTTCCGCCAGAAAACTCGAGGGTATATCTGAATTCCTTAAAAATCAGCCTTAACTCGTGCAATTCTTCGTCGTCGAAAGAAGCGTTTTTAATAAACTTTCGCAATTTCTTGTAAATTTTATTTATCTTAAAAGAAAAATATTCGGCGGGACAAGCGTCGGATATATCGCCTGCAAACAATACGCCTTTTGAAACGGCTTCTTCCCAGTCCTGCAGAAAGCCGTTGAATTCGCGGGAACCGAGAAAAGACAACATCCTGTCCTGCTCAAGCTCGATTTCTTTTAAGATATCCGATACTATTTCTTTTTTGTCGTTTACGTTTTCATCCGCGCCCGCGTTCGCGTCCCCTTTCTTTTCTCCGTCCTCGTCCTTATCTTTTGCAGCCGTATTATTGGCGGCTTCGGCACTAACGTTATCGTTATCGTTATTTATGCAGGAATTTAACGAGCTAAAAAGAACGTCTAAATCTCTTTTTTGCTGAGTCTCTTTCATTATCTTGGAAAACTTCCTCTTGAACGTAATTCCGTCTTCGCTCAGGTATTTTCCGAATATCTTAAATAAAATTTTTATCCTCCTGGCCCTCACCCTTAAATTATGGAGGGCATCGCCGTTTTTCCCGTCGATAACTCCCGGAATATCGCTTTTTATTTTATCGGTCAAGGAAAATAATATCTTAAAGATTAACTCCGGCGCAGACATTTTTTTATCTGCCTCATTTAACGATTTTTTCGGCATAGCCCGCTTCCCTCCATTTTTTCATATTATATTAATTTAATAAATTTTACAATGTCATCACAAAATTGCCTATGGGAATTTTTAAATAGCTTCGTATATATAAACACTGGATTACCACGTAGGCGGGAACGAAACCGGATAGGTTAAAAATTAAAATCGGGAAAAATAATTTTCTATCGGCAATTTTGGACGTTATCTTTCTTAGAAATAAGAATTAACCATATAAGAATTAAAATTAGATACGGTTGTTATCGATGCCTCTATTTTATTATTATTCCATGTCATTTCCGCTATCCGCTTCGATTTCTTCCAAGATTTCTTCGGGAATATTCCAGCTTTCCACGACATACTTTTCGCATCTGACGACGTCGCAATAATCGTCTTCTATCGCGTCCTGTATTTCGTCTTCGCTGATATTGCCTATGACAAAAACAGTATCGTAATCCTCTGGTGCAAACATCCACCCTCTTATCTGGTTTTCTTCGTTATAAAATTCCTTAAAGTTTATCATAATAGAACCTCTTCGCATTTAAATATTATAATTATTCCGATTATTTTGATTTAGCTATGTTAAATTCAACATACCGTTATTTTTTATTCTCTTATTTTTTTGCTTTAGCAGGTTTAAATATAATTGCTTCGCACCTATAGAAAGATTGCTTCTCCATATGCCGTCGCCTATGTCGCTTTCCCTTAAATTAGGGTCGATAAAACTTTTAATCCATAAGGCTTGCTCCACAGTTAAATTTATCCCCAGAAAAGAGCTTAAGTTATTTATCAAGTTATCGCATTCGCCATCGAAATAATTCTCGTAATGAACTACGTGCCTCGGCAACCCTTCGGAATTTTTAAAAGCTGACGAAATATATTTTTCCCAGAGGCCGCAATTAATTTTCGTTATAATCAAACCTCTGTTTTGCAGTGATTTAGAAACGTCGAGCGGATTGCGAACACATATTATAACAAGTATTTTAACGTCCCTTTCCGGCAGAGCCTCTCTGACCGCACTAATCCAAAACGGCAGCGTTATGGAAGCGATAGGGTCCTTTAAAGCTATTTTGCGACAATCTTTAAAACTCGAAATCAATTCGACCGCCTTCTTTTTAAGTTTAGAAAAAAAGAGCGCGGATAAAAATTTCGGCATTAAATAGCATGCAATTATTTTTCTATTAAGCGAAACAAATGAACGATGCTCCCAATATCCTGTAGGATTGCCAGAATCCGGTCCTATTATATCCGCAGAATTTCCAATCGTATATCCGGCTATATTCACGATGCGGGTAGTAAGAGACGTTCCGCTCCTATGCATGCCTATTACGAATACTACGGAAAAAGCCGGCTCGCTTTCATATAAAGCCGGCAGTTTTATATGCGAAATGGTATTCTTAGAGGTCAATATATGGTCTTTCTCGTCATGCATGGGATAACCTTAGATTATATAATAATTATATCGTCGAATATCTATTTATCTCATGTATAGCCGGATGAAACCTTTCAAGCGATATGCTAAACGTTCCGCAATTGCACTCTTAACTTTTGCCCATATTAATATTCAGTTATGGTTGAAACTCTGAAATCGAAAGTAACCGTCGTCGGAAAACCGCATAAAGGGCACTTTTTAATTAACTTGTCATATATGTTTTCGATATCTTTCCCGGTCAGCAGGATATAAAAGTTACTTTCCCTGCACCCGCATTCTACGGTTATCGCGCATTTTTTAGGAACTCTCCCGCATGCGCAGTCAGACGTTTGTGAAGCCGAAGGCTTTATGTCAGAGGAAGCGGCGGGCGAATCAACGCCTGCGACCTTACCGTTATCCATTTTGCTATTATTTAAGTATTGCGCTTCATTCATAAAGGAATTTTGAAATGATTCGGACAAATCTTCCATATGACTGCTCCAAATAATTTATTTAACTAAATTATTTAACGCCGATTTACTTGACGCGCTTATTTAATTTTTTATTACTTTATAATTTTATCAAATTAATGTTACATTTTTATGACATTTATGTTAAATTTTTGTAACACTCGATTTTTGCATCGATACCTTTTTGCTTATTCATAATATATTTATTATTCGTTTACATTATCCCGCTATAATTATAATATAATAAAAAATATATATATAAATTTATGGAAAATATGATAAAAGCCGTAATGATAGAAGACGATAGGGAAATCGCCGAACTTTTAAAAGAATATCTAAATCGGTTTAATATAGAACTTACGAATTTCGAAAACGCCTCGGAAGGTTTAGGCGCAATAAGTAAAAAAAATGGGGGATTCGACGTTTTAATATTGGACCTTACTCTTCCGGATATGGACGGTTTAGAGATTTGCAAAACCGTTTCACGCACCTCCGGCATACCTATCATTATATCTTCCGCAAGGGGCGATTATTCGGACATAGTTGCAGGACTCGAAATAGGCGCCGACGATTATGTCGCTAAACCTTATAACCCGCGCGAATTAGTGGCGCGGATAAGGTCTCTAATCAGGAGGAAAAACGGAGGAAAAGGCAAAACGAATCTTTTTGAAATAGACGAAGGTAAAATGGCAATAAAAAAAGCCGGCGAAACCTTGGATTTAACGTCCGCCGAATACGAACTGTTCCTTATACTGTATAAAAACAGGGGCAGCGTAATTACACGGGATTTTATCTTAGAAAACATTAAAACCATGAGCTACGAAAGCATCGACAGGAGCGTGGACGTTTTAATAGGAAGAATTAGAAAGAAAATAGGCGACGACCCTAAAAATCCAATATATATTAAGTCAATCAGGGGTTACGGATATAAATTTTATGAAGATTAACATCCATTCCATACTGTTTAAAATAAACATCGCTTTTTTATTGATTTTTATTATTCTTCTATTCTCTATTTTTTTTGCATACAGGATAGTAACGCGTATCGAAACTTTTCATTTCATTAGAAAAACCGTCTTTTTAGCAAAAAAAAATAAATGGGGGGACGGCAAGTTTCTGGGAATACACATTATAAATAATAAAAAAACCGTACTGAAAATTTTAGAAAGCGGAAAACTCCTTTTAAAAAGAAAACCGCCGCGTCTTAAATATACATTATCGCTCCTGCTGTTTAAAGGAATCGAATATATATACTTAAAATCAAAAACCGGGCGCAGCGATTTTTTATTAAAAAGAAACAGCGGGGCATATTACAGGCAGGAAATTTTGTTAGCTATAGCTTTAAGCCTATGTTTTCTTCTTATTCTTCTTTATATAAGCATATACCGCTCTATACGCCCTCTTAGCGGGCTTAGGAATAAAATAGAAGCATTTAAAAACGGCGACGTCGACGTAAATTTAGACGCATATACCGGCAGAAAGGACGAAATCGGCTACATCGCTAAAGAATTTAAAGAGGCCGTGGACAGCGTAAAAAAAACTCTCAATGCGAGAACCTGGTTTATCAGAAATATAGCACATGAATTAAAAACGCCCATTACAAAAGGAAAAATTGCCTTGGAACTGCTAAAAAACGAGGACGAAAACAGGAAAAAAGTGTTTGCGGATATTTTCACGAGAATGGAAACTCTCATAAACGAACTATTTTCGTCCGAAAAAATTGCGGCGGGAAACAGGGAATTAAATTTAACCCTTTGCGACCTTGACGACGTTATAGATAGGGCCAAAGAGTTTCTGTTCGTAAACGAAAGCGAGGGCGGAGATAAAAATATCGAGGTTACGGCAGACAGAAATTACTCCGTTAAAGCCGACTTCGAACTGCTAAGTATAGCCGTAAAAAATTTAATCGATAACGCGATTAAATTCGGCGATAACGAAAAAGTAACCGTCCACATAAGAAACGGCATTTTAAGCTTTATAAATGCTGGAAATAAACCGGCTATTTCGGAAAGCATGATGTTCGAACCGTTTTCAAAGGATGCAAACATTAAAAATAAGGACGGATTCGGTCTCGGGCTTTATATTACAAAACGGATATTCGAAGAACACGGTTTAAAAATCGAGTATAAATATATACGGAACGAAAATATTTTTTCGATAGACCTTCACCCGATAATATTATAAAATTGGAAGAATAGATTAAATTATTTAGATGCATATTATGAGTTTTTTATATATATATAATAATATTTATATTAATTTAAAAAAGGTTGATGGATTATAATGTCAAGAGCTACATTTTTTCGTCTATCTATCGGTTTATTCGGCATTATTTTTATAGTGCTGACATTTTGGATAGGCGCTTTTTTTCATTTAAGGATATCTACAAAAATAGTAATAGTATTGGCATTCGCATTAGCTACAATTTTTGCGGAATTGATAATAGCTATCGACAGCCTCGAAAAAAGACTAAAGGCTGCATTTCCGTCGCTGGAACTCTCCCTTAAAGAACAAATAGCCGTAAATGAAACTATCATGCTATATAACAGGCTTAAAAAGAAAAAAACAGATATTGCCACGAAAATAGCTCTTTCCGATTTTGAAAAAATCCATAAACTGTTGAGACAAGCCGAAAAAGGCGGCGATTTTACCTTTCATGATATTTATGCCGCTAAATTTATTGTAGTGAGCGAATTAAAGGCAGGCCAGTCATTTAAGGTTGCAAGCAATCTGATAGAACCTTTTTATTGGAAATCCGGCAAGGAAGTCTCCGAACATGCTCAAATGAATTACAAGCAGGCAAAAAAAGGCGTCCTCATAGAACGCATATTTATTTTGAAAAACGAGGATGATTTTTCCAAAATGAAAGAGGTTATGGCGGAACAGGCAGAAAATAATATTGAAGTATTTTATATTTTTAAAGACGATTTAAATAAAATATTGCCGTACGCAAGTTTTGCGATATCGGAAGAATTATCGATAGGAATAATTTCTCATAGGGAAGACTTGTTGGGAAAGATTACTATAACGTCTAATAACGAGATAGTTACGGAACTTGCGTGGCAATTCGACATTTTAAAAAAACAATCCAAAAAATTCGACAATATCGATACGTAACTATTACTACGTCGGATATTATATGATAAAAATCAAGCGGATTTATGATAAGGCGGAAAAAAGCGACGGATTCAGGGTGCTTGTCGACAGGTTGTGGCCGAGGGGCATATCTAAGGAAAAAGCGGCTTTGGACTTATGGCTAAAAGATATTGCCACATCTGCCGAACTGCGAAAATGGTTTGGACACGACCCGCTAAAATGGAGCGATTTTCAAGACAGATATAGCCGCGAGATAGCGGCTAACGGCGAAGTCCTTAATAAACTTAGGGAAATAATTCAAAATAACGAAACCGTTACGCTGCTATATGCCGCAAAAGACGAGGAGCATAACGAAGCTGTAGTTATAAAAGACCTGCTTTAAGAAAGCGCCGGCCATTCCTGTTTATACGCCAAGCTGAACGCCTGACAAAAACTAATCTTCTATTGCAAAATAAAGTTTATTTACGGTAATTATTAAATCGTCTGTATTTTCCGCTATTTCTGCAAAATAAAATAAATAAACCGGATATATTCTTCCTTTGATATTTTTTTGATACGTTAACAAAGGGTTTATAATGCATTTAATAAATAATGCTATTATCGTAATCATAAAAATTAAATAAATCAAACTTTAAAAATCAAAAGGGGAACTATCATGAAACAGAAACTAAGCAAAGTTAAAAAATTTAATGTTTTGTTTCTTTTATTGCTTTCGGCAATATTAATCTTTACCGGAACATATTTTACGGGGAACGCTTCCGCAATGCAAAGAAATAATTTTATGTGTCGAAAATTTATGATGCGTCGTCATAAAATGTTTATGAAAGTTGCGATGTTTAACCTTTTTATGCTCAAGAGGAAACTGCATCTGTCTAAAAATCAGGTGCACCTTATTATTGCGGCAAAAATGGCTGAATTTAAAGCATTTAAATTAAACCGCAAGACTTATAAAAATCCTATTCTGGGCGCTTTAAAATCAGGAAATTT
>DAHVNW010000089.1 GCA_027319095.1 bacterium | reverse complement strand
TAGAAAATTCTGACAGTGGTACGATATGTGAAACCCTATGAGGTCATTGGATAAAAGTCCCTCAAGCAGCGCCTCTTTCTCGGGGCAGATGGAAAATACCTCTGGATTGGGCCAGGGAATATGCCAGAATATAGATATTTTAATACTTTCATCATATTCTTTTAAATACTTCGCGCATCTTGCAAGGTGATAATCCTGGAGCCATATAACATTCTTAAGAACGCTGCCGTTATTACTATTATTTGCATTATTTGATTCTTTAATTTCCTCTATCACCTGCTCCGCAAACTTTTTATTCACTTCATCATAAGATAAAAACCAGTTAAAATTAAAAACCGGTTTAACATATACGGTATGGCATAGCGGCCATAAAACAGAATTTGCGTAGCCGTAATAATATTCATTTAAGTCGTTTTTAGTAAGAAAAATTCTCTTCAGCGTATAAGATTCTTCTCCTTCGGGCAATTTTATTTTTCCCCTGCTATTTACAACCGCCTTATCGGCACTTCCTCCGCCGTAAGCAATCCACGTTCCGTGAAGATTGCGCATTATAGGTTCAAGCGCTATGGTGAGCCCGCCCACGGATTTGACAGCTTTAATATTCTTTCCGGCATATTCGTGGGCAATAGGTTCTCTATTGGAAACGGCAATCAAATTAATATCGCCTAATTTCTCTTTTATTAAATCATTAAATCTTCCTTTTTCCATGGGGCTTAATTTTTGTCCGAATTTAACGAAGAAATTAACAAAATGACAATTTACCCGTTTATCCTATACTATTTTTATTATTTTTTCAATCTTTCAATATTTTCCATCATGTATTATTATAATAAATTAATATGATATATAACGGAATTGAAAAAATTGATAAAATAAAAAAACTTATTGCTACGGCTAATCCCGATATAGTCTTTTTTTGCGTTGATTTTGACGGCACATTGGTTAAAATATGCAAAAGCCCCTACGATGTCGTTGTAACCCCCAGTTTGCATAATTTTTTAGCCGAAATAGGCGGTATAAAAAATGTTTTTTTATGCATAGTAACGGGAAGGGAGCTAAATGATATAGAGCGTAGAATTAACATAAAAAGAAATATAATTTATTCCGGAAATCACGGATTTGAAATTAAAAGTTATTATAAGAATTTTGAATTAAATTTTTTAATGGAAAACGCCCGTAATTACCTCCCTTTACTGACAGAAGCGTTAAGTCGGGTTAAACGACTTGGTATAAGTAATTTAATAATTGAAGATAAAAAATTTTCTATAAGTTTGCATTACAGGCTTTTAAATAATAATGAAGCAAGATTTCTTAAACAAAATGTCAAAAACATAATAGATAAAAACCCGGATTTTAAAAAATTCTTACATGTAATAAAAGGGAAAAAGATACTGGAAATAAGACCGCAAATCAATTGGAATAAAGGTTCCGCCTGCGGCTATATTATTAAAGAGATGTTAAAAACCGGCCCGGTTCCTGAGCGTTCAATTAAAAAACTTAATATTCTAAGGGTAAATATTGGCGACGACATTACGGACGAAACAATGTTTTCGCAAAACTATTCCTCTGCTGCGGCGGAAACTCTCTTTAGTGTCAACCTGATAAACTGCGTTATCGGCAAAAAGCAATCTTTAGCCGGCTTCTACCTTGCCAATTATAGTTATACACCTACTTTCATAAGAAAAATTACAGATATGTTTTCCAGCCGGCAAGCCAGGGTGGAATTATAAAAATTTTTTAAAAATTTGACTTATCAAAATTTATGCTATATAATGAAAAGTGAATGGAATTTTATATTTTCATCTTAACTCCTTAAACGGCGAAGCCCTCGCAAGTGTTTTTTGCACGGGGGTAGCGCTGGCGTAGCGTCCTCCTAACCTGCTGGTTA
>DAHVNW010000088.1 GCA_027319095.1 bacterium | reverse complement strand
CTGGAGATATTTTATATCTGTCATTCATATATATAATTATAATATATATTTGTCAATTAATCAAATTAATTTAACTAAGAAGGAGGACGCAATTCCCCTGACGGCTAAAGCCGCCAGTCCCCTTGCGTAAGTTTTTATGGATATTTGTAGCAGTTTGTAGCAGTTTGACGCAGTTCTATACGCTATTAAGTCGATAGAAAGTCGTCAAACTGCGATAAGAACGTCGAGAGAAAGGCGACAAAAAGCGAGATGTAAAAATAGCAAATTTCATAATGATTTTATGATGTTATGAAAAATTGAATGAAATTAAAATGAAAAAAATGAAAAAGTTAAAAAAATCGCTTGACATTAATTTTAGTTTTTGAGATACTGAAAATAGTTTTTGAGATACCGAAAAGCGGGGTATGGATGTATGGAATACAATGTTAAAGTCATGGGATTAGGAATAGGCATTCCATTAACGGAAATTAAAGTCGAAGGCGAACCGGTAAAATTACCGGAAAGAGAATATTTAAGTTTATTTGTTTGCAGAATGCCAGAAATAACGTTTAGTTCTGTCGGTCAAATTAAAGTTCATAACAATATATTTACAGGTTGGCGCGTTATAGAAGAAAAGACAGGACTAACGGTCGGACACGGGAAAAGCAGGTCCGGTGCAATAAGACACGCTTATAAAACATTACAGAATTACTCAAAAGAACAGTTAGAAGAATTTATAAAAAAAGCGCAAAATCAATTCGATAAATTACAGGGATTATAAAACTATGCAAACCATAACAAGAAAATCTTTACTCTACAAAACTAACGTGGAATACGGCGACTATTGCATAAATCACGTTCTTGGATGTTCGCACGGTTGCCTTTATCCCTGCTACGCCTATCTTCTAAAGAAAAGGACGGGGTCCGTTAAAGATTACAAAGAATGGACGGAACCGAAAATCGTGGGCAATGCAATAGAACTTTTGAAAAAAGAGGTTAAAAAACATAATAATCTTAAATCTAAATCGGTTCATCTATGTTTTACGACCGATCCGTTTATGTATAAACAACCTGAAATAATTTCTTTGACCGAAGATATTCTGGCTTATCTTATCGTCTATACGGACGTGCAGGAATGCACTATTCTCACTAAAGGCGTATATACCATTACTGGTTTACCCATTGCCGACCATTTTAAATACGGAATTACGCTCGTATCGTTAAACGAAGATTTTCGTAAAAAATACGAACCCGGAGCGTCGCCGCTCAAAGACAGAATAGAAGCTTTATATTATATGTCTCGCGCTGGTGCGAAAACTTGGATTAGTATAGAACCCTACCCTACGCCGAATATTATCGAACAGGACATAAACGAGATACTCGACGCCGTTAAATTCGTTAATAAAATAGTTTTCGGCCGCATGAATTACAACTCTTTAGCGGCGGGATACGAGGAATTTTATAAAGAGCAAGCAAAAAAAGTATCGGAGTTTTGTTTAAAAAACGGTATCGAATGCTATATAAAAAAGGGGATGGTATGAAAAAAATATCTAAAATTAAATTATGGGAATGCTTGGAATGTAAAGAATACAAGAAAGAATATAACAAATGTTTTAATGAGCATTCTGATTTTGTAGAATCTATTGAGAATATGAGCTTTTGCCCTAAAGAATTTTCGCATTGTTTAGACGATATTGTTAAAACAAGACCGTTAACATGGAAAGAAAAAAAAGATTTTATATTACGTAAAATTTCTTTTTTTGGCGATAGTCATTGCCTTAATGAAAGCGAAATTGTAGTCCTTGATTTTTCTCCAGACGATAAAATAGTAACCGGTTATTTGCTTGACCATAGATTCCGTCCATTTACGTATTTCATCGCTACAGATAAATTTAAAATCGGAAAATCAATAAAATG
>DAHVNW010000087.1 GCA_027319095.1 bacterium | reverse complement strand
TTTAACTCTTTAAGCGGTGACACATTCGATTTTATAATCTGCGCCGATGTCCTCGAACATTTGAAAGATCCTACCGGCGCGCTTGAAATACTTGCGTCCAAATTAAAATTCAGCGGCCAGTTCGTAATAAGCGTTCCTAATATCGCTCATCTCGATATAATATTAAACCTGCTGGACGGTAAATTCAATTACTCGGATTTCGGTCTTTTAGACAACACTCATTTAAGGTTTTTTACGAAGCGTTCTTTTATAGAATGGATAAATTTGGCAAACGAAAAATTTAAGAAAAACGGTTTCAAATTTGATATAGAACTTTTTGGAAAAACCCGCTATTCTTCTGAATTTTTAGAAGATATAAAAATTAAATATCCTAATATATTTGAATTTTTCATAGAAAAAAACGATGACCTTTTAATACTACAAAATATTATAATTCTTACTAAGGTTAATTCTCATGCAAATTTATTGGGAATATCCAAACTTCTTAATAATTTTGAGGAATATGAAAATAATTCGGAAAGCGGTATTTTAAAAAAAATATCAGGCGAATTGGAAGATTATAAATACGTCAAATCCGAACTAGAAAATACGCGTATCAGATTTGAAGAAACTCTTAGTCATCTTAATGAAATTAGAGAAAAAAATTTAGTTCTCCGCAGGTCTTTGAACGCCGCCAACGATGAAAAAAACGAATATCTGTTAAGGCTTCAAGAAATATCGAAGAGCGATTTTTGGAAAGCGGCAAATTTTTATTATAAACTAAGGGATAAAACTTTTTTAAAATACGCTTTTAGATTTTTAAAAAAAGTAAAACATAACGTGCGGTATTTTAAAAATCCCGTCAAATTTACTAAATCTATCTTTACAAAAAACGAAAATACCGTTAAAAACGATATAAATGCAGCATTTTTAAAGAAAATAGAAAAATCGAACCGCCGCAGCGGTAATAATATTGACGGAGAAATTTATAAGAACAGGGAACTATGGTACTCCGGCGATAACCCGGCGGTCAGCATAATAATTTTAAATTACAACAAATCAAAAATTACCGTGCAGTGCATAAAAGAAATCTGGAAACATACCGAAGGCGTTAAATATGAAATTATAGTAGTGGACAACGGCAGCGAACGGGGAGACAAAAAATATTTAAAACAGCTGGAAGAAAGCGAACCTCTTTATTTTACTCTGCTCGAACTGTCCCGCAACCGCTTTTTCGGCGAAGGAAACAACATAGGCTCCGAAAAAGCCAAAGGAGTTCATCTGCTTTTCTTAAACAACGACGCATTCGTAACTTCCGGCTGGCTGACGCCTTTAGTTTCCGCTTTATCGGACGAAAATACGGCGGCGGCGGGACCTATGTTTTTATATCCGGACGGCAGACTTCAGGAAGCGGGAGCTTTTATTAAAGAAGACGGAAGCGCTTTGCAAAGGGGCAAATTCGACGACCCTAAAAAACGGGAATATAATGAAACGCTTGAAGTAGATTACTGCTCTGCCGCCTGTTTGATAGTAAAACGAGCTTTATTTGAAGAAGTTTTAGGATTCGACCTTTGCTGGGAACCGGCTTATTACGAAGACGTAGATTTATGTTTCAAATTTAAACTTGCAGGCAAAAAAACTTTGTATATACCGTCTTCAAAAGTCGTGCATTTAGAAAACTTAACATCGTCGGACGACAAATTTCCCCTTAAATTAAACAATATAGTCGAAATAAATAAAGAAAAATTTATCAGAAAATATAAAAATATATTAACAAAGAAATATACAATAAATAAACAATAAATTACTACAATGAAAAAGATATGCGTTTACACGCCTTACGATTTTGTACCTGGAGGAGGAGAAAGATATCTTCTCACGGTAGCCGAATATTTTTTAACTAATACATGCGAGGTTTTTTTAGCGCTCGACGAAATTTACAGCCGTCTGCGTTTAAAGCAGATGGAAAGAGAACTTGGACTTTCTTTAGAAGGATTAAATATAACGACGTACAATAATGAAAACAAAGAGCAATTTGACGTATTTATAGCAATGGGAAACAGCATAGTGCCGCCTGTTTTGCCGCTCGGAAAATTTAATATCTACATATGCCAGTTTCCTTTTCCGCAGGAAGAAATCTGGATTGAAGAAAATACCACTAATC
>DAHVNW010000086.1 GCA_027319095.1 bacterium | reverse complement strand
AAGGGGGTTTATACCGCTTAATTCTTATGCGTACAATCTTTTATCCGAAGGCAAAATAGATATAAACCAGTATTATATGATAACAAATAAATGAGCGGGGCATATGCAATATATTATTAAGACCGAAAACGGCTTTGAGCTTGTAAACGGCGGATCAAGCACAGAGGTAAAAGAACGCCTGCTTGAAAACGGCATTATACCCGTTTTGGTAATTCCGTTTCCCTTTAATCTGCTTAAGATGAAATCTAATGCCGGTTTAACGGATAAGGAATGTAAAGACCTCTTCTTTCAGCTTGCCGGCTTGGTCCGTTCGACAGGCAGTATTGTCACATCCGTAAATTTGCTGTATAATAAAATCGACGAAACGCAAAATACGGCTTTTACATACAGGTCTAAAATCAAAAATATAATAAAACATGCGGCAGCTTATTATTATAAAGATAAATTTAAAAAGTATATCGGATTTTTAAAGGCTTTGAGGCAAAATATTTCGGAAGGCGCTTTTATGTCTGCGACGTTTATAGAGTATAGGTTTGACGAGGTCGCAATAAGCCTGCTTAAATCTGCCGAGAAAACAGGCGATTTGTCGGGTGGATTTTTAAAATGTTCGGAATATTTCGAATCTAAGCGCAAGTATAGAAATTCGATTTTAAATACCCTCGCATATCCAGGACTTTTATTTTCTTTATTATACGCGGCTTTTTTAGTGTTTTTATTTTACGTTATTCCGGAGTTCGCTAAATTTTTTAAGCAGTTCCCTCATATGCCGGCAAGCACCGTTTTTGTCATCAATACATTTGCTTTTTTAAAAAATACTTATTTTTATTATACGGGATTGTTTGCCGTACTTGTTTTAACGTTTTTTTATTTTTTTATTCTCAATAAAAACAACGCAAGAACGAAGTTTTTTAATGCGCTGGCGCAGATACCCATAGCAGGAGCCCTTTTCCAGTTTGAGTTCCTGAGATATTTTATGTACGAATTCAGCCTTTTTATTTCGAGCGGAACCGATATTATGCAGATTATAAAATTTTTTAAAGAAAATACGGCTAACGATTTTTACAAATCCAAATTAGAAATTGTATATCTGCATGTTATAACCGGTTACAGCCTGACCGAATCATTCAATATTGCCGGTTTTTTAAGGCCGCAGGATATTTACTATCTGGATTCGGCAGAAAAATCGGGGGATTTAGAAGCGGCAACCATGGAATTATCTAAAACATACGGCGAAATGTTCGAATTAGAAATGAAGATATTCAAAAATGCATTATCTACAATATCGGGCGCTTTAGTGGTTGCCTTCATATTAATTATATTTTTAAGCGTCTATCTCCCGCTGATTAAAGGCATGATTAGTTTAACCGGACAATAAATAATGGCGATATTTATAAGCATCGTATTGATAATATTGTCGTTTGTTTTTTTATTGGCAAGATTCGGTTTGGAATCTATTATTTTTACTATTATATCGGTGATAAATTTTTACTTTATCGCAGTTTTCTATCTCAAAACAAAAGAATTGCAAGTGCGGATGCGTCAGCGGATGCCGGAGGAAGTTGAAGGTTTAATAGAAAATTTATCCGAAAAATCGGGAATAGACGGTTTAACGGGCGTGTTCAACAGAAGCTCGTTCGATAAATATTTTAGCGAAGTTTACCGTAAGTTTAAGCTTAACGGCGAACTCTTCTTTATCGTTTTTTTCGATATAGACCATTTTAAGGACTTTAACGACACATACGGACACGAAGCGGGCGATACCGTTCTCAGAAGCTTTGCCCAGGGGATTTTTAGTAATATTAGAAAGGACGAAGACAGGTTTTTCAGATTCGGAGGGGAAGAATTCGTTCTTATCGTAAGAAAATGTAAAGTTCCTCTCGTGCAGGAGGCTGAACTAATAATAAAAAAGTTAAGAAAGGTAGTCGAGGATTTAACTATCCCAGGTCTTCCCAAAATTACATGTTCGATAGGCGTAGGTTTTCCCGATGACGTGAAAAATAGGCAGGAAATTTTAAAAGAAGCGGACGAAAATATGTATCTGGCTAAAGAAAACGGACGGAACAGGGCTTATATAAATAAAAATACAGTAATTATATGACGCTTATAATTATAATTATAACAATTACGGCATCGGTATTTATATTGTTTGACCGGCAACAGGACGGCTCCGATGAATTCGGCCAGGATTACAGTATAATAGGAATTGGAGAAGCGAAAGGCGTTTATATCGTTAAGGCTGAAAATTATTATATCGTTGTAGGAAAAAAAGTAAAAAACGGAGGAAAAGCTATGAAATTATTTTTAGAATTTGTGGACGAAAACGGTTACATGC
>DAHVNW010000085.1 GCA_027319095.1 bacterium | reverse complement strand
ACTGGAAAGGAACGGGGAACGAAAGAAAGAGGGCGGCGAATGTATGTTGGGGTTTAACCGGTTTACGGCTTAAGGCGGGAATAATGTTTGCCAACTCATTATGCCAACTAAGTTGGCATAATGAGAACTTTGTTGGCAGGATAGAGAATAAAGTTGGCAGAATGAGAACTAAAAGTTGGTAAAACAGAGAATAAAGTTGGCAGAATGCCGAACGATTTGAGGCTTAGCCGGCGAAAAGACCGCCGTAAGGAATATAATGCAAAATAAAATAGATTGGGGGCACAAATTAATTAAATGAATTGAAAATGTTCTTGATTAATTGCTGCTTTAATTTGTTTAAAAATTGCGGTATTTATAATATGCGGCGCATGCGCCTTCAAAGGATACCATACATGCCCCTACCGGATTTTCCGGATTGCAGGCTTTCCCGAACAGCGGGCAGTCGTCCGGTTTGGACTTGCCTTTTAATATTTCCCCGCATTTGCATGCGGCATTTTCTCTGCCGGCATTTGACCTTAATTCTAATTCTTTCAGTTTATCCTTAAAAACATATTCGGCGTCGAAATCTTTAAATTCGTCCCTTAATTTTAAACCGCTTTTAGGAATATTGCCAAACCCTCTCCATTCGAATTCGTTTCTTACCGTAAAATATTTATTTACAAGCGCCTGAGCTTTCATATTTCCGTTTTCTTTGACTGCCCTTTTATAAGCAATTTCGACGGACGGACGGCCTTCGTTAATCTGTCTTGCTATTAAAAGAACTCCGCTTAAAATGTCGTAAGGCTCGAATCCTGCTATCACTGCCGCCTTGCCGTATTTATCCGGAATATCGTTATAAATGCCGCTTCCGGTCATGACGCTGACGTGTCCGGGGCAGATGAAACCGTCTATTAAATTATCGCCGGAATCTAAAATAGCGTTTATTGGAGGAGGCACAAGAACATGGTTGACGTGAAATAAAACATTATTTATGCCTCTCGATATAACTTCTTCGAGAAGAGCCGCAGTCATAGGAGTCGTCGTTTCAAACCCTATAGCGAAAAAAACTATTTTTTTATCTTTATTTGCTTTATCGAGCGCTATTTTTATAATATCGAGAGGCGAATACACCATCCTTACGTCTTTTCCTTTTGCGCGCTCTTTTATCAGAGAGCTATCGGTTCCGGGAACACGCATCATATCGCCGTAGGCCGCAAGTATAACATCCTGCGAATCCGCAATTTCTATCGCCTCGTCTATTCTTTTAACTGGCATCACGCAGACGGGACACCCGGGTCCGTGAAGAAAATTTATTTTATCTTTAAGGATGGTATGTAATCCGTATTTCATAATGGAATGGGTATGTCCGCCGCATATTTCCATTATATTGATAGTTTTTTTAACTTCGGAATCTATAACGTATGCCAGTCTGCTTATGTCGTCTTTTCTTTTAAAATCGGAATATATTTCCATTGTTGAATGTATTGAATAATGCGTGAGTGCGTGCATTAAAATTTTTATTAAATTTAGGAAGCGCAGTATATTTTTCTACTGAGCCGTTTTGTTTTCTATTTCCCTGAATAAATTAAGGCTTTCCGCCGCTTCTTTTTCGTCTATTTTTTGCATTGCGTAACCTACGTGTATGAGCAGATAATCGCCTATGACTGCGGGCTCTTCCAGAAGCATCGTAGAAACGAGCCTTTTAGAACCCATAGTATCTACTATAACGGTGCTTTCGTCTTTTATTTCTATGACTTTGGATGGAATAGCAAGGCACATTAGTTTTTTTAATCCTTTTTAATAATATACTTATCGTTATTAATTATATCAATTCTTTTTAGATTATATCATATTTGGTGCAGGAATTAAATTCCTGCACCTTAATTATGCGAAAAAGGTAAGCGATAAAGCGGAAAGCAACAGGTTGCTTTTAAGGCGCTTATTAATAACCGTTATACGGGCAAAACCGTGCTTCCCCACGATTCGTTGATGCTTTCTGCCGCCGCAAGGTAAAATGCAAGAATGGCGGTAATAAGTCCGAAATATCCGCCGGCTACCTTTATAATAGCCGTTCCCGTCCAGAAGCCGATAGCAAGCAGATAAAAAGTCGCGGTAAGAAATAAAAAAATCAGCATAAGAGCCTTGTTTTTTTTCAAAGACGCAACCCACATAAACATGGTAAACAATCCCCACAAGAACAGATACCAGCCTACAAACGCCCCTGTTACGCCTTTCGATAGGAATAAAACGAACAGGGCGAAACTCCACCAGAACGCACCGTAACCGCAAAACGCAACCGTGCCGAAACTGTTGCCTCTCGGCATTTCCATAATACCGGCGGCGAACTGAGCCGTACCGCCGAAAGCAAAAGCGCATGCAAGAACCATCGGCATGTTTGCGCCCGAAAACCACCCTACGTTAATCATGCTCAGCAAAAAAGTCGTAAGCGCAAACCCAGAAAGTCCAAGCGGAGCAGGATTGGCTAATTTTGTTTCCATAAAATTACCTCCCTTAATTAATTAAAAGTTAATTGGCTAAAATGCTGCTAATATTTTTATAACTACACAGCGTAACCC
>DAHVNW010000084.1 GCA_027319095.1 bacterium | reverse complement strand
AATATACAAATGAGCAAAAATAACGAATATATTGACGAACTTGGTTTTTTTATCGAAAAATACGGGCGCGATATAAATCCGGAAGCCATAATAAAAGAAGATATATTAAGGCAGGGGGTTTATTTCGGCGACGTCGGTCCAGAAGAAAATTTTTCCGGCAAATCCTATTTTATTTTCTCTTTTAACGTCGATAACGACGGAGACGTAATTAATAAGAAGTACCCTGAAGAAATAGCCCTGATTAACGGGCCGTATAACCTCAGGCGCACTATTATATCCGTCAGAATAAATAAAACATCCCCCTATTCGGTAATTTACGATAAAGAGTCTAAAGGTTATATGCTTTACAAAGATAAAGGAAAAGACAAAGACTATATAGGAGACGTTTTGTTTTCGCCGGAAAAATCTTATATGCTTAAAAAAACGGAATCCGGAAAATCCGTACGCGACGCCGCGCCTACTATAGAATGGGGATATTTGATATATCTTGCGGTGTTCAGGATGTGCCAGTATTTTGAAGACGGCAGCGAATGCGCATTCTGCGATATGAATTCCAACTATTTAAACCAGAAAAAATCCAATAAAAATTATTCCGCCGTAAAATCGGTAGAAGACATTTTGAGCGCCCTGTCTATTATATCGGATGCGGACGACTCTACTGCCGGCGCATATACCCTGACAGGCGGAAGTATTATAGACGAAATTAAATTTAAAGGCGATACCGAGATAGATTTTTACGTAAGATTTCTTGAGGCTATAGAGGATAAGTTTAAAGGCAGATGGATCAGTAAAGTCGTAGTTCAGGCGCATACCAAAGAAAATTTAATTCGCCTCAAAAACGCAGGCGCATATATATATCATACAAATTTTGAAGTATGGGATAAAAATCTTTTCGATAAAATATGTCCGGGAAAATCTAAGTTCATCGGGAGAGACGAGTGGGTCAAAAGGATAATAGATGCCGTATCGGTATTCGGCGAATATAAAGTTATACCTAATTTCGTCGCCGGGGTCGAGCTTTCTAAGCCTTTCGGTTTTGCCGATATCGACAAAGCCGTCGATTCGACAGCTGAAGGGCTGGATTTTTTTATGTCGAAAGGGGTAATACCGAGATACACCACATGGTGTCCTGAAAAAACCAGCAGACTTGGAAAAATGGGAAATGCCTCGACACCGTTAGAGTACTATGTAAAACTTTTGCTTAAATGGCACGAACTGCATTATAAATACGGTCTGCCGGTTCCCGAAGGCTACGGCGAAGCCGGAGCGGGAAAAGCCGAATTTTCGGTCAGCGCATTTATGGACGCATTCAAATCCGAAGATTATAAAATTGAAAATTCTTTAAAAATATGATACTATAAATAATTATATAGATATATAAATATTTATATAACATCCAAAGCAAAGCTAAAGAGCATTAAGCATTAATAAATTTAAAAGCAAAAAATATTAAAAGAGCATAATAAATTAATTAATTTAACAAGAGAGGTTATTTATGAACAACGAATTCAGAGACGATGAAATGAACGGAAATAAAGATTATTACGAAGAAGGAGCGGATTCATGCGGCTGCGGAAGCGGCGATGATAAAGAAGATTCCTGCGGATGCGGCGGAGGATACGACGAAGAAGAGGGGTCTTCCTGCGGATGCGGCGGAGGGCAAGGTCATGAAAGCAAAAATCCCTTTGATGAACAGTCCCCTATCAGCGGAGTTAAAAATATCATAGCGGTTGCAAGCGGAAAAGGGGGAGTCGGCAAATCTACTTTTAGCGTCAACTTGGCGATAACGCTGGCAAAGCAGGGTAAAAAGGTTGGACTCTTAGACGCAGACCTTTACGGTCCAAGTATTCCTATGATGTTGGGAATAAATAAAAGACCAGACCTCACTTCCAGCAATAAAATAGTGCCCCTTGAAAAATTTGGAATTAAGCTTATGTCTTTAGGGTTTTTAATTCCCGAAGATGCTCCTGCTATCTGGAGAGGTCCGGTAGTAATGCAGGTTATAACACAGTTCTTAAAAGACGTCGAGTGGGGAGATATCGATTTTTTGGTAGTGGACCTTCCTCCGGGCACAGGCGATATTCAGCTTACTTTAGTTCAAACGGTTCCTATAAATTTTGCGATAGTTGTTTCGACTCCTCAAGATATTTCGCTTATCGACGCTAAGAAAGCCCTTGCGATGTTCGATAAAGTAAACGTTCCCGTTTTTGGACTCGTCGAAAATATGAGCTATTTTATATGTCCGCACTGCAATAAACGTTCGCATATATTTAAACACGGCGGAGCAAAAGCGGCTGCAGAAAAACTCGGCGTTAATTTCCTTGGAGAAATACCGATAGTAGAAGAAATCTGCGAACTTTCGGACAAAGGAGAACCTATAATGACGAAAGATATCCATCCCGAAGTGCAGAGCGTATTTAATAAAATATCCGATTCATTGGTTTTAAGGGCTGAACAGAGAGTAGTTGCATAAAAAAATATAAATCTATTAAGGAGGATTTACTAAATGTCTTCAGAAAAAGTTTTAGCGTTTACCGATTCAAATTTTGATTCGGAAGTTTTAAAATCCGACAAACCGGTACTCGTCGATTTTTGGGCGGTATGGTGCGCTCCCTGCAGAGCCGTTGCGCCCGTAATAGACGAAATAGCTTCCGATTACGACGGAAAAATTAAAGTAGGCAAAGTAAACGTCGATGAAAATCAGATTATTCCGGGAAAATAAGA
>DAHVNW010000083.1 GCA_027319095.1 bacterium | reverse complement strand
GCATCTTCGCCGTCCGCATACCGGCCGACGCCGAGGCTTATCGTTACCGAAGTTGTATATTTGAATATACTGTTTTCAACATTTTTTCTTATCCTTTCGGCAATATTTTCCGCATCATTAATATCCGTTTCCGGCATTATGACCATAAACTCCTCCCCGCCGTATCTTGCAAGGATATCGGTATCCCTCAGGGCCGTTCCGACGAGCGCGGTTAATTCGCGGAGAACGGAGTCGCCTGCCTGATGGCCGAAGCTATCGTTTACCTCTTTAAACCTGTCTATGTCGAACATTACTAAAGACAGCGGCCTTTTATATCTGGCAGCTATTTTGATCTGTCTTTCCAAAGAGCTTTTAAACTTCCTTCTGTTAAAGATGCCGGTAAGGTCGTCTTTCTCGGAGATATTTTTATAAGATTCTTTTTCTTTTTCGAGCCGTTTTCTTAATTGGACTAATTCGGTAATGTCGGTAAAAGTTGCAATTCTTACTCTTTTCCCTTTATATATTGCCGGACCTGCATAAATATACATCCATAATTCTTCGCCGGTTTTTTTAAATACTTTAAACGTGGCGTAATGCTTATAATTAATATCGGCAAGACCTTTTTTAATCGCGTCTTTTGCGGTTTCTTTATGTTCTTCGGCTAATATATCCCAGAAAAACATATTTTTTAATTCTTCTTCGGAGTAGCCTAATTTTGCCTGCAATGAGGGATTTGCGTATATAAATTTTTCCGTATGCATATCAAGCCCTTCCGGCATATTATCCGCCAATGTCCTAAAAAGCTCTTCGGATTTTTTAAGTTTGTCTTCTAAAAGCTTTTTCTCCGTGATATCGTACAAAGTCCAAATCGCTGCGTCCTGACCGTTTACGCTGACCGGCGAACCTGACATCTCGCACCATATAGCCGTTCCGTCTTTGCGTTTAAAATAAATGGGCGAAATAGTAGCGGTTTTTTTCTCTAAGAAAATATTTTTATAAAATTCTCCTACGCGGTTATATTCTTCGTCGTCAAAATAAAGGAGTCTTGCCGACTGCCCGAGCAGTTCGTCTTTGCTTCCGTAACCGAATATCTCCGCAAACCTGTCGTTAAGGTTTATGTAAAGCCGGCGGCGGTCGGTAATTGATATTCCGGCTATAGTATTGCCGAGAAGGGCTTCCTGCGCCGCCATAAGTTCATGTTCGCGGATTAAAACGTCTATCCTGTCAAGCCCCCTGGACATGTTTTTGGCTATTTCTTCAAGCAGGATTTTCAGGTCTTCGTCGAATATGTTTTCCTCGGGATGATATACTCCGAACAATCCCCAAATTTTACCGTTTCGGTAAACCGGCAAATTAGCGGTTGATTTTATGCCGAAGCGTTCGGCGCGTTCTTTCCAAAGCGATAAAAAAGACGAATCCATAAAAGACTGCGCATAATACATTTTACCTTCCCGCCATGTTCTGCCTGATATACCTTGACCCTCCGGGATATCAGGACTTACGGAAATAAAAATTCCGTCAAGATAACCTACTTCGCCCGCCGATGCAAGAAACCGGAGTTTTTCATTCTCGTCCGGCCTTCCTATATATGCCAGTTTAAGGCGGGCATATTTAACGGCGAGTTCGCAAACGGATTTAAGCATCTCTTTTTCGTCCGTGCTTTCCGCTATTAATTGATTTATCTTGGCCAGAGCCGCATTAAAATTAAATAATCGTTCTACTCGTTTTTGCGCTTTTATTTTTTCGGTAATATCCGTTATAATAGCCTGAACGTAAGGTTTATTGTCGTATATAATACCGGAGATATGCGCTTCAACATCCCTTATCTCTCCGTTTTTGAGTTTATGTTTAAAAATAGCAAAATTATAGCCCTCGTTTAAGGATTTTGCCATGAAATCTATCTTCTCTTCAATCGATATAAACGGATTTATAACGGCAATAGTCATATGCGTAAATTCTTCTTTAGAATAGCCGTAAAACTCTACTGCTTTTTTATTTGCGTCTATAATAAGACCGGATTCGACGTTAACGATTAACGACGGAACGGGGAGTTTACTAAAAAATGTTTTCAATCTTTGTTCGCTTTTTCTGACGATGAATAATTTACTAAAATAATATGCGAGTAAAATTCCAACCATTATTATGATAATGGTTCCGAGGATAAATACGAAAAAGTACATATTAATAATATATTTGAAATATGATAACGCTTCCAAAGCGGGCGTAATTGACGGCATAACCGAGGAAGATACCGGCATAAGAATATATTTTGAAAAAAGCCTGTATGACGTTATCGGGGCAATATATACTGGATACTTTATAAAGTTTTTAATGTCGGGCTTACCGAAGGTTTCCCATTGAAAATAAGATTTTTCAAATATTTTTACGATTTTGGGGTCGTAATTAGCATACGGCGCTGTTTTTTTAATAAATGCTGCGGTATTTTTATATCCTGAATCTATTTTTCCTACAAGTATTTCTGTTTTATTTAAAGTCTGTTTTAATTTATAGCGGTAATTTAAAGGCTTAACTTTTTCGTAATATATAATCAGTCGCGTCTTTGTTTTAAGGCGTTCTATATTTTTGTTTATCTTCATAAATTTTAAATGGAGTTTTGTATTGCAGACGATAGAATGCCTTAAGGGAACAAGCCCGAACCGCCATATTGAAACGGCTGAGGTTAAAACCGTTATAAAAAACAAAGCTCCCAGAACGTAAGTGATTTTATTTTTTATAAAGCACATAAGTCGGGGGGGGGGGGGGG
>DAHVNW010000082.1 GCA_027319095.1 bacterium | reverse complement strand
CAAAATATGAAACTAATAAACGAACAGGAAACTAAAAAAGCCAGAATAGAGTTGATACCTATGATAGATACTATGTTTTTTCTTTTAATATTTTTTATATTCGTGACTCTTTCCATGGTTCATCAGAAAGGATTAAACGTTAATCTTCCTAAGTCTTCGCAGGGTTCGACGGTTAAATTGCATAATTATACTATTACTTTAAAGAAAAACGGCGGCGTTTACCTTAACAAAGAAAGAACGACGTTAGGAGGCCTACCGGCTTTATTGAAGCAAAGAGTCGCTAATAAAAAAGATTTAATTATTATAAACGGCGATAAAAAAATTTATTTAAAAAGGGTGGTGAAAACAATCGATATTATAAAACAAGATGGTTTTTTAAGGGTCTCTATAGCCGTAAATCCCGTAAAATGAATTAAATAAAAAGCAAATGGTAATTGAGAGTTTAATGTTTAATAATATTTAAAAAAGAGGACATTTATGAATTTTAAAAAAAAGAGTTCGTCGTTTTTGATTAAAAAGATGCCGTATTTATTCGCAGCGATAGCGGTTATTTCAATTAGCGGAAAGTGCTATGCGGATAAATCGGTAAATTTAGGGGAAGCAAAAATAGCCGCTTCCGGAAAGCTTTATAAAATCGAGAAAGAAAAGAAAAGTTTAAAAAAAACAGACGCTAAATTTACTAAGAAAAAAATTTTTAAATCGACAGTAACCAAATATGTCGAAAACAAAGACGAAATTCAAGCGGCCGGTCCGGTAGGCGGTGCTACGCAGGCATTAAGCATGATTCCCGGCGTCCGAAGCCAGACGCTGTTCGGTCCTACCGGCGCATCCAAAGGGCAATTTGCTATTAACGGAATTCAGCAGGGTTACGGCGGATTAAACGGAGAGACCGACAACGGAAGTATTGCCGTGACGTTTGACGGAGTCCCGATGAATAACCCAGGGTCTGGTTTATGGTCGACCGCATTAATGCCCGATATGTCTTTGATTCAGGGAATTAACGTAATATACGGTCCCGGCAATCCTGCGAGCCGTTGGTATAATTCTCTCGGCGGCACGTTAAATTTCGTGCCTATTCAGCCAACAGTAAAACCGGGCGGCGACGTATCTTTGACAATCGGAAGTTTTGATACCAAAAATATTAATTTTAACGTTCGTTCGGGAATGATTAAAGGATATTCGTTGGTTATAGCTGGCGGCACTACTACTTCAAACGATTATATTACAGGTTCCGGTTTTTATAATCCTACATATGATTATGCTCTTTACGGAAAACTTGTTAAAACATTTTATAGAGGAAATATTGCACTCGGCGCATATATAACGCATGCCGACATATATAGACCGCCGGTAATTCCTCTTAATCCTATTGAACCTGGTAACGGTATGACCGGAGTGACGGTTAATGGATTTAATGCCTCGGGGCAGGATAATCCGGGTCAGTATTTTTCTCAAGCAACAAGCGGTTTTTACAGCACTTTGCCTTATAATGTCGCCAGCAAGCTTGAAAGAAACTATATGTATTTAATTTATTCTCCTTTCAATATGAGAATTTCTAAAAATATAGAATTTCATAATATGGTTTGGTATAGGCAGGGCAATAGGCTGCATGACAAAAATTTCCAAGGCGGTTCAAGAACTTATAATGGACGCGCTTATGAATACAATAATCCTGAAGAATATATGTATGGCGATAAGATGTATTTAAGTTTAAATGAACCGTATAACTTAATAAAAGTTGGCGGTTACTGGCTAAACAGCACATATATTTCAAGAAATCAATGGTTTAATCCAAATACCGCGTCTTGTCAAGAAAGCAACGGTACTTATGAAGTTACTTCCCTTTCTAATCCTTGTGCTTACAGATACAGTAATTTTCAGCAGACGTTTCAGGCGGCGTTTATTCAGGACAGGATAAGCCCTATAAAAAATCTTCGTATAACGCCCGGTTTAAGGTTTGTATCTTTTTATACTGAATATAACAATGAAGATGCTCAATATTATCCTTATACAATGCAGATAAATCCTGGAGGGGAACTTAATAATCCGACTCCATCCTCTACGACTTTTGAAAAGTTAGAACCAAGTGTAGGAGCAAATTATAAGATTACCAAAAATTTGGCTGTTTACGCTAATTATGCAACCGCATATCAGAACCCGCATTTAGGCGGCGGAGGCGGACCAATGCAGAGCCCAAAGCAGCCTGCAAGTATTTTACAGCCTGAAAAAAATGTGTATGAATCTGTCGGCTTTAAAGTTTTAATTCATCGTTACGGTTTTTTAAATAATTTTGTCTTAAATGCAAATTATTATCACGAAAGCTTTTCTAACGAATACTTAAATGTTACTTTAGCCGACGGTACCGTAATAAATTCTTCCGGCAATTCCAACTACGAAGGTTTTAATTTATATGCCGAAGATAATCCGGTAAATAATTTGCATGTTTTTACTAATTTTAGTTATGAAAAAGCGCACTACGGTAATTATCTCGTTAATAATACGACAAACTATACAGGTTTAAATGTTCCATATGTACCTGAATACACGTTTAACGCAGGAGCTTATTATAAAATTCATAACAACGGACTTGTGTACTCGCCGAAAATATGGGATTCTTATACCGGAAAACAGTATATGATGAACGATGTTACTGGAGCTCCGTCTCATCAGACAATGCCGTCGTATAATATACTGAACGCTTCTTTCAGCGTAAACGTGCCGTTTGTCCGTAAGTTTGTAGGAGTCGTGAAAAATGCTAAATTAACCTTATCGGTTTTAAATTTATTAAATAAGCAATATAACGGGTACGAATATATTTCTGCAGGAACGTATTTTGGAACAACAAATAGCATAGGACAAATTTTAGCGTATCCAGGTATGCCTATTTCAACTTATTTGACTTTAAATCTAAAATTTTAACTTTTGCCTTTATCTCCAGTCCCCCTATCGGAAATAAGGA
>DAHVNW010000081.1 GCA_027319095.1 bacterium | reverse complement strand
ATCAAGATTTCCGATAAGCTAAATAATTTTAAAGCTCCTGCGGGTAAAATATTTTTTGACCATATTTTTGTAAACTTAAAGAGAAAACTCCCGTATCTTTCTAAAAATGTTAAAAAGGGGATTTTGAATAATTTTATTTCTAATTTTTTACTGTTAAGCGGCGAAAAAAGGAAAGAATTTATTGAAAAGAACGGATTTTACCCTCCGCTTTTTTATGTCATAAGCCCTACGATGCACTGCAATTTAAAATGCTACGGATGTTATTCCGCTAATTATACCCGCAATGATATGTTATCCTTCGAGAAAATCAATCAGATTATCGACGAGGGAAAAAAATTCGGGATATTTTTCTATACTATTTCAGGAGGAGAGCCGTTCGTCCGGAAAGACCTTTTCGACATATTGGAAAGGAATAAAGACTGTTATTTTCAGATATACACCAACGGTTCTTTAATAGACGGCAGGACGGCGGAAAAACTTTCGGAATCCGGCAACGTTTTTCCCTGCATAAGCGTCGAAGGTTTTGAAGACGAAACCGACGAAAGGAGGGGAAAAGGCCACTTTAAAAAAGTGGTTTCCGCAATGAGAAACCTTAAGGACAACGGGATGCTCTTCGGATTTTCCGCTACGGCTACCCGCCATAACAACGAACTCATCGTAAGCGACAAATTCATAGATTTTTATATCAACCTTGGGGCGTTTCTCGGCTGGTATTTTAACTATATACCTATAGGGCGCGAACCGGACGCAGGTTTGATGCCTACGCCCGAACAGCGCGATTACAGGAGGAAAAGAGTAGTAGAAATCAGGGAAACCAAACCGATAGTCGTCGCGGATTTTTGGAACGACGGCGTTCTTTCGCACGGATGTCTTTCGGGCGGAAGGGTTTATCTCCATATTAACGCTAACGGCGGCGTAGAGCCATGCGTCTTTGCGCAGTTTGCGGCGGATAACATATTCGACAAATCTATGGAAGAAATTCTTAATTCTATGTATTTTAAGTCTATCAGAAAAGAACAGATGGGGGTTAAAAACAGGCTTCGTCCGTGCATGATAATAGACCATCCCAAGATACTTAGAAGAGTCGTAGCCGCAGGAGGGGCAAAGGCGACCCAGGAAGGCGGGGAATCCATAATAACAGAACTCAAGGACAAGATGGACGAATATTCCGAAAGTTACGGAAAAATAGCAGACGAAGCATGGAAGGACGAATTCGGGAACGGCAAATTCGTATATACCTACGACGGAAAAAAACTGGAACTTAATGAGGAAGATTATTACAGAAGACAGCTTTATATACTCGAAGGAGGAAAATCCGAAAATAATCAAGAGAATAAAAAGTTAGAAAACTAAATGGAGCCTTGTTTTAAAGCAACTCCTTTCTCTTTACTCAAGCCTTCTTTCGTTCTTTCCATTAAGCAATCCCACTTATTGGAGGGGATGGGTGAAGTTTTCGTAATATTTTATATTACGTTTATATTATAATGATATAATATACGCTCGATATCTCATGCGCTTAATATTTCATAGGCGCGAAATATGCGAAAAATTATAAGTTATAATATAAATCAAATAATATAAAATTATGGCGGTTACCGCGGACATAGTAATACCAAAAAGCGGAACGGACATTAAATTTACCTATTTAGTGCCGGAAGAATTAGAGCTTGAAGCAAAAATAGGCAAGTCGGTACTGGTTCCGTTAAAAAACAGGACCGCGTACGGCTTCATTTATCGGATGAGCCAGATAAACGGCATAAACGACATAGTCGATAGAAATTATCTTAATCCCGAAAAAAACAAAAAAATAAATTTAAAAAAAATATTCCGCATTTCAAAACCTATTTTTTTCGACGAATCCCGGAAAGATATTTTTAATTTCCTTTCTTCATATTATCACGAGAGCGTATCTAAAGTTTTTGAAACAGTTCTCCCGTCTATAGACGTAAAACATTTCGATTTATTAGATAAGTATTACGAAGAAGCTATGTCGATGGAACCAGGGCGCATCGGACGGATTGGGGGTATTGCGCCGGCGCCGGCCGGACGGCGCAAAGAGCGCCCTAACGAAGGCGGAAACGAAACGGATATAAACGCAACCACAATTAGCGGCGCAAACCGGAACCGCGAAGAAATAGGCTTTTGCAACGGCAATGCCGACGGCGACGGCCGTAACGGGAGCAGAGGGTTTCTTTCGGATGCTCCTTATCGTCTTACCGAAGGTCAGGAAGACGCAGTAAATCTAATCAAAGAAGCTATGTCGGAAGACTTGTATAAAACTTTTTTACTTCACGGCGTTACCGCAAGCGGCAAAACAGAAATTTATTTTAGACTCCTCGATTATGCTTTAAGTTTAAACAGACAGGTTATAATAACCGTTCCGGAAATATTTATTACGAATCAATTTATTCATCTAATAAAAAAGCGCTTTGCAATGCTCGTCGAACAAAACGGTTTTGCCGTATTCCACAGCAAAATTTCAAAAAAAGAAAAACTGATAAATCATATAAGAATTATGAACGGAGGCGTAAGGTTAATTCTCGGCGCAAGGTCGGCCATATTTTCTCCGTTAAAAAATCACGGGCTGATAATAATCGACGAAGAGCACGATTCGTCTTATAAGCAGCAGGCCGGACTTTTATATAACGCCCGCGACGTTGCCGTTATGATTTCCAAGAAAAATTCTTCCGTCTGCATCCTTGGTTCCGCAACCCCTTCTTTGGAATCTTATTACAATGCAACCATAATTAAAAAATATGAATATATCTACATTAAAGACAGGGTAAAAGGCAAATCTTTGCCGGAGGTCGATATCATAGATTTAAGGAGGGAATTTCAAAATTCTGGAAAGCATAAATTGTTTAAAGATAAGATTTTATCGGACGAAACGGCTCTTTTAATCGAAGAAAATCTTAAAAATAAAAAACAAATATTGCTTTTTTTAAACAGAAGGGGATTTTCGACGTTTTTGATTTGCACTTCTTGCGGTCACCTTTTTTTATGTAAAAATTGCGCTATTTCTTTGGTTTATCATAGGCATAAGGATAAGGATGAAGGCCAGGGTCTTCTTGAATGCCATTATTGCGGATATAAGGAAGAAGTCCCAAAGCTTTGTCCGGAATGCGGGGCGGATACTATCGAACCATACGGCATAGGAGTTCAAAAATTAGAAGACGCCGTTAAATCTTTGTTCGGCGGTTCAGGCGCAAGAATAGAAAGAATAGATTCGGATACGGCAAAAAATAAAAAAACGGGCTTAGAGATATTTAAAAAAATGCACGCAAAAGAAATAGATATATTAGT
>DAHVNW010000080.1:398-3382 GCA_027319095.1 bacterium | reverse complement strand
TTTTACCCGAACCAGCGGCGGCAATCAAAAGATTTCTGTCTTCAAGCGTTATAATCGCATTTTTTTGTTCATCCGTAAGACTATAACCTTTTGCGTTAATAAAAAAATCGCTATATTTCTTTTTTTCGGATTCTATATATTCGGCGTTTCTTTTCTCTATTTCCGCAGCAAACGTAAAATCCGCTATATTTTTAATCTTTTCGGATAAATTAGAATCGTTAACTCCTCCGCCGAGAAGTCCCCGTCCGTAAGGGCGGGGTGATTGACACAACTTATACATGGAAGATTTCACGAGATAAGAACAATAATCAACGAGAGGCGCGTATTTTTCTTTTAAAGCAAATATATCGGAATAAGCAACGTAGCCGTCTTTCGACATTAAGATTTTATAATCGGAACGCAAACTGTCTATTCCTAAATCGTTTAACTTTAAGACGCAAAAAGATTTAAGCCTGTCCGATAATGAATTTAAAAAGTTGTCGATACTAATTTTAGGAATAAAGGATAGTTCAATATCGGGGCGGTTATTCAGGATAATAACGATTTTTGCAAAAAGAAAAGAGGTACGGTATTTTATATCGTAAACATCGCTGTATTTAATAGGCGTTTTGTTTTTGCCGCTTCTAAATATAAATAAAACTGGCGGATCGTCTATTAAACCCAAAGACTTTCTTCTAAATACGTTTAATAAGCCAAATGATTTTATTTGCATTTTTATTGTGTCCGCAATGCGGAAATTTGTTTTAAAAAAAAATCATTCCCCATTTTTTTTGACTTCGTCGGATATATCGTTTATTATTTTTGCGATATGCTGTTTTTCCGTCATTTCAAAATCAACCCCTAAAATGGTTCCCAAAACCAAAGCAATGATTAAAACTCCGCCGGCGGCAAAAAACATATCGCCTAAAAACGGAATAATCCACTTAAATATAATTCCTAAAACGGTGAAAGCAACGGCAAATATCGTATAATACGCCTTTTTGCTTAATTCAGGTTTACCATCCGATTTATGTGACGAATAGTTTTTGTTTGCGGTATTTTTGCTCCTTTTGTAAATATAAACGAGCGAAATAACGATACCGATAATAATTAATTCAGGATAACCGATTCCATACATAATTAGCCCCCATTAAAAATATTATTTTAATAAATTATATCATAAAAAAAAATGAATATTAATCATGAGATAGGAACATTATTATTATGCGGCGGTTCGTATCCCGTGCCTGAAGCGTCGTTGCCCTTATTATATCATCTTGAACTTAATGTATTGGCCCATAACTCGTTAAATTTAATCCCTCGTTAAACGCTCCTGGATTACTTAAATTTTTTCCACCTTGCTGGAATTTATTATATAAGTAACTTGCACCTGATTGAGAAAAAACTCCTACTGTACCAACTACTGTTCCGTCAAGGACACCTAACCCCTGATCAATTCCTGTATTAATAAAATCCTTTTTGCCTCCATTAAATCCTGGCGAAAACGGGTCGTTATTTTGCAAAAACTGCATCGCCGCTGGATTTGCTTCTTTATTAACCCAATGATTCGTAGCCCCTGTCGGTTCGCCAACAGCGCCTATGCTCGGCAATGGAAGATTATAAGCATTATTTGCCGCATTATTTAAATTATTATACGAACCGCCGTTATTATCAAAATAGCCGTTAATTAGGCTATTAACATTTTTTACCTGACCAGATATATTTTCGGGTACTGAAGATACCGTTTTTTTAATGGCTGTTCCACCCGTGTTTATACTCGCCGTTACTCCCGGAATCATTGCGCTTTTATCGCCAAAATTTGCCATTTGCTGCAATACGGGAGACATAGTAGATAGATGCTTGGAAGCGGTGTTAAATTTTGAAAACTGCCCTACAAAACCGGACAAACTTCCTCCGCCGGTATGCGTTGCGTTTAAAAATGCCGGTACTACGCCTCCGGTAACTCCCATAGTTCCAGTCTGTACTTCTCCGAGTTCCTGTTTTAAATCGTTAATTCTGGATTCGGTTTGTTCTAATCTATTAACTTGGCTTAACTCATGTTTTGCATCGTTACTAATACCGGCAATATGTTTACTCGCTATAGTCGCTAAATCTTGATGCAATGTTCCTGTATTCTTAGCCGTTCCTGAAGCTGTCGCCGTCGTATGGGCAGAATTAACAGAATGACTGCTTCCAGTAGTTACAGCGCCTCCTATACCTGCTATTTCTAATCCTACAGTGCCATTTTTCCCGGTAGAAGTATTATGAGCGACTGTCGTGTTATGTCCGTTCTTTGTAGAATTAAAAACCTTAACCGTTTGTATATGTCCTGAAGTTGAAGTATTGCCATGGGACGCCTCATATTTATCGTATTTGTTTATAATGCTGTCGGAAGCCTTAGTAACAGACTGAGAACGGCTATTTAATTCTTTTTCTTCGTGTGTTAAGTTAGTTTTAATATCTGATTCTAAAGCTTTTTTTTCGTTACCGCTCATATTACCAGAAACGTTTGTAAAACCCCACTGTCCTTCAGAGCCTTTTTCCAATGTAGCGGTAGCACCGTTCCCAGCTTGAGCGGTAGCATACTCATGCCCTCCACTTTCATATGTATTTACTTTCATACCGTCGATTATCTGTTCTCCCGTTTTTGCTCCGTGTTCGTTGGTAAAATTACGAGCCTGATATCCGGTATTTTGAACATTTGTAACGTTAGTCGCGTTAGCAAGATAATTGTTATCTCTAATCTGCCCCGCCGTCATATTACCCATTCCCGCCTCCGCGCCTTTAACCGAAGCATTTTTAGATATTGCGCTGTCCATTCCTCCGACCACGCTTGTAACGGCGTAACTTGAGCCGCTTGCTATCATATAGGCGACCATAGGGACTGACCAAGAGAAATAACCCATCCAGGACAAAGACTCTGCAAGAAAAGCGTTTACGGTTCCGCTTCCGGAAACCGAATAACCAAGTCCGGCTATAGGCTGATACTGAGCTTGAATTATAAG
>DAHVNW010000080.1:0-388 GCA_027319095.1 bacterium | reverse complement strand
ATCGTAATCATAATCATAAGCTGAAATAAGAGCTTAAGGTATGACACGCCCATATGCGTTAGAATAAGAATAAAAATAATAACGGAAGCGCCAAGCAAAATCGCTTCGAATATACCGAAAACGATAGGCATATATTTGCCTGCAAGTATGCCGGACTCCAACATTCCCGTCTGAGTGGATATTGCCCCCGTTCCCGTTGCTACGGCTAAAGAAGAAGCGTTTGAACCGGACGCCTGAGCCATTTTTAAAATAGCAGGAGCGTACATATTGACGCCTATTGCCTGCATAAACTGAGCCTGACCGCCCTGCTGCATATTAAAAATATAGGGGTTCATAGCGCCTATAGCGTTAGAAAGGTCGGAAAAGGAAGCCATTTGTAAACCGCCTG
>DAHVNW010000007.1 GCA_027319095.1 bacterium | reverse complement strand
GGTCGGATTTATTTTTAAATAAAAATAAATCCGACCCCTTTTCCTCGTTTTCCTCCCTATAAAAGCTAATTAGCCTATTAAAACTTTGCCTATGCAAGGAGGAAGGAGAATAAAACATTATGCAAAACTTGATAATAAAAAGATTCGACGAAGCGAAAACCCTCTTGTCGCTTTCTTCGGAAAACGCAGAAATTTTAAAAACCATAGAAGAAATATCTAAAACTATTATATCGTCATACGATAACGGCGGAAAAGTTTTTATCGCCGGAAACGGCGGTTCTGCGGCGGATGCCCAACATATAGCCGCAGAGCTTGTTTCCCGGTTTTACAAGGAACGGAAGGCGCTTGCCGCCGAAAGCCTTACCGTAAATACGTCTAACCTTACGGCAATAGCAAACGATTACGACTTTACGGCGGTTTTTTCGCGCCAGCTCGAAGCAAATGCGAGAAAGGACGACGTATTCTGGGGAATATCGACGTCAGGAAATTCCGGAAATATTATCTCCGCCATAAATACCGCCAAAAATATAGGAATGAAAATCATAGGATTTACCGGCGAAGGAGGCGGCAAAATGGGAGAAAGCGGAATGTGCGACCTATTGATTAAAATTCCGTCGAAAGACACTCCGCGCATTCAGGAAAACCATATATTTATAGCCCATATTATATGCGAGATCGTGGAAAACGGCTTAATTTCCGCTTAAGTTCCCGCATCGAACAAAGACGAATATAATTTCATCGCATACATGTCGGTCATTCCGCTTATATAGTCGGCGCACATTACTTGAAACCCGTATTGCCCGAAACCGCCGTAAAACCCGGACTCGTAAAGTTCGTTAAAATCGTCGGGGTAAAGCTTTATGTTTTTAATATCTGAAAAAACCTCAAACAGACTCCTAACCATATGTTCCGCCTTATACCTGTTGAAAAGTATTTCCCTGTTTTCCATAACGAGCGTGTAGGAAATCTGTTTAAGCGCGCTAATTTCGAGGTTAACGCCCTTTTTCCATACGACGGCATATTTATAGGAATCGTCGCCCAAATCTATCGGAATTTCTAAATTAAATTTGGATTTCATTCTTACAGCGATATTTTTTCTATTTTCCAAATCTATATTTAAAATAAATTTTGAGATATAATTGGAAAAAAATTCTTTTAAATCCGTTTTTACTTTTATGCGATACATCGAAGATTCTCCGCGATTAAAAATATTCCTTAGGTTTTCAAAGAAATTATCTACCTGAACGGCTATTTTTTCGTTTTTTATATATTTGTTGACCTTAAAATGTCCGCCTAAATCGATAAGTTTAGATTCTATCCCGTCTTCTATGTCGTGGGTGGCGTAAGCGATATCGTCGGCGGCGTTTAATATTTGACATTCGATGCATCTCGACGCCTCGAAAAAATTTTCCCTGGCTTCCTTGTTTTTTGCGTCGTTTAATAACCTTGAAAAATTCTTTAAATATTGGATGAAGTCTTTTCCATGAAGCCTTTCGAGGATAAAAATATCGCCGTCGTATATAAAATGCTTTTTTTTATCGGATAAGGAATAAGGCATCTTATATTTTAAAATTCCATCTATGGTTTTAAGGGTAGGATTTATTCCGTATATTTTATTGTTTTTCGAATCGTAGAATTTTTTTTCCAAGAAATTAAGTATTCTTATATTTTGCGCATTTGCCTCAAAACCGCATTCGCCGCCGGTCGCTTTTTTAAGCTCTTCGTTGATAATAAGCTCTCCGAGATGTCCGAAAGGCGGATGCCCTATGTCGTGCGCAAGCGAAACGGCTTCGATTAGGTCTATGTCTATGTTCAAATAGTATTTTTTATTTAAAATAGATGCTATAGCTCTTGCTATCTGCGATACTTCAAGCGAATGCGTAAGCCTCGTCCTGTAATAATCGAGAGTAAACACGCCGAAAACCTGGGTCTTATTCCTCATTCTCCTGAAAGCGCTCGAATGTATTATTCTGTCCCTGTCAACTTGAAAAGGGCTCCTTGCTCCTTTTTCTTTCTTTTCTTTGTCACGATATCCATATTCGAATACTCTTTCCGCCGCTTCTATCCGGTTCGTTTTCGGCTCATTATCCGCGTTATCGATACGATTCATTCAATTATCCTCCCTTGTATTTCTTTCATTTCTTTATTTTTTTATTTCTTACAATTTCTTATAATTGCGGCGTGTTCGGATTCCGTTTTAAGCAAAATAAACTTTTTCGTCTTGCTTTTAAATATAATTAAATATATACTATTCAACAATTTTTAAAAAGATAAATTTAATCGCAAAAACAAAAAAACAGAGGTTTATTTATGGAAAATAAAAATAAAGAAAATGCCGACGAACATACGTTTTCTCCTAAAGAACTCGAAGAAGCCGAAAAAATATTGATTAAAATGAAAAAAGATATTTTTAAAGAAATAGACGCCGGTATAAAGGAAGGTTCTTCCAAGGATTCCACCGAATACCGCGGAGACAACTACGACATAGCTTCGAGCGAAAGAGACCGCGAACTTATGTATATGCTGGGCGATAGGGAAAGAAAAAAGGTCAGGGAAATAGATAACGCACTTTTAAAAATAAAAGAAAGCACATATGGAATATGCGATGAATGCGGCGAACCTATTTCTAAAAAGAGGCTCAAAATAATTCCTTATTCCAACTTATGCATAAATTGTCAGTCTAAAATGGAAGAGGAAGAAAAGAAACAGATGAACGAAGAATATATAGACCATCTAAGCACGCTTTCCCTTATGGATAACGATGAAATATTTAAAGACTCCGACGAGTAAACGACGCCTGTTTCATCGATTCCAAAAGAGTTTTGGAATATTCGTGAACCGGCGCGGTAAAGAAATCTTCCGGGGAGGCTATTTCGACTATTTTTCCTCCGTACATAACGCATACCCTGTCGGCAAGATGCCGGACTAATTTCAAATCATGCGTTATAAATATATAGGTCATTCCGGTTTGCTCTTGCAAGTCGGCCAGTAAATTTAAAATCTGCGCCGAAATAGAAACGTCTAGGGCCGATACCGGTTCGTCGAGAATAAGAAGTTCCGGGCGGACGGACAAACATCTTGCTATACCCACCCTTTGCCTCTGCCCGCCCGAAAGCATATGCGGGTAGTTTAAGGCTATGCTTTCAGGCAGTCCGACTTTTTTCAAACCTGAGGCGGCAAAATCTATCCTGTCCAGCTTTCTGTTCCTGATAATGCCGCTTTTAACGGCGGGATAAGAAATAATTTTATATATCTTTTTTTTTGGATTAAGCGAAGAATAAGGGTCCTGAAAAAGTATCTGTATTTTTTTTCTAAAACCTCTTTTTTTGTTGCGATAATCCAGAGGCTCTCCTTTAAAATAAATTTCTCCGGAAGTTTTTTTTACGAGTCCCGAAATTAGTTTCGACAAAGTGGATTTGCCGCATCCGGTTTCTCCGACCACCGCAAATATTTCGTTTTTAAATACGTCGAAAGACACGCCGTCGACGGCTTTAATCACGTTTTTCTTAATATCGAAAATATTCTTGTAATATTTGTAATGTTTAGAGAGCCCCGAAACCGATAAAATTACGTTTTCGTTCATTTAACGCACCTGACCTCTCTTTTGCCGTCAATAACTTTAAGCGGAATATCCCTTAAACATTCATCGTTCCTTTTAAAGCATCTGGAGTAAAATCTGCATTTCCCCTTATTGAAATCGTCTCCGGTAAGAAAACCGGGTATGTTAAAAAGCCTTTGCTTAGGAACGTATTCTTTGGATAATGAAGGAACGCTTTTAATTAAAGAAATTGTGTAGGGGTGGACCGGATTATTTATTAAATCCTCCGTATTCCCGGATTCCATTACCTGCCCTGCATAAAATACATACGTCCTATCCGATATGCTTTTTGCGACGGTCAAGTCGTGAGTTATAAAAATAACGCCTATGCCTGATTTTTCTTTTATGTTTTCTATCAGCCTTAAAACTTGAAGCGAAGTAGTAACGTCCAAAGCGGTAGTAGGCTCGTCGGCTATTAAGAAACAGGGATTTAAAACCATAGCCATCGCAATCATAACCCTCTGCCTCATTCCGCCGGACAATTCATAAGGATATGCCCTAAACCTTGACTTTCCGTCAATATTCAGGGAATTTAAATATAAAACGGCAATGCTTTCGGCTTCTTTTTTAGAAACTTTTTTATGGGCAAGTATGGCTTCGGTTATCTGGTCTCCAATCTTCATTACCGGATTTAAGCAGGTATTCGGATCCTGAAATATCATCGATACCAGTCTTCCCCTGACTCCGGCAAGCTCGCCGGCATTTAATTTAACCATGTCTATTTCTTCGTTTTGAGATTTGCATTTAATTCTAATCCCGCCCGAAACAATTTTTGAAATATCCGGCGGATTAAGCCTTAAAATGGACAAACCCAAAAAAGACTTGCCGCTGCCCGACTCTCCTACTATCGAAACCGTTTCTCCTTCGTTTACCGACAAAGACAGGGAATCGACGACATTAATGCAATGAGACTTTTCGGCGCATAATTCTATGGTTAAGTTATTTATATCTAAAGCCAATTTAATGCCCCTTCTTTAGCTGATGCCGATAAATTAATTCGATTAAGACATACGGTAAATTAATACCGGCCGTTAATTCGTCCATGCGGCTGCTACATCTTTTCGAGGACGGGAACGCATAATAAGTTTAAAGCCCGCGTCAAAACGGCTCTTACCGCCGAGATCATTAAAAAACGAGGCTTTATATAGTTATAATCGTTTCCTATCAGCCTGTAATTTTGATAATATCTATTAAAAAGAGATGCTAATTCAAGTGCATAAGAGCTTATTGCCGAAGGTTCGTTCTGCTCCGCGGCTTCGCCTGCGGCTTCTTTGAAACGCGAGATTTGCTTAATTATTAAAAAAATATCGTCAAAATCGGCGTCTTTTTTATCTAACAAAATACCGGTTTCGCAATCAAATTTATTTTTGAGGTTTTCAAGATTCAAATTTTCAATTTTTGAAATCAATTTAAGCATAAGGCTGTTTATCCTGGAAACGGTATATTGAAGATACGGACCGGTCTGTCCATCGAAAGACAAGACGTTATCCCAGTTAAAATTAACGTCGGTAACCCGCCTCGTCTTTAAATCGTTAAATATAACCGCTCCAATGCCCACTTTTAAAGACGTATCGTCTTTCCATGCTTTCTGCTTTAGTCCGGCTTCGGCCGACTGTGCCGCTCCGTCCGTAAGATTTTCCGCCTCTTCCTCTATTTCAGCTTCATCCTTTTCGCGCATTTCGCCTGTGGGAGCTTTGCCGTCCCCGGCAGTTTCTTCCGGTCTTTCCCCAAGCTTTTCTTCGGCCTTAAGACGAGCCTCTTCTATATAATCCTCCAAAAAAACTAAATTGCCTCTTCTCGTGGACATGCCGATTATTCTGCCGAATTTTACGTGAACGAGCTTTCCGGCGACCAAGGAAGCGTATGTTTTAAACTTAGGGCTTTTTTTTATTTTAAAAGAATTATCTTTCAATATTTCAAAAATACCTGATAGCTGGGTAAAATGCAGGGATTGCTCAGAACCTACAACATATATGGCCTTGTCAAAATTATATTTTGCCATTCTAAAAATTGCGGTCGCAATATCTCTAGACAGATAAAGGGACGTTCCATCGCTTTTGGCGATTAAAGCGGGGAGTTTTGCTCCCTTGATTTTGATTACTACGGCGCCTTCGCTGATTTCCGCAATACCGCTTTCAAGCAGAATTTTAACTATTTCCTTTGAAAATACGGCGCTTTCGGCTTCGCCTTCATAGCTGTCGAATTCTATGCCCATCATATTATAAATTCTTTCGAATTCTTTTTTGCTGATTGTTCTGAAAATTTTCCAAAGCAAAACTTTTCCTTCGCTGCCGGAATTGCAAAACCGAAATTTGTTTCCTTGCGCGATATCGGCTTGAAAGGCGCAGATATCGCCTGCGCCAGTTTCAAAATCAAATGCGAAAGGATGCGCTGACGCGGATGCCGTTGCGGATTTATGCAGCGGCGGCAACCTTAACGGCAATCCTGCAGAATTATCTTCCGCCTTATTAATTCTATTTTCGATTGACGAGAGTTTGTATTCCATGCCCCCGGCATATTCCGATGTCAAAGCCTCTTCTAATTCCTTAAAATTATTTCTCGCATCTTCCTCTATGCTTTTGTTTTCTTCGGCTTCTTTGTGTATTTTAACGTAAAGGCCGTATAAAAATTTTATCGGGTCTTTTTCGAATCCCGAAAAATCTATGCCGCTATAGCGGCAAAAAGCAGCTACGAGCTTGCCGAACTGCGTTCCGAAATCTCCGAGATAATTTATCTTTACGACGTTATGGCCGCAAAATTCGTAAATTTTAGACAAACTCATTCCTATAACGGTTGACCTTAAATGTCCTACGCCGAAGGGCTTTGCTATATTGGGCGAAGAAAAATCTATTAAAACCTTAAGTGGTTTTTCTTGTTTTCCCCTGCCGTAATCGTTTCCGAAACTTATAACGTCTTTAACGACGGCCGCAATAAATTTTTCTTTATTGACAAAGAAATTGACATATGCCCCCTTTGTTTCTATTTTATCGAAAAGGCCGTTTATCGAATTGAAATCAGGCAGCATAATGCCGTAGATTTCTTCGGCGATTTGTTCCGGTTTTCCTTTAAATCCGTATTTTGTCATATAGTATGACGCGACCGAATAATCGCCGAACGAATCGTCCGGCGGGCGTTTAACGAGTTTTTGGGATTCTTCGGCAGACAACTCGATTTTTTTATTTTTTTCGATAATATGCCGGATAAATAAAACTAGGCTTTCTTTAAATATGTCCATTGTATAATATAAGATGCGCTTATTTTTTTATTAGAAACCGACCCCGTTTATTATATCAATTAAACGATTTTAAAAAAATAACAAATTTGCTATAATAAAATAAAGATACGACAAAAACATTATAATATATTAAGGAGCGACAAATATAAATTATGATTGACGTAAATTCAAATGCATATACATTGGATACATATACCAAAGGCAAGTATTTATGCGAAGCGTGTCCATATATTTACGACCCGGAAAAAGGCGACCCCGAAGGCGGAATTCCTGCCGGAACTCCTTTCGAAAATATACCGGACGATTGGTTGTGTCCGATTTGCAAAGTGGACAAAACACATTTTAAAAAAATTAACGATTCTGTAAAAAAAGGAGGATTTTAATGCCACCATCCGAAGAACTTGCTTTGCCTAAATATCAATGCGACGTTTGCGGCTATATCTACGACCCCGAAGTCGGGGATTCCATAGGCGGAATCGTTCCCGGAACACAGTTCGGAGAGCTTCCCGACGATTGGGTATGTCCCGTCTGCGGTGCGGATAAGACTCATTTCAACCATTATGAGGGGTAACGAATTAAAAAAATTATTAACATTAAAAATTATGCGATTGACATTACAATTCTATGTGATAATATATAATAAATATGGCAAATAATATAATAAAAGATAAAAGGCCGATTATAACTATAATTGCGGGCGTCTTTGCTTTTAGCGCCTTTCTTGCTTTTTGGGCGGCTCCCAAAATCTATGCCGTTTCTTATAACGGTTTCGTACGGAAAGTAAACCAGGAGAGGAGAACCGGCAATCCGGATGCGCCGGTTACCATTATCGTATATACCGACTTTCAGTGCTACTGGTGCAGGAAATTCGAAGAAAAAGACCTTCCCTATATAATCCGCGACTACGTCAAAACCGGAAAAATTTTCATAGAGTTTAGGGATTTTCCTCTTACGATGATTCATAAATATGCTTTTAAAGCGGCCGAATATGCGGACTGCTCCGCTCTCCAGGGGAAATATTTACGCGTCAGGAGCCTTCTTTATAAATACCAAGACTATTGGAGCGCGATAGGAGACTTGTATTATTTTCTTAAAACGCACGTAAAAGGGCTAAATCTCATTAAAGAAGAGGCTTGCGTAAAAAGCGGAATGCCTAAAAGGCTCATAAAAAGCAACACGGCTTCCGGAATGAATGCTAAAGTTTCGGGAACTCCGACTTTATTTATATACAAGGGTCTTATTCTTTATAAAAAAATTATCGGATACAGGCCTTTTCCGCTCTTAAATAAAATTTTGAAAGATTCTCTTTAAATATTTCCGACTATATATATATTTTTGTCCGGAGAGTTATCAGGTATTTTTTTTGTACCCCGAATAATTCCCGAAACAAACTTTTCCGATTCCAAAACGGCGCTTTCTATCGGCATTCCCAAACCAAGATAAGAAGCTATGCATGCGGAAAAGGCGCAGCCGGTTCCGTGGATTTGTTTGCCGGTCTTTAAAATTTTGCTTTCGTGGACAAAAAATTTATTTTTCGAATCGAGAACGACGTTTTTTATTACCCCCCCGTCTGACTTTTCAAAAATATGGGAACCTTTAATTATAATGTTTTTTATTCCGGGAATTCGCTCCCTGATTATTTTTGCGGCTATTTTCATTTTATTCTGGCCGTTAATCATAATGCCTGAGATAAGTTCCGCCTCTTTAATATTCGGGGTAACAGCCGTCGCATATTTAAATAGCGGAAGTAATGAGCCGGGATAGCCGGAGCCGGACTGAGCCGTCAAAAGTTTTCCGGAGGTAGAAATATAAACGGGGTCTAACACTACCGTTTTCGGCTTATACTTCTTAAGAAACCCCGCCAGTATCGAACTCTGGTCTTCGTTAAACACTAAGCCTATTTTTACGACGTCCACCGAAAAATAACCGAACGCGCTTTTAAGCTGGGCGGTCAAAAAATCGTTGGAAACCGGTTCCGCCTTATAAATCTTATCCGGATTTTGAGCCGTCATCACTGTAATTGCCGATAATCCGAAAAGTTTTAATTTGGAAAATATTTTAACGTCCGAAGTTATTCCCGCTCCGCCGGAACCGTCGAACCCCGCAACCGATAATGCTTTTAGCGTCATAATATTCAGCTATAAATACTGCAGTTTATATTTTTTGTTTAACTCAATTTTTTTTTATAATCTCTTATGCCGGATAAAATATCCGATACTTCGGAAGCCTTCCTGGTATTTAAAATATCCGCTTTTGTCGCCCATCCTTTCCTTGCTGCGTTGACGCCGTAGTTAACGAAATATAATGAAGACGAATTATGCGCATCCGGATTTATGGAAAGCAAAACGTTTTTAGAAATAGCTTCTTTTATATGCCTCCAATCTATATCGAGTCTTTTGGGATTGGCGTTTAGTTCTATAACAGTTTTATATTTTGAAGCAAAATTCAAAATCCTGGACACGTTTACGGCATATTCTTTTCTTTCCAAAAGAAGCCTTCCGGTAAGATGCCCTATAAAAGTCGTGTAAGGATTTTTAACGGCTCTTATAATTCTTTCCGTCATGGCATCCTCGGACATGTTGAACCTGGAATGTACCGACGCAATAACAAAATCGAGTTTCTCCAATATTTTTTCATCGTAATCGAGACTGCCGTCGGGAAGAATATCTGATTCTATTCCTTTAAATATTTTAATCTTGCCCTCGTATTTTTTATTAAGCCTGTCGATATACTCAATTTGAGATTCGAGTTCCGAAGCAGAAAGCCCTTTTGCGTAATGCGCCGAAACCGAATGGTCGGATATTCCGGCATATTCGTATCCTTGTTTTATGCAAGCCTCTGCCATATTTTCGAGGCTTTCTTCTCCGTCAGTATATGTCGTATGAATATGAAAAACCCCGCGTAAATCTTTTTCCCCGATAAGGTCTGGTATTGCGCCGTCCAACGCAGCCTCTATTTCTCCGGTCCCTTCCCTTAATTCAGGCGGGATATACTGCATTCCGAAGACGCCGTAAAATTCTTTTTCGCCGGCAACTTTTATTTTTTTTCTCTTATTGCCGTCGGGTGTATCGTCGTCTCCGGTAAATATGCCGTATTCGTTAATCTTGTATCCACGTTTTTTCTCTCTCGACCTCAGTTCTTCGTTGTGCAGTTTAGAACCGGTAAAGTGGTGCAGGGCATAAACGAAATCAGAAGCTCCGGCAATCCTCAAATCGACGCGTATCCCGCTTTTCAGGACAACGCCGATTTTGGTATCCCCCGCAGATTCGGTCGTTGAAATTTCATGGTAGCTTAGAAACCTTTTAACAAACTGCTCCTCTTTTCCCGCAATAATGGAAACTACAATGTCTATATCTCCGACGGTTTCCATTTTTCTCCTTAATGAACCGGCTATGCTAATTCCGCCGATCAACTTTTGCGGAGAATTTTGCAGATATGCAGTAAATAAAGACGCCAGGTCTAACGCATCCGCATATAAAAATCTCTGCTTAAAAGCCTTATATTCCATAATAGATTTCTTTAAATTTTCCACGGATTTAGCGCCCAGGCCCGAAATTTCGCTAAGTTTTCCTAAGTTAATCGCGTCTTCCAGTTCGCCGATCCCTTTTATATTAAAATTTGCGTATAAAAGGTTTGCCCTCTTAGGTCCAAGCCCGCGCAGCTTCATTAATTCAAGCAGTCCTTCGGGCACCGATTTAACAAGTTCGTCGTAGTACGCAAGCCGTCCAGTATCTGCAAGCTCTTTTATTTTTAAATAAAGGTCTTTGCCTATGCCGGGAATGTGCAGCCGTCCGCCGCCGGAAACGATACCGGATATATTTTCTCCGGAACGGCTTATAGCCGTTGCGGCATTTAGATAAGCCCTTATCTTGAAAGGATTCTCTCCTTTTATTTCGAGAACTTCGGCTATATGTTCAAAAATCCCCGCAATTTCGCCGTTAGTCATGGATGTTTAGTTTTTATTTCAATGATTGCATGCAATATATAGATTATGTTATATTATATATAAAAACACAAAAAAAAATAAATATGGATACATTATTTTCTAACTTTATTGCATATATTTTCGATATTTTATACATCATTCTTACGGCGTATATGTGGATAATTATTATAAAAGCCCTTTTGTCATGGGTAAATCCCGATCCTTATAATCCAATAGTTCGTTTTATAAACGATATTACCGAACCTGTTTTAAATAAAGTAAGGCTGGTACTGCCGCTTGGCGGCGCGATCGCTTTCGATTTATCCCCTTTAATAGTCATAGTAATTATTTGGATTATTATTGCCTTATTAAAATTTATAGAGTATAATTATATTTTACCGTATTTTTTATTTTATAGTTACCGATAAATATTAAGAGGTTAATGTTTATATTATATTATGGTATAATATAACAGCTATTCAATAAATTAAATTAACAAGGATAAAAAAAACCAGTGCAATAAATTATGGAACTCTCTCCTTTAGAAATAAGGTCTCAAAAGTTTTCGAAAAAGATTAAAGGATACGACGTAACCGAAGTAGATAATTTTCTCGAAATAGTCGCCAAAGATTTAGAAAAACTTTACGGAGAATATTATTCGCTCAAAGAAGAACTGGTTAAAAAAAATCAGGAGATAACGGACTATAAAGAAAAAGATAAATCCATCAGCGAAGCTATCCTTATGGTGCAATCCGTTTCCAACGATATAAAGAAAACCGCTTTAATAGAAGCGGAGGCAATAAAAAAAGCCGCCGGCGCGGAATCCAAAGACATTCTTAAAAGCGCAAACGAAAAATATTTAGATATTGCTAACAATATAGACGATTTATTAAACGAAAGAATTATTATAATAAATTCCATAAAAAACCTCCTTCGGACAAATATCGAACTTGTAAACAGGGAGGCGGACAAAAAAATCGAAATGCCTTCGTATTTTGAACAAATTAAAATAAATAGACCGGCCGCCGATAATTACGGCAGCGGCAATAATGATTCCGGCAAAAATTATGGAAATGCCGGCAGCGGAGAAAAAAAAGAAAATCAACCGGCGGGTGGAGGCGATTTAGCCGATTTCTTAAAAAAAGAGGAACGCTCTCAGGAAATTAATCAAATCGACGGAGATCCCGCAGACGGCGGACCCGGCGAAAAAGATATGGAAGATTTGCTCGGCGATATAAATAAATTTACCTTCTAAAAAACAAATAAGAATGAAAATATTGCTTGTTCAGCCCAATAATACGACTACGATGGGCTTAAATAACGTATCCCTGATAGAACCTACGGGACTCGAGGCTATTGCCGGAAGCCTGCTTAGAGACGACCATTCAGTAGAAATAGCCGATTTGAGGGCGATAGATTCCAACCCGGACAAATACTTAGAACAGCGCATAAACGATTTTAAACCGGACGCCGTCGGCTTTTCCTGCTCTTTTACTCCCGATGTTTACAGGACTATCGAACTTGCAAAAATAGTAAAGAACGATTTCGGCATACGGTACGTTTTTGTCGGAGGACACCATGTTTCGGTCTATCCTTTCGACTTTAACGTTAAAGAAATAGACGCGATAATCGTCGGCGAGGGAGAAATAACCGCAAGGGAATTGATTGGAGCATTTTCCTCCAATTCCGGCCTGTCTAACGTAAAAGGCATCATATATAACGAAAACGGAAACCAGATAAAAAATACTCCGAGAAGTTTGCTTAAAAATATAAACGACCTGCCTTTTTTCGCAAGACGGCTTACGGACGAATATAGAAAAAAATATTATCTCGGCATCAGGACTTCCCTCGCATGTCTGGAAACCGCCAGAGGATGCCCGTTTAAGTGCGATTTTTGCAGCGTCTGGAATTTTTACGGGGGGTCATACAGGTCGAAATCGCCCGAAAGGGTCGCTGCCGAACTGAAAGAAATAAAGGAAGACTATGTTCTAGTTACAGACGATAATTTTTTTAGCGACGTAAAGAGGGCAAAAAAAATCGGAGAGCTTTTAAAAAAGGAAAAAATTTACAAGCTCTATACTATTCAGGCGAGAAGCGACACGATAGTTAAACATCCTGAATTGATTTCGCAATGGAAAGAACTCGGGCTTTCCAATATTTTTATAGGATTCGAAAGCATAGACGACGACAAGCTGGGGAGCATCAATAAAAGCAATTCGTCCATAAACAACGAAAAAGCTTATTATATAGCTAAAAAACATAACGTCGCGGTTACCGCTTCTTTTATAATTTCTCCCGATTTTACGAAATTAGATTTTAAAAAACTTATCGACTTTGTTAAAAGGCTTAAAATCAGCGTTCCGGTTTTTTCCATTTTAACCCCTCTTCCCGGCACCAAATTATACAACGAACTGAAAGACAAATTGACCGTTAAAAATTATTCTTATTACGATTTATTTCATCCGGTTTTAGAAACTTTTTTATCTAATAAAGATTTTTTTAGAGAGTTTTCCAACCTTTACAAAACTTCCTATAAAAGCCTTAACTTAAGGGCAAACGACATTTTGTTCGTCCTAAAATATATACTGTCCGGAAAGATGCCCTTAAATCACATGTTTAAACTTAAAAAATCAATGCGCTCTATTTCAACTCCGGAAACATATATTAACTCCCTGCTTTGGGACAATAAAAATAATTTTTAATAATTTTAATAAATTATTAAATTAATTTTTATTGCAAATTTATTTTTCAAATATTATAATGTTAATTTAAATTATAAACGTAAGCATATAAATACAATTTCGCTAAGGAGGACCGTACGATTGGCCAAAAAAAATTTTTTAAGTAAAATAGAGCACCAATTTCCAAAAAAGTATGAGACGTTAATCATACTTAATCCGGATATAGACGAGCCTAAATTAAATCAATTTCAAAGCAAAATTAAAGACATCATGTCTAAAAACGGGGCCGAACTTATAAGCTTCGAAGACTGGGGGTCGAGAAAGCTTTCCTACGATATTAAAAAACTTAATAAGGGAAAGTTCGTATCGGTTAATTTTTTAGCTTACGGTTCGTTTATAAGGGAATTCGAGAGAAACTTAAGAATAGCGGACGAGTGCATAAGATTTCAAACTTTAGTATTTAACCGGGACTTAGAAATTAAAAAAGAAACCAAGGAGGGGGCAGCCAATGAATAATTACCAGCATAATTACCGGCATAAAAAAACCGCCAAGCCTGGCGGGACGTCCTTTGTTCGCAGAACCTATTCGAGAAAAAAGGTGTGCAGGTTTTGCGCGGACGAAACCTTAAGAATAGACTATAAAGATTCGAGGCTTATGAGGAATTTCGTATCCGAAAGAGGCAAAATTATGCCGAGAAGGATTACCGGAAATTGCGCATATCACCAAAGAAGGGTCGCTAAAGCCATAAAAATTTCAAGAATAGTTTCTATAATGCCTTATACGTCCGTTAATATTTAATGTTTAAAACAAAGACGGCGTTTCTTAGTTTATTGCTCTCTTTTTCATTGTTTTTATTTGCTATAAATTCAATATACGGAGGGGCGTTTGCTTTTATCAATCCTTTTTTTTACGTATATTACGGCGTTGCTTCGATACTTTTATTTTCCATCATGGGACCGGCTTCGGCTATCCCTATAGCGCTGTCTTTTTCCGTCGCCGTGGGCATTATCGCCGGATATTATGGAACTGGTATAAATAGCGGCTACTTAGGCTATCATGTTTTAGGACGCTTTTTTATATCGGTCGCTATAGTCCAATTTTTAGTATTTATCGCAATACCTTATTTTTTTTCCTATTTAATTTCAAAAGGCTACGGATTCACAAAATCTATTTGCTATCCGGTGATAGCGGTTTTCGTTATATTTTTTTCTATTGCCGCTTTGCATATTTTCGCCGGCAAAATAAATATAATTTCATCCATAAATTATTTTTCTGGCATTATGACGAAAAAGCTAGCGGATACCTATAACCGGATGGGAATGAAATATTTAGCTACTTTAAAAATGCAAAAATTAATTTTTAAAATGCTGAAGTTCGTTTTTTTGCTTCTGCCGTCCGTACTGATTATTTTTTCATGGTTAAGCATATGGATAAGTTTTATATTTTTAAAAAAAATTTCAAAAAAGACTAACCGTTTCTTTTACGGCTTAAAAGAAAATTTATTGCTATGGAGGGCGTCCGATTACTTTTTAATATTTCTTATAGCCGGAATTGCGGTTTCCGTTTTTTCGTTTGGCTTATATAAATTTATAGGCTATAATATAATTTTATTGTCGTCATCGGTTTATTTGGTTCAGGGATTGACGGTAGTTGCTTTTGTTTTTAATAAATTTAACGCAAATATATTTTTAAGGATTCTTGGTTACGGAATAATTTTTATTTTCGGAAATCCATTGCTTATATTTATAATTATGACCGGAATATTCGATATGTGGTTTAATTTTAGAAAAATAGAAATAAAAAAGGGGGGTTAATTTCATATGAAGGTAATTCTTAAGGAAGATGTTCAAAATTTAGGCTCTATGGGCGAAACGGTCAATGTTGCAGCCGGCTACGGAAGAAATTTTTTGATGCCGAAAAACCTTGCGATACCTGCTACAAATTCAAACGTCAAAATGGTCGAACACGAAAAGAAGATTATCGAAAGAAGAAAGGCTAAAATAAACGCCGGACTTTCCGAAATAAAAAATAATCTTGAAAAATCGGAAGTTACGATACCCGTCAAAGTTGGAGAAAACGAAAAAATATTCGGAAGCATTACTTCTATGGACATCGAAAATAAACTTAAAGATTTAGGCTTTAAGATAGACAGGAAGACAATACAGCTGGACAACCCTATAAAAGAACTTGGAATTCAAACCGTTAAAATTAAGCTTTCCAAAGATATATCGGCGGATATTAAAGTCAATGCCGTCCCGGAAGCTTAATTTTATTTTATATTATGCGCTCCAAAACGCCCAAGGGCAGACAACTTCACTCTTTTTCAAACGACGATTTTATAAGCATAGTTCCGCCTAATTCCATCGATGCGGAAAAAGCCTTGCTCGCCTCTATCCTAATAGATAATTCCCGGGTAAATTCGGTTCTGGGAATTATCGTTCCTGAAGATTTTTATGACAGCGCCAATGCTAAAATTTTTAGGGTAATCTCGAAATTAAGCGAAAAAAACGAGCCTGTCGATATAATTACTATTTTAAACAGCCTGGAAAAGGATTCCGATTTTGACTATAATTCTTACCTGACCTCGCTGTTTGAAATGCCCGAGGGACTTTTCAACGCCGAACAGTATTCGAAAATAGTAAAAGAAAAATCGACGTTGAGGAATCTTATAAACGCCTCAAATAAAATAAGGCAGAAATGTTACGAGCAAAATGACGAAATCGAAAACATAATCGATTTTACCGAAAAAACTATTTTCGATGCGACGGAAAAAGATTCTCCAAAAAACTATGTCGAGGTATATCCTTTAATAGTCGACTATTTTAAAAAACTTACGTCGAAAAAACGCGAAGACGAAATTATAACCGGCATCCATAGCGGATTTAAATATCTAGACGAATATACGAACGGCTTTCAGCCTTCGGACCTCATTATAGTCGCGGGACGGCCTTCTATGGGAAAAACTGCGCTTTCTTTATGCATCGCGAAAAACGTCGCCGTAAAAAAAAAACCGGTTGCGTTCTTTTCTTTAGAAATGTCCAAGGAACAGCTTGCCACACGTCTTCTTGCCATGACCGCAAAAATAGACTCTTCGTTTCTTAGGAGAGGAAAAATTTATAATCCCGACATACAAAACATACATAAGGCGCTTGAAATCCTCGAAGATATTCCGATATACATAGACGACAGCGCAGGCATAACCGTTACCGAGCTGAGGGCTAAAACAAGGAGGCTTAAAAGAGAGAAAAAAATAGAAATAGTAATAATAGATTATCTTCAGCTTATGAAATCTTCGGCAAATATAGAATCGAGGGAACAGGCAATAGCGGATATTTCCCGCTCGCTGAAAGGTCTTGCAAAAGAGCTCGATATTCCGATAATCGCCCTTTCACAGTTAAACAGAATGGTGGAATCGAGGCTGGACAGAAAACCCCAGCTTGCCGACTTGCGGGAATCCGGCGCTATCGAGCAGGATGCCGACTTGATTATGTTTGTTTACAGGGAGGAAGTTTATAAAAAAGATACCGAAAACAAAGGCATAGCCGAGTTAATAATCGGAAAGCAGAGAAATGGGCCCACCGGAATAGTTAAACTTTCTTATATAGACAAATACACTTCTTTCGAAAATCTTGCCTATGAAGACGGGGAAGCCTATTTGTAATATAAACCTAAATTAAATTTTTAATTGAAATTTTGGCGGGCAATCTGCGCCGAGCCGATAATGCCGGCATTTTTCCCAAGTCCCGACTTTAATATCCTAAGTTTGGACGCCGCCGCTTTAAGCGCTCTTTTTTCGGTTTCTTCTTTACATATGTCAAACAAAGCGGGAATTCCGTCTATAACTCCCCCGCCGAGTATTATCGCGCAGGGATTTAAGAGGTTTACCGCACTTTTTAAGCCGTCCGACAAATAATATCCCGTTTCCTTAACTATAGCGGCGGCGTTTTCATCTCCTTTTTTATAAGAAACGGACAGCGTTTCGGCGGTTATCGATTCGACTTTGCCGCCGGCATCGTCTATAATATTTTTATAAGCGGTTCTATCGGCGACGGCATTCTCCTGCGCTATCTTTGCAATGCCCGACCCGCCGGCATATGCTTCTAAACATCCGAAATTGCCGCAGGCGCATTTTCTTCCGCCAGAAACGGCCGTTATATGGCCTATTTCTCCGGCGGCGTTGGAACAGCCGGCATATAAAGAACCGTTAATTATTATACCGGAACCTATTCCCGTTCCCACAAAAATACATATAAGGTTGTCTTCTCCTTTTCCGGAACCGAACTTCCATTCCCCGTAGGTAATTGCCGTCAAATCATTAGTCACGTGAACGTTTAACCCTGTTTCTTTTTCTAAAATCAGCTTTAACGGGACGTTCCGCCAATTTAAATTCGGCGAAAAAAGAACTTTTCCGGTGCCGCTTTCAATCTGCCCGGCTATGCCAACGCCAAGCGATTTTACGGCATATTTTTTATTTGCTTCCAAAAATTCTTTTATATTCCGAATTATAAAATCTGCCTGTTTATCGGTTTTATCTGCGTTTTCCATGGCCCTATCCATCGAAATAAATATTTCTTCCTTTACCGTCCCGTCTTCTCCGACTACTCCGCATCGTAAATTAGTGCCTCCTATATCTATTCCTATAGTTTCTCTTTCCATGTTTTAATCCTTTTTTATTATTAATCGTTTTTAATTAAATTTATAACGAACTGTTTTGCCGTCCTGCCGGACCTCGAACCTTTGATAACCGCATAGCTTAAAGCATTCTTCCTTAAGTCGTCCATCGAGGCGGAAGACGTTTTAATGCCGTATTTTTTTAAATATAAATCGACTATTTTAAGATAGGTTTCCTGATTAAAGCCGTATAATCCGAAAGTCAAGCCGAACCTGTCGCTTAAAGAAAGACTTTCTTCGGCTTCCTCTTCGGGATGTATAAAGTCCGTCGAATTAAACTTATCGTTGGAAAATTTTTCGGGCGTAAGATGCCGCTTATTAGACGTCGCATAAATTATAATATTTTCGGGAAGCTCGTCTAATCCTCCGTCGAGTACGGATTTTAATTTCTTATAAAACAAAGAATCAGCGTCGAAAGCAATATCGTCGAAAACTAATACAAAGCGGTAAGGCTTGGTTTTAATGACCGTGATTAATTCGTAAATAAGTTCCGCGGTATCTTCCACCACTTCTATAAATTTAATTTTATTTAAATACGGCGGTTCGCCGAAAGATTTTGCGACTGCCCTTATGAGGGAGGATTTTCCCGTTCCCCTGTCTCCCCATAAGAGTAAGTTGTTGGCAGGTTTTCCCGAAGCAAATTTAATAGTGTTTTGAAAAACTTCTTTTATTACATGGTCTATTCCGATAAAATCGGAAAGCGACAACGAACGGTCGCCGCCGCCGGCATGGTTTGCGCCCGGTTCTTTATTTCCCGGACCGGAATATTCGCCGCCAACCGGTTTTAAAATATATTTGCCGTTTACTTTAAAAAACTTAAACGAACCGGATTTTTCGATATGCGCGGCATCGTAATTTATGGGGCGGTATTCGCCTTCGCCTGTCCTGCCGTAATTTTTAAATTTGTCGTAAATTTCGGAAATAATCCGATTTATATTTTTTACTTCTTTTGTCAGTTCTTCCATATGTCGATATGTAAATATATAAATATGCCGGACAAAAAGAGAATTATAAATAAATTATTTAAAAGACGCATTTAATTTAATAGAACAGTAAGACGAACACATAGAACAGACCTTATCGTCTTTAAGCGGAAGGGACATCCTCATTTCTTTGGCTTTTTCCGGGTCCAAAGCGCATCCGTACTGCCCTTCCCAATTCATTGCACGCCTGTTTTTGCTCATTTCCAAATCCAAATCCGCCGCGCCTTTTATGCCTTTTGCTATATCGCCGGAATGCGCTGCAATTTTAGAAGCTATAACGCCATCTTTTACGTCCGATACGGACGGAAGCCTTAAATGTTCGGCGGGCGTAACGTAACATAGAAAATCGGCTCCGGCTCCGGCAGCGATTGCGCCGCCTATAGCGCTCGTTATGTGGTCGTAACCAGGCGCTATATCGGTAACTAATGGACCAAGCACATAAAAAGGAGCTCCGTTGCATAAGCTTTTTTCCAGTTTTATATTTGCTTCCACCTGGTGCAGCGGAACGTGGCCAGGACCTTCTATCATTACCTGCACGCCTTCTTGAAGGGCCCTTTTTTGCAATTCGCCAAGGGTTATGAGTTCGGCAATCTGCGCCCTGTCCGTAGCGTCGTTAAGGCATCCCGGCCTTAAACCGTCGCCGAGGCTTAATACTACGTCGTTTTTCTTCGCTATTTTAAGGAGCCTGCCATAGTTTTCATATAATGGGTTTTCCCTGTTTTTCCTTATCATCCAGGAAGCAATCAAAGAACCGCCCCTTGAGACTATACCCATAACTCTGGCCTGCGCGTTCATTGTTTTTATAGCGCTTAACGTTAAGCCGCAATGGACGGTAATAAAATCTACCCCTTCTTCGCATTGCCTTTCTATGACTTCGAATAGATATTCGGGTTCGAATTTATCTATAAAATTTGTATCGTTAATATTTGCGCCGCTTGCGCCGCCGCTTTCCACTGCGGGCAAAAAAGCTTCGTAAAGCGGAACCGTCCCGATGGGAACGGTCGAATTTCTTAGGATATCGCGCCTAAATTCTATTATATTTCCTCCGGTAGAAAGATCCATAGCGGCATCCGCCCCGCTTTTAACCGCAGTAAAAAGTTTTTCCAGTTCTTCTTCGATGTTGTGGCTGTCTCCGGAAGAGCCGATATTTGCATTTACTTTCGTCTTTAAATCTTTTCCTATAGCAAGCGGTTTTATGTCTCTTAAGCGGTTTTTGGTAATTACCGTCCAGCCTTTCATTATGTCGCCGCATATTTTTTCCGCAGAAACGCCTTCGGCTTCGGCGCATAATTTCATTTCGCGGGTAATAATGCCGCGCCTTGCGGCTTCTATTTGATTAATATATTCCATAATTTTGCCCCTGTTCAGGTTATCGATTTTTATATTTTATATATTTATTGCTTATTATTCATTGTTTATTATTTAATAATTTATAACGATTATTTTTCGCCGGTTTATTTTTTTAACTTTTCGCCGGATTTTTAGCCGGATAAACCGCGAAGTAATGTTTTGACGGCTCCGGCTATGTCCTTTTGTTTAAGTATTCCGGATTGTATGGCGATATGCCGGCCTCCGGCTTCTTTGACCTCCGCTATATTAGTTTCGTTTATGCCCCCTAAGGCAAAAACGGGTATTTTAACGGAATTTATTACTTTTTTTAAAACGCCTGCGCCGTGTTGAAAATTTTGGTTTTTTGTTTTATAAACAGGGCTGAACGTAATAAAATCGGCTCCGTTTCTCTCGGCTTCAGCCGCTTCTTCGGGGGAATGGGAAGAATAAAAAATTTTAAGATTTTTAAACTTTTCCTTAACCGCTTTTACCGGAACGCTGTTAATGTTTAGATGAACGCCGTATGCTCCGAGCGCCGAAGCGGCGTCTGCCCTGTCGTTTACGAAAAATTTTACCCCGGGATACTTTTTTAATATTAACTTAACCTTTTGCCCCAGCTTAATGAATTTATTTATGCAAATATCTTTTTGCCTTAATTGAAAAGCCGTTATTCCGCCGTAAAAAGATTCGTCGAGAGCGTTAAAATATTCGTCTTCGTTTTTAAAAAAAATTTTATCGCCTATCAAGTAAATATTAAAATCTATCTCCATCTATTTTTATCTTAATTTTTAAAAACAATGAAACAACGTTTTATATTGGAACATTATATAATTTTATAGCTTATATTGTCAATTAAATCAGAATAAATTAAATTGGATTAGATACTTAAAAAAAAAATAGTTTAAATCATATAATAACAATTATTAAATAATAATAAATTAAAAATATTTCTTGCATTTTATTTTTTTTATGATATTATTTTAATATATTATTACTTTTATGCTTTAAAGCATTTAAAATATTTATCCATAAGCGAAATTAATTTATTTTATTAAGGAGGTTTAGTATGAAATGGAAATGTTCTGTTTGCGGCTATGTTCACGACGGGGACCAAGCTCCGGATTTTTGCCCAAGGTGCGGCGCGCCAAAAGAAAAATTCGAAAAAATAGCGGCCGACATTGAGCAGCTTATAGACCGTTCAAGGAAAACAAACCAGTTGCATATGAATTTAACTCATCTTCTATCGAAAGTTCTAGAGGTTGCCGAAGCCGGAATCGAAGACAATCTCGACCCCGGATGCCTCAACGTTTTCCAAAAGGCCAAAAAAGCCGCATTGGAAGTAAGGCAAATGTCGAAAGCCGAAATTGCCGTCCATACAAGCAAACAGAAATGGGGATGATTTACCCGTTAAATTTAGCCGGCATAAACTATAAGCTTTTATATAAGCTTTTAGTTTATGCCGATTTTCATCTTAACGCTTCTTCCCGGCATTATTAAATCGGAAGAAGCGTTTTCCGGCATTTTTCTATTGTAAAATTTCCTTTTATTTTTGCGTTTTGCATGCCTGGCAATATTATAACGTACTTTCCTTGACTTTCCGTCAAAAATTTATTTTTGGAGGAAAAATTATTTCTTGCATTTTCGGTAATTTTTTATTAGAATATTAAGGTTTTAAAAATTAAATTAAATATTTATTTTTTCTATAATCGGGGGGGGTTAACTATGGAAGACAATAACAAACTTTTTACGAAAATGATGTGGCTCGTAATGGCAATCAGCGTTATAGCTATCGTCGGACTCGGCATTTTTGCGGCAACCGGTCTTAATTACAGCTTTCCAGACGTCACTAAAATCCTGCCTCTATAAATAAGATAAGAAACGGTTAAAAGCATCATCTCCGGAAATTAATTCAGAGCCGCTAGCTCAGCAGGTAGAGCACCTGACTTTTAATCAGGTGGTCGTGGGTTCGACTCCCGCGCGGCTCACCACTTAAAACCGCAGTAAATAAGCACTTCAGCAACATTCCCCTTGACGGGCATATCCTTGAAAAGAGATAATGTTAAGGTATATGTATTATAAAGGTTACGGAACGGCGAAAAACTACATTAGATCCCTTAATTTATAATTATAATTTTATAATTTGAATATTGTCATTAAAAAAGATAGAATAAATAAAACAACAGGCAACCAAAATAACAAATAAACTAAATAATAAAATGCGTTTTAAAAACGAAGATTTTAAGGAGCAGTAAAATGAGTTCCAACGCATTATTAGAACACAGGCAGGACAAACTCGAAGAAGCCATGATACGCCTGTCCGAAGAGATGTTAGATTTCAAAAACCAAATGCAGGTAAGTTTCGAAAAATATAAAGAAGAAAACCGTCAGGAAAACAAAGCCGTAAATAAACGCCTCGGAGAGATATCCAACAAGCAGGGGACTATCGTAGAAGACCTGATATATCCCGCCGTAAGACCCCTTATATCAAAATATTACGATATACCCATAGACGACATAGATATATGGATGCGGATTAACAGAAAATCCAAAGCTTGGGACAGGGAAGAGTTCGACATAATAGCGACCGCCTCTTCTTACGTCTTTCTTGTAGAAGTTAAATCTACTATGAGGGATAATTACGTAACGGATTATTTAGAAAAGCTAAAAAGGTTTCCCTCTTTCTTCCCGGAATATTCCGACAAGAAGCTTATCCCCGTAATGGCTTCTCTTTCCATGGATAATCATTTCGTATCCCTTCTTACCAAAAACGATATACTTGCCATGGCATATAGAGAATGGGAGTATATGGACTTTTTGAATTTTAGGAAATAGAAAAAATTAACGGATTTATTTTGAATTGACATAACGGTTTTAAATGATTTTTTATATAAAAAATTTGAGGATTCAATATGAACGATGACGAATTTACAAAATTAAGAAACGACATAATAAGGGCAGGTAATAATGCGGTTAGAAATGCACAAAAAGAAAACTTAAAAAGGGCATTCCTAACGTATATCATAAAAACGGCAAACTGTATTACGAACTTTCCGATGGAGAGATTACGTCCAATACGCCCTCAATATATAAATAAAGTATTAAATTTACGTAATCGGAAACGGTTGACTTTGGAATGCCGATTGTGAGGTTTTTTTAACTTTTTAGGGTTAAAAAAAGTATAATAGCTTATGAATACAAATATAAACTAAAAACAGTCACGGGGCAGTCGCATATAATTAAACTTATGAATATAAATATAAACCCGGAATATTCGGATTTCAAACTGAGCCCCGACAGGGAGCTTTCATATTTCCTTGCGAAAAAGGACAAGGTTTCCTACGTCTATAACGTGGTAAACCTTGAAGGCAACCCCATGACGTTTCCGGAAGTCAAAACCCTTTTGGAAGGCGTTACGGTAGGCGGGCATAAAATAGAAGACGAGCGGCAGGTATTGAGCCAGGAAAAATCCCTCGAGCTGCTGCTATCCTTAGTAAAGGAAAACAACTTCGAATTGAACCGGAAAACTTTTTCCGATTTCAACCTGCTCGTGGCTGAGGGCGAGTCGCTCGCCCCCGGCAGCTTTCGGACAGGCAGGGTAACTATAGGCGGAACGGACTATGTTCCGCCGGAAGCCGCCAGGCTTTCCAGAATCTTCGAGAAAGGGCTTAACGACATAAAAACCTTAGAAAATCCAATTACGCGCGCGCTGGTCTTTTTCGGATTCGGAAGCTTAAACCAGTTCTTCTGGGACGGCAATAAAAGAACCTCCCGCCTTATGGCGAACGGGATTTTAATGCAAAACGGATATCCGGTTTTAAACATTAAAGCCGAAGACAAGCTGGATTTCAACAAGGCCATGATAAAGTTTTACGACTCCCGGGATTACAATGTTCTTTTATCCTGGCTCGCCCATTATTATAGGGAAAGAGCCGTTAAAATGGGTTTTAAAGAAAGTTAGACGCTAAAGCGTTGTTTGTCGAGAGATTTGGCCCCAATATGCAAATAAATTTGACCCCTGCCCCCCTTTTTAGTTAAGTTATTAAGTTGCCGGACAAACGACTAATGCCTAATTTTTGATACCGTCAAGTTTTTTGTGTAAATTTTTTTTATTTTTTAAACTGAACTCTGGATTAAGCAAGCCCTTTACTATTAGACATGGCGCCTTTTTAACGCCTTTTTTAGCGATGGCGCAGTAAAGCCCTTATTTATAAGCCTCTGATTTGCGGCTAATACAAAAAACCATTAACAGCCTCAAATGAACGCCTTTATCTTACCGCTTAAAAGGATTTTAATGCTGCTTAAGATATAATCCAGCCAATAGAAACTATGAAGTCCCGGAGCATATCCCCGTATGCCATACCGCAATTTGACTTTTAATCAGATAATTGTTTAAATATAAAAGAAAAACTTAAAAGAAATACCGGGGTTCCCTATAATTCTATGCTTCATTACTATTTCATTAAAAATGCAAAGCGGCACGCCGGCAAGACGGCATATAAAGATAAAAATCTTAACAAGTCGTTTACCTATAAAAAGACTTTATTGGTTTCGCTCATATTAAAAGGCCGCTTTAAAAAATATAACGATGAATTAATCGGCCTCATGCTTCCCAATTCATTCATATTCAGCATAGTTTTCTTGTCCGTTCTTATGTGCGGGAAGATACCCGTCATAATCAACTATTCGATGAAAGCCGAGGAAAATATATCCGCCGCGAGGGAAACATGTAAATTCAATATAATAATTACATCAAAAACGCTCCTCGAAAAGATAAAATGCCCTGAAGTAAAAAATATGGTTTTTATCGAAGACATAATTAAAGAAATTAAGCCTCGCGAAAAATTAATATCTTTTTTAATATCGATGTTTCCTTCCGCTCTTATAATAAAAACATGCAATGGAGGGAAAGCCGGCAAAAGCGAAGCTAAATATTTTAACGGCAATATGAACGGCAGCAGCAGCAGTAATCTTGATAATAACGATAATAATGACGAAGATAAAGATGCGGTGATACTATTTACTACCGGCAGCGAGAAAAAACCAAAAGCGGTCAAGCTATCCCATAAAAATATAATATCCAACATAAACGATTTAAAACATTTATTTAATCTCTCCGAAAATGATGTGATGCTTTCGATACTTCCGGGTTTTCATATATTCGGTTTTACGGTAAATATCTGCCTCCCTTTCTGTATAGGCATGAGTTCCATAATTTATGCGAATCCCATGGATTTTAAAACCGTCGTTTCCATAATCAAAGAAAATTCGCCGTCCATAATGGCCGTAACGCCTTATCTTTTAGCCGGATATTTAAAAAAATCGGAAGCGGGAGATTTCCAGAGCCTTAAGTATATAGTAAGCGGGGGCGATAAGTGCCATGAATATATACATTCGGGATTTGCCGTTAAGCATGGCAAGAAAATATATGAGGGGTACGGGGCAACCGAAACTTCCCCCGTAATATCGGTAAATACGGATAAAAATTACAAATACGGAAGCGTCGGCAAACCGGTTCCGGGAATAAGAGTAAAAATAGTCCATCATGAAACAGGCTCGGTTCTCAAGACCCGTGAAACCGGAAAGATCTTGGTTAGCGGAGATACGATAATGAAAGGATACTTCGGCGACCCTGCATCCACTCAAAAGTGCATGCTTGACGGTTTTTACGATACGGGGGATATCGGCTATATCGATGAAGACGGATTTTTATGGCATACGGGCCGCCTTAAAAGGTTTGTTAAAATAGCCTCAGAAATGGTTTCGCTGGAATCCGTGGAAAATGCCTTGGAAAAATGTATTTCAGAGAGCGTGGAATTTTGCGTCATAGGAATAGAAAACGGAATAAAAGGGGTGAAACTTGTTACCGCAATGTCTGCTACGGTTGACGAAACTACGGTTTATAAAAAAGCAAAAGAGCATTTGCCTAACTTATGCATACCGAAAGAATTTATAGTCGTCGGAGAACTGCCGAGGCTTTTTAACGGGAAGGTAGATTTTAAAAAAGTTGAAGAAATAGTTTATTCATTGTCCCGTTAAATCGTTGTAGTATAAGTTAATAAATATACGGCTGCCTTTGGAAAACCGCATTGCAGTTTTGATTTTGAAAATTGCCGAATTTCTCGATGTTAATAATACTCAGATTTTTAATAATCGGGCGGTCGGCGGCCGCATGTTCGACTACCGCGCTGCCGCCGCTCAAAAATACGATTAAATACAGCTATTCTAATCAATTTCTACACTATATACTATACACCATATACTATGAACCTTACGCCCCGGTTCCATCCCGATATTTTCGGCGGCTCAATATGCCTTTATATATTTTTAGACCGCCCGCTGCATATGAAAGCATACGGCAGTTTTAAAATTATCGGCAAAATTAAGGGGATTGACTTAAATATTATTAATATATATAATTAACTACGGTTTAGAATGGTTACCGGCTGTCCATTTTCAAGGAAGCCTTTTGGGCAAAAAAAACAATAACAATATCATATAACATATAACATTATTTTGAAACACGGAGGTTAGATGAAATCAACCGGCATTTTTATTTTAAACGTCGCAAGAAGCGGAAGTTCGGTTTTGGCGGGTGTGCTTGACAAATTGGGCGTTTACGGGGGTTCCGACCTCGTTAAGCCCAATATATTCAATCCAAAGGGTTTCTATGAAAGCGAAGACATAATAAATATTCACGGCGCAATAGGCAGGGTATGGGACAAACTAGACCCTTCGAGGACCAATTTAATGGGCCCTCCCGAAAACTGGCATACGTCGGGCGAAATCGCCGAAGTTAAAAACAAGCTTAGAAATCTCCTGAAAATATCTTATCTTACAAAAGAACTCTGGTATCTAAAGGAACCCATGCTCATGAGGCTTCTTCCGCTCTATTACGACCTTCAGGAAGAGCTCGGTTTCGATATCAAAGTTTGTTTTATGTACAGGCATCCGCTGGAAGTGGCGTACTCCATGCACGATTACAACAGGCAGGATATTAACGCCAATGTATTCAGCTGGATTAAATATAACCTCGAAGCAGAAATCGCATCGAGGAAATCCTTAAGGACGTTTATCGGCTTCGATTCGATTCTATCCGACTGGAGAAGTTCTGTAAACAAGATGAAAAAGTCGCTGAATATAAACATTCAGCTTACGAACGACGTTCACGCGGGTTTGCTGGTTAATCCCATTTACAGGGATTATACCGTAACGGATTTCGAAGACATTTCCAACGAAACCCTCGCGGAGTTTGCATCTAAAATATTCGGGGCATTGCAATCCTTCGAAAACGAAAGCAGCGAAGGGGGTATTGCATCAGCCGTTAAAACATTCGACGAAGTCAACGCAAAAGTTCTCGAAGTAGAAAACAACGCAAAAATCGTAAACGGGAAAAAGAGCATTTCTCTTCCAGGCAAAACGGTCAGGAAAATCAGCGATGCAATAACCCCGATAGATGTGCTGCCCCTGATGTTTAAAAACTCGGTGCTTTATATGGAACCCGAAAGGCTTACTGACGTATATTCGTGGCACGCCCATATTCCTTTTGCGTTCTGGCTCGTCGAAAATTTGAAGCCCGGATCGATAGTGGAGGTCGGGGTGCAAAAGGGAGACGCTTATTTTGCATTTTGCCAGGCGTTAAAATACTGCGGTCTGGACGGGCGCGCAAAGTGCCTCGGCATAGAAACATACCGCCCCCCTGCTCCTACTGCGGCTGCCGCTAATGACGCAGGCGCCGGCAATAAAGTCAATATGCCGGTTTTAAGCGCCCAGGACGTTTACGGCGAAGTCGCGAAATACAATAAAAAGTACGAAGGGTTTTCATCGGTTATAATGCCGCCAGACGCCTCTAACGGAATTAATATTACGATGGAAACGGTAAGCGCCGTTTATCCCGATATTAAAAAAATAGACCTCCTGCATTTTAACGGATTCGGCTCTTACGAGACGATAAAAAGCAATTTTGAAAATTTGGAACCATACCTTTCGGAAAATGCGGTAGTTTTAATCCATTTAATTTTGCCGAGGATAGAAAATATTACGGTATGGAAATTTTTCGAGGAAATCGCCCAAAAGTATCCTTCTTTTACGCTTAATATAGATTTCGGACTCGGCGTGCTTTTGACCGGCAAGGAGGCGCAAAGACATCCTTCCATATCAAAGTTTGTCCTGCCGGCCTTTAGCCATGCGGTTCATATATTTAACGACGCCGGCATAAAGCTTGCCAAAAAAAGGGATAAAAGGCGCAGAACCGACCTTGCTGGAACTAAGGAAACCGCGCAAAATACTGAAACGCTCGTTCTTTCGGCGGACGAAAAGTCCAATTACGAAAAAATAAAGGAAAAAACCGCAAATATGGAAAAGGGGGGCGATACGCTTTAGTCTGTCCGCGTCCGCCCCGTCCGCCCCTAATAACCCATAACTTCCGCTCCGGCAGGCTGCCCGTCCGTGCCTTATTGGACATTATTTACCGCTTATTTATTATTCGCCGGGTACAACGCCGGATACAGTCGGCGCCAAGCCGTAGGAGCTTTCCTCGGATTGGTAATCGCCGTTCAGTGTATTATATGCGTTCTGAGCCTCCTGAACTTGCGCGGCGCTTTCTCCCGTGTTCCGGGCATAAGCCAAGGCAGCTGCAGCATTCTGAAGTTCTATCGTCGTATTGTTCACGATAGCCTGTTCGATAGCCTGCCCGGAGGAACCTCCGCCACCGCCAGTGCCGCCGTTACCGCCGCTGCCAGCTGCGCCTTTGCTTCCGACGTTCACGGCTCCGCTCCTGTTATTAATGACTGGATAGGCACTGAAACCGAAGGGAACATTTACCTCGACGGTTAACGCTCCGTTGGAATAACCGGATAACCCACCCTTTATACCGCTTTCGAACATTGGAACATATTCGGACAGCCCCGGTCTATTAAGCCCGTAAATAACAAGTTCGAACTGCCCGTTGCCGTCGTCGGCAAGACACTCGTAGGCGGCATCCCCGCCTATTTGCTTTTCTAAGCAATTACCGTTCCCGCCGTAATTTGCCATGGATAACGATATGCCTTCCGGCAAAAAACTCTGCCGATTACCAGCGGGCAAAATATTCATTCCGTAAATCATTTCAAGCAGCGTCCCGAAATAGCCGCCGCTCCCGCCGGTCGCATTTCCCCGTTCCGCGTAATTGGAATATGACGCCTGTTGATACTGTATTTCCGCATTTATAATTCCGTTGGCGGCATTTATTGCCGACTTTGCCTCTCCGAGCTTGAAATAGCCCTCTAAAGAAGGCATTGCGGCGGCGGTCATAACCGATATAATAACAAGGGCCGCTATTACCTCTAATAACCCAAAACCGCCTTTGTCCGTATTAAACCTTAAACTTCGGCCTGCTCCGCAGATTTTTACCATAGTCTTAGACATAATAATATCCTCCTTTCGATAATGTATTTTAACGTTCGCCGAACGATAAATATTATTATATTATTTTAATATTTCAGTATTATGAAGATTTTATTACAATAACGTTAAATTTTTATTACAATAACGTTACATCGGCCGCAAATTATTATTGAAAAAAGAGGCTGGTTATGATATAGATATAAAGATATATTTTAAAAAAAACGGAGGTTAAAATATTTATGGCAAAAACCGCTCTTATAACAGGCGTAACCGGACAGGACGGCGCATACCTTGCCAGGCTGCTGCTTGAAAAAGGCTACGACGTTCACGGCTTTCTTGCAAGGCGAGCTTCCGATACGCTATGGAGGCTAAGGTATTTAAATATATCGAACGATATTAAAATAATAGGCGGAGACCTTTTAGACCCGTCCTCCATGATAAGGGCATTAGAGTCGTCCAAACCGGACGAGGTATATAACCTGGCAGCCCAAAGCTTTGTGGGAACTTCATGGCAGCAGCCTATATTGACCACTCAGGTGACTGGTTTTTCCGTCGTCAATATTCTCGAAGCCGTAAGGCTGGTTAATGATAAAATCAGGTTTTATCAAGCTTCGACGTCCGAAATGTTCGGCAAGACCGCCGAAACGATTCAATCAGAAGACACCGTATTTCATCCGAGAAGTCCCTACGGAGTCGCAAAACTTTTCGGCCATTACATTACCATAAATTACAGGGAAAGTTTTAATATATTCGCATCGGCTGGAATACTTTTTAACCACGAATCCCCCATTAGGGGTATAGAGTTCGTTACAAGAAAAGTTACCGACGCCGTCGCCAGGATAAAATACGGCAAACAGTCAAAACTGTATCTCGGTAATATCGACGCCCAAAGGGACTGGGGATATGCCGCGGATTACGTCGAGGCGATGTGGCTTATGCTGCAACAGGATATGCCCGACGATTACGTAATTGCGACGGGCAGGACTTCTTCTGTCCGCGAGATGTGCGAAATTGCTTTTTCTTATGCAGGACTCAACTACCTCGATTACGTCGAAATAGACCCTAAGCTGTACAGGCCGGCAGAGGTCGAAAGACTGCTCGGCAATCCTCATAAAGCCAAAGAGAAATTAGGCTGGGAAGCTAAAACACAGATTAAAGAATTAATAGAGCTTATGGTGGAAGCCGATATGGAAAGGGTAAGGAACGACAAAAAGTAAATGGAGGTAAACGGGGGTGGCAGATTTGTTTATTCGCATAATTAAATAAATGTGCCGCCTTTAAATGTCCTTTATATACTTAATTATACTGTATATATAACGATTTTTCAAATAAAAACAATAATACCGAATAATACCAGGGGATGCCGCAGACATAATTTTTATGGAAAATTAAGAGAATAAATAAATCTATCCCTTTTAATTACCTTGTTAAAAAAAAATAAGCCGGCTAATGCCGGCTTATTTTTAATTCGTGTTAAGGTTGTATTTGAGTTTTATGCGTGAGCCAATTGCGTGGAAGCGTTAAACGCATAGTTTAAGGGGTTTGTGCCCGTTGCGCCAAGATTGACGGTACCGGTAAGTTCGACAACCTGATTTACAAGTGCAGCACCATTATAATATGCGTTTGCTACATAAGTATTGCCCCCGTAATTAAACCATTGAGCGTTATCGGTAGTTGCCACCGCCCCTACTACAGCATCTGCGGCGTTAACGGCATTTGTTATAGCTACTGCTAACGTTACAGGAATTGTAGATGGAGGAGTATCTAATACATTTTGGACCAGGGTTGACGTCATACCGGCTGCCGGCGCAGAAAATCCTATCGTATCGTTTGTCCCAAAGTTGGCGATAACCAACTGCGCAGTTGTCGGAATTCCTGTAGGACTAGCCGAAAGAAGATGGTCAACGATAGTGTTCGAGCCAGTTCCGCCGCTTATAGTATCAAATTTTGTACCTACAGGGCTTGCGCTGGCTATTATCGTATCCAAATTCCCGCTAAGACCTGCGGCGTTAATCGTAAGCCCCGCCCCAGCGGCCGCTGAAGATACCGTAACCGTATGCGCCGGGCTGCCGAAATTCCCTGTTCCGGATATTGTAACGGTCGAACCGTCGTTGATGGTTAACGTAGAAATATAATTTGTCACGCCAGAAACGCCGTTTGATTGAATCGTTGCATTAATTGGGCTTGCGCCGCTTATCGATAAAGTGCCGATATTGGCATTATCGAGACTAACGGTTAACGCACTGACATGGGAATTCTCGGATATGCTCATACCGGTAACGGAAGTTGCTTTTGCTGCGCTTCCAGTAAGGTTAAACGTATCTCCGGTTCCGGCATTATTAAATGTTAAAGCACCAGTTAAGGTAATAGGATTGGCGCTGCCTCCAAAGTTAAACGTGTCCATAGTAGCCGGTAATTTCGATAAATCCAGAGCAAAAACGTTACCGGTAGAGTGGTCGAAATTTACCGTCGGGAAACCGCCTTTTACGCTATCTAAGAAGTATTGCGTAAGGCTGCCGCCATTTGCGCCAACGGCATAATTAAGGTTTATCGCGTTCTTCGCATTAAGGTCGCCCGTTATGCTGTATGTGGCATTTTGGGTTAAGATAGGGCTAACAAAGGTCTTGTCCAAAATGCCGGGTGTAATAGCATTAAGAGGAGTGTTAACATTAAGCGTCTCAGCTGCCGTAGTTGCTGGAGACGACGTTCCAAGTCCGTTAAAGATAAACTCTCCGCCTTGCAAGTGCGGGACATTTATGGTTAAATCCGGCCCCGTAAAGCTATTCGCGTTAACGGTAAGACCTATACCCGTAGAATTGGTTGAATTATCCATTATATGACTAATCGACAGGCTGTCCGAACCGGTAATATTTATGGTGGAACCGTCGCCCAGATAAACATAATCGAGAGCGTTAACGGTTGCAGCACCGGTGGAAGTCGGCGAAGTCGTTAAGGTAACATTGGTACTTTTAGAATAATCGTCGAATATGGATAAGCCGTTAACGTTACTAAGTTTTACGTTAATATCCATCGTCTTCAAGTTTGGGCCGTAAGGAGTGGGGGTCAAAACCGGTATATGATTAAGATTATTAGGGGTTATGTTTTGAGGAGAATTAAGATAATTGTAAAAACCGAAATCGCTTCCAACGGTAGCACCTGTTATAGGAGAATTATAAGCAAACCCAGAATGGTCAGATATGAAAAAATTGTATCCCACGTCAGTTTTGGCTTTCATCGCTATGTTGGTAAAATTAAGGTTTTCGGTTACCGTCGTTAAAGCTTTATCTGCTAATGCAGTCGGGGTTCCCGCGCCAAGATAAAGAAAGTCGTTAACCGAGTTATAATTCTGTTCAATCAAAACATTATTAACATTGTGGTTTATAGTCAAAGTAGTCATATTCGGGTCGGCAGTCCTTCCCAAAAACCCGTTAAATAAAATATCGCCTTGGCGTGTCGGCGATGTTTTTACTCCACCAGGAGATGTTACTCCATTATTTACAGCGCCAGTTGGAAGATTACCACTGGATTGAACATTATTGTAAAAATTATTAAATGAAGTAATTTTACCGTTAGGTGAAGTGGTATCGCCTGTAAGTGTATTTGTATTTAACGTTATATTATTGAAAGTTTGATTTAACGTAAACGAGGTTGGAGAAGTTCCCGTCGGCAGAAATCCCATTGGATTATACATTTGGCTATTATCCGTAACGGGTATATTAAAGTTATAAGTATTTGTAAAAGTAACCGAAGCGACTTTCGGCGCGAACACCATAAAAAACCACATTGCATTACCGCTGGGACTGCCTGTCGGGGAATTTAAAATAATGTCTTGATTTGGATTAACTCCTAAGTAACCAGCTCCAAAATCATTCGGATTTACCGCAAGTTTATCTAAAATGATGGTCGTGAAGTTGGTATCGCCCGCAAAATTAACCGGCGAGTTCGGGAAAGACGGAAGCGGACTGGAACTAAAGAAATTAGGGCTGTGTATCTCCAGCGTCGTAACGCCCTGCATATGAGAAGGGGAAGGCATAACAGCCGCATAATTGACAGCGGGAGCGATGTTAGGATTAGCGTAAATTTCCAGCGTTCCCGTTCCGCCATTCGTATTTAAGGTATCCGACGAGGCCAGCCAGGTATGAGTCAATGTCGTGGGAGATACATGGTTTTTTATAGGTGAATTATTATTGTCGTAAACAGTAAACGTAATGTTAGTGGTTGAACTTAAGGGGGTCGTAGGCCCGTAATTCCCTGCCGTGTAAGTCTGGCTGTCTATGATATAATTAAGGGGAACGGAGGTACTGGCTGCGCTTCCAAGCACCTGCGAAGTTAATATCGAGTCGGTAAGATTAGGGTTTGTGGCCTGTTCCAGCGTAGAAGACGATAAATAATGTGTGCCGGTGCTTTGAAAAGTCGCAAGACTGTTAGTCGTAATCAGCGTGCTGTAATTATCGGTAAAATACGTGGCGGCATTGAGCCTGTTCTGCAGCGCGTCCTGCCCTGCTGTCGTTCCGCTCGTTTCCACGTAATTGGCTAAATAAGGGACAAACTGATTCGGGTTATTGCCTGTGCTGCTCTCGAGCCATGCAACAGCGGCGGAGTTCGGGCTTACGACTTTGCCAAGCAGATTATCGAAAACAAAAGCTGCCTGCTGGTTTTCGGTCATTTCTCCGTAAAGGGAAGACGAATTGTTCCACAGTCCGTCCAATGCGGTAATGCCTGCCGCACCCTGGGGACTGTATAAATTCAAGCCGCCTACAGAAATAGCATGACCCGTTTCTCCCATCGTAGTAAGCTCTAACAATTGTGATTGGGTAAATGTGCTGCTCATAAGATAAATCCTCCTTAATAAAATTTAGATTATTAAAAATAAACTCAATTTAATTATTAATTATGATTAATAATTATTTATTATCATCGACCGCCAAAAAATATTGCCCGTTAAGACTGTAGCTTTATAGCCGTTTGCCGCAATGCTTTCCCGTTTCTACCTTGATTATATCAAATTTCTAATCGATGTCAAGCATTATTTTAAAATATTTTTAAAAAAAAATTATAATTTATTTTTAATTATAAGCTTACCTGACGAACGCGTTAGAAATATCCCTGGCAAGCGGCTTTAAAATTATTTCCAGAAGGGTCATTTTACCGGTTTTGACGGTAACCATAGCCGGCATGCCCGCTTTTAATTCGAGATTTCTTTCCGCAAGGCTTTTAAGCCCCTTTGTGTTTATTTTTATCCTGGCAAAATAATAGTCCTTGTTATTTGCCCTGTCGATAAGGCTTGCCGCGGAAATATAAACAACCCTGCCGTCTATTACTGGCGTATTTTCCATATTGAACGCGGGAAACCTTAAATTAGCGGAAAGACCCTTGCGGACATGGGCAATATCCATCGCCGGAATATTCGCCTTTATTATTAAATTTTGATTGAGTGGCATAATATCTATCATGGGTTCTCCGGGCAATACGGCGGAGCCGGGCGTTTTTGTAAAAACTTTTACGATTATGCCGTTAACGGGGGAACTTACTGTCGTATGCATATACTTGCTTAGATAGGCAATATACTGCTGTTTTAAGGCAAAAATCTTTTTTTGGACTTCGCTAAGGCGCATATTTACACGCTGCAGGAAGTTATTTTTTAAATCCCCCAGCTTAAGCTCGTAATTCGCTTTCTCGCTAAACGCCCTGGCTGCTTCCGCCCTCTGTTCGTTTAATTTCCCTTGCAGTCCTTCGAGTTCGCTTTTTAGGTCCACAACCCTGTTCCTGGGATAATACCCCTTTTTTGCAAGCCTTTCGAGCGGGACAATCCGGCTCCGCAGAAGCGTTATCTGTTTTTTGGTAGCCTTTTTTAAGAGCTTCATATTCGAAAGATAAGAGTTATATCCGTTTATGTCCGACTTATATATATTTTTTTCGGCTTTATAGTTCTCCATGTAAGAAGAGAAGAGGCGGCTCTGGGTAAGCATCGCTGATTGCGCCTGAGGGCTGTTTTTAAAACGGTATATGCCCTTGGGAAATTTAATCCTTACGGCAAAACTATCTTCGGCTAAAAGCCTGCCCTCGAGGGCAAGATAGGAAACGTACTCGCTTTTTGCGGCGGCAAGGTCAGCCTTTTCCGACGAATCGTCTAAAAGCATAAGCGGCTGCTTTTGCTTAACGGTGTCGCCGTCGTTTACGAATAGCGTTTTTAAAGTGCCTCCGTAACGGCTCTGGATGATGTATTCGTGTGAAGATACGCTTACTACTCCTGGAACGGCAATGCCGTTAACCATTGGGGCTAAAGCCGCCCATAGAATAAACCCTAAAAAACCGGCTAAAAGAACCGAAAAGCCTATAAGCATAATTTTTTTAGTGTCGTAATGGACGACGAGTTCCGCGTTTTCGGACGCGTAGGAAAGCAAGTTCTGTTCGCCATTTTTTCTGCCGCCTTTATTCTTGCCGCCTTTAATAATTTCTATGAGTTTCATAAGTTTTTAAATATTCTACGTTAATTTAATTAACCGATTATTGCAACTATTATAATAATAAATAATAACCGCGGAACAAAACTAAAGCTTTTTTATTCGGAACTTAAGTTTTTAAAGTCCGCCGCTTCTTCCCTGGGTTGGGCGGTCTGGACCGCCGCCATGCCGTCGGCTTTAACCTGGGCCGCCAAAAGCGCAGCCAGGACTTCTTTGCCCGGTCCGAATATTTTAATAACGCCGAAGGCTAAAAGCATTATTTTATCGACTACCGAAAGTATATGCGTCCTGTGGCTTATCACAAAAACGGTCGCCTGATTCTCCTTAAGTTTTTTAAGCGTATTGAGAAGCGCTTGTCCGCCGATGTCGTCGAGGTTGGAGTCAGGTTCGTCGAGAACGACTAACTTCGGGTTCCCGTATATTGCCCTCGCAAGCGCGAGCCTTTGTTTCTGTCCGCCGGACAAGACTAGTCCGCCCTCCCCGATATATGTATCGTAGCCGTTTGGGAGGCTTAAAATCATCTCGTGTATGTCAACGGTTTTTGCGGCTTCTATTACCTTTTCCGAATCGATATCGCCGAAACGTGAAATATTTTCGGCTACGGTGCCGTTTAAAAGTTCGATGTCCTGCGGCAAATATCCGATGTAGCCGCCGAGGGCGTTTTTATCCCACGAGGAAATCTCTGCGCCGTCCAGCTTAACGCTGCCGGCCGCCGGCGTCCATACGCCGGTAAGCATCCTCGAAAGCGTAGATTTTCCCGAAGCGGACGGACCGATTATGGCAACCATGTCTCCTTTTTGCGCTTCAAAACTTATCCCCTTTAAAACCTGAAGGTTTGTGTTCGGGGGGACGGCTGCAAGATTAACCGCCGCAATATTGCCTTCAGGCGGGGGCAAAGGCATGCCGCTTTGCCTTTCGGGGAAGGCCGTAAAAAGCTGGTTCAGCCTGTTGTAGGCATCCCTCGAAGACACGAAGCCCTTCCATCCGCCGATGGCAAGGTCGACGGGAGAAAGCGCCCTCCCCACAAGGATGGAAGCGGCGACCATGGCGCCGCCCGTTATAATGTTCCCGTTTATTACGTAATATGCCCCCAAACCGAGTATCAGGGACTGAAATAGGTATCTGAAAAACTTGGTCATGCCGCTTATCGCGGAAGCTTTTTCGCTGGCGCTTGCCTGAAGCCCTAAAAAATTCTGGTATTTAGGATGCCAGTGCTTTTTTACGTTTTCTAGCATCCCCATGGATTCTATTACGTCCGCGTTCCTAAAATTGAGGCTTGCGAAGGAGGCGGCGGCGTGATACGCGTTATTTGAAGCGGTAATCCTTTTTTTGCTTACGAACTCGTTTAAAAAAGCCATCAAAAAAAGAACAAGTGCGGCAAAGGCGGCGAACACCCCCAAAACCCAGTAAATTATGCCTATTACAAGAACGTATATGGGAACCCATGGAACGTCGAAGAAAGCGATGGTGCCCGTGCCGGTTATAAACTGCCTTAAATTGGTAAAATCGCTAAAAACCGAAGAGGCATCGGTGCTTCCAGTTTTAAGGCATTTTTCGAAAGCTACCTGAAAAAGCCTGCTGTTCATGCGCCTGTCCATATTGTTGCCGATGCGGATTAGAAGTTGGGACCTGACCCATTCGAAAAAACCCATCAGTACGTACATAAATATCATTATCGCGGTGATTACTATTAGCGTAATATTGTTCCTGCTGGCAAGTACGTTGTCATAGACAAGGAGCATGTAAATCGCTGGAACAAGAAGTATCAGGTTGATGATAAAGCTGAATACCCCCACTATGTAAAAGTCCCTTTTAAAAGAGTATAGTAACGACGAAAGTTCGGTTCTCCCGCCGGCTGCAACCTTGTTTGAGCGTCTGAACGGATTCATAATTTTAGTCGGTTTACGGTATTAATTTTTTTTATAGTTATAGTTATCGTAGTTTAAGTTGCCTGCTTGCAGCTTAAATTTATAATTTTTGTTTTTGTTTTCTAGCAGTTTGTTTATCCTGTATAAATCGGAGGCGGATAAAACACCCGCGCCAGACTTTAAGGCAAGGAAAACCATCAGGTACTCATATTGCGCTTTAAGAAGTTTCGTCTTCATGTCATAGAGTTTCTGCATTGCGCTTAGGACGTCGGACATAGTATTTGTGCCGGAGGCAAACCCGAGCCGGTCGGCTTTAAGGACGATGCCCGCCGATTTAACGGCTAACTTTAGCATGTTGATACGGGCGGTATAACCCTTAAGCCTCAGATAAGAAGCGGTTAATTTCCTTATTATCTTGCCCCTCTCTCTTTCTAGTTCCTGATTAGTCTCTTCAGAAATATTTTCCGATTTTATCGACTTTTCCACGGAATAGCCTCCGTCGAATATGGGAACGCTTAACTGAAAGCCTACGGTATAGTAACGAAGGGCCGGCGTTTGGACGACCTCCTGCGTGTTGGTGGTGGAGTATCCCGCCGTAAAGGCAAGAGTCGGTAAATTCATCGACCAGTCTTTTTTAACCGCCTCGCCGCGGTAAATCGAATTATTTTCGTAGTATTTCAGGTCGGGATTATTTTTTTCCGCCAGTCCAATCCAGTAACCGAGTTTTTCCCTGACAGGTATCAAAAAATCCGCCCCCTTTTTAAATGCGTCTATCCCCTTTGCGCTTAATCCAACGACGCCCTTAAACTTTGCGCTGGCGTTCTTAAGGCTGTTCTTTGCCTCGACAATATCGGACTCGACGGAGTAATATCTTGCAAGGGCTTCGTAAACATCCGTCTTCGTGCCGCTTCCCGCCTTAAAAAGCTCTTTTGCCTGCTTATATTGCTCATGTACGGCTTTTTTTTGGACTTTAAGATATTTAAGGTAATTTTCTGCCGCAAGAACGTCGAGATAAATCTCCGCAACCCTTGTTATAAAATCTTGCCTGGCGGCGGAAAACTCGTCGCTGCCCATCGCCTGCTTTGCGCCGTATTGCGCGTATTCGAAATATCTTTTAAAGTCTATTATGGGCTGCGTCAGGCTTATACCCTCCGTCCTCGAAGTAAAACTGAAATAAAGAGGAGGCGGGCTTAGGAAGTCGTATCTAGATACGCCGACCGAAGCGCTTATCTGGGGAAGAAAAAGGGAAAGACCTTCAGCTCCGTAGATGCCGGAAGCCTTTTTGGCATAAAAGGCAGCCTTATATCCGTGGTCGTATTTAAGAGCGTGTTTATATGCGCCTATAAGGTTAAGCGAAAAAACCGGCTTTATTTGAATAAAAACCGAAACCGTCAAAGACGCGAAAACTGCCGCTATAAAAAAAAGCGTAAAGGGGGCAGACTTCAAGTCTGTCCCCTTACAAAAATAAATCTGTTCCTTATAACGCCTATAACGCAAATCGGTCCCCTATACGTTGCAAATTCAAAAAATTTCGATTAATTATAAAATAAAGCACCCGCGCTGTCAAGAACTTTGTGCAAAATATTGCGCAGAACTGTTGCGCGACAGGCAAATAGACCGATTTGACAAAACCCGTTTAAAAAGGTTATACTATCAAACAAAACGGCTGCCGAGCATCGTCAGGATTATTAGGGTTATATTATTAACTTATTTATATATTTAACGTTAACACGCCAAAGCTTTTCAAATGCCGCATCCTATAAGCGCGATTAAAGAAAACGAAAGATTTGTCTCTTACGCCCAAAACTTCGAAGACGTCATGCTGTGGCGCGCCCTTAAAGACGTGGATAAGGGGTTTTATATCGATGTCGGAGCGTTTCATCCCGAAATCGATTCGGTCAGCAAGTCTTTTTACGACCGCGGCTGGCGCGGGGTTAATGTCGAACCTACGGGATATTACGCGGATTTGCTCAGGCGTGAGCGTCCCGGCGACCTTGTATTGGAGGTCGTATTGTCAGATAAATCCGGCTTAACCGCGTTTTATAACTTGGAAAATCCCGGACTCAACACCGCCGACCCGGCAATTGCCGACAGGCACAGGAAAAGCGGACTCGGAATTATCGAAACGACGCTCCCCTGCCTGACGCTCGAAGATATTTTTAACAAGACGGGCGGCATGGATATCAACTGGTTAAAAATCGACGCGGAAGGATTCGAATCCAGGATTTTAAAAGGATGGGGGAAATCTGCCGCCAGACCGTGGATAGTAGTAGTAGAAAGTACCGTTCCAAACGAAAAAACGGAAAACTTCGAATTATGGGAAAACGAGCTTTTATCGCGCGGCTATTCTTTTGTTTTTTTTGACGGGCTAAACCGCTACTATATTTATAAAAAATATACTGAACTTAAAAAATTTTTCGATTGCGGGCCGAACGTATTCGACGACTTTGTGCTGAGCGGCACCGCTTCCAATCCGCTTTGTTCGGTTGTCAATTCAAAATTAGCAAAAGAAAAATCGGAAAAAGAAAAAACGGAGGCGGAGATTTCCGTCCTGAACCGAAACCTTGCCGAGAAAGAAAACCGCAACGGCGAACTTATGGCGGAGATTTCCGTCCTGAACCGAAACCTTGCCGAGAAAGAAAACCGCAACGGCGAACTTATGGCGGAGGCCGAATCGCTTCGGGCCGAGATTGAATCGCTTCGGGTGGATATAAACGGGTTTTCCCATAGCAGGTCATGGCAAATCACGGAGCCTCTGCGTTTTATCGCTAAATTGCTGCGGATTATAAGATTAAAATTAAGCCGCGGGGCAAATAACGGCGAACTGCGGCAAAATTACCGTAATGCAAATTATTATTCCGCGGATTCGGGATGCATTCCTCCGGCCGATATAGACGACCTGCCCGCGGGAACAAGGAGCATTTACGCCGATTTAAAACGTACGATAGAATCTAAAGAGTCGAAACGCCGCGATTAAAAGAAAATGATAAGGCAATAATAAACAATAATAAATATAAATAATAAATGCGCATATTAATAGATTTACAGCCTGTCCAGGGAGAAAGCAGGTTTAGGGGCATAGGCAGATACGCTTTGTCGCTTGCGCTCGCTATTGCCGGGCAAAAAAACGGGCATGAGGTCTTTATAGTTTTAAATAATACCTCAAAAGATGCCGTAAACTCAATAAAAGCGCAATTCGGCAATCTTTTGCCGGAAAGCCGTATCCTCGTATTCGACATCCCCTTCAGGATAAGGGAAAACAATCCCGCCGACGGCTGGAAAACCCGCATCTCCGAAATTATCAGGGAAGACTTTTTAAACTCCCTCGAGCCGGACGTTATTTTAACGACCAGCCTGTTCGAAGGTTTTTTAGACGATATTGCGACTTCCGTTAAACTGATGCCCGCAAAGGCGGTTAACGCCGTAATTATTTACGATTTGATACCGCTTATGAACAAGGACATTTTTTTTAAAGACAAGGTTTATAAAGATTATTACATGCGAAAGATAGAACATCTAAAAAAGGCGGATATATTGCTTTCGATATCCGATTATACTAAAAAAGAGGCGGTGGAATCCTTAGAAATCGACGGGGAACGTTTCTGCACGATTTATGCGGGGTGCGGCAGCCGTTTTAAGCACATGCCCGTTGACGACGGCTTAGCGAATGCGGACAAATTCGACAAAGGCAAATTCTTAAGCGGCTTTTCCATAAGTAAGCCGTTCGTTATGTATGCCGGAGCTTTCGACAGGCATAAAAATTGCCACAGGCTTATTAAAGCGTTTGCATCTAAAAAATACGATTTTAAGAAGGGCTATCAGTTAGTTTTGGCGGGTAAAATAGACGATAGGAACAAACATACGGTTTTAGCTTACGCAAGAAGTTTAAATTTAACTGGAAAAGACGTTATAATGACCGGTTATGTTTCGGACGACGACCTGATAAGGCTTTATAATCTTTGCGCGTTATTCGTATTTCCTTCCTTACACGAGGGCTTCGGCTTCCCGCCTTTGGAAGCTATGAGCTGCGGGGCGGCCGTTATAGCCTCGAACGCTGCAAGCCTGCCGGAAGTAATCGGCAGGGACGACGCAATGTTCGACCCAAATATTACAAGTTCTATAGAAGAAAAGATTAACGGCGTTTTATCTAACCCGGAATTTTTAGGCGAATTAAGAAAATATTCGCTTAAGCGGGCAAAAAAGTTTTCCTGGGATGCCTGCGCAGAAAAAGCAATCAAAGCGTTCGAGATTGCGGACGAACAAAAATCCGCTATGCACGGGCGGGCGGGGCGGGAGGACTGGGCCCGAATACGCGCCGGACGCGCCGGACGCCGCACCCTTTTAATAGACGCCGTCGCCAGCGCCGTGCCGGATAAAAAAACCTTAACAAATTCCGATTTAATTAAAATATCTTCGAGTATATACAATAATAACAGGACAAGCTATTCCGTAACCGGTTCGTCTGCCCTTCCCCAAAAAATTACGTGGCGCGTCGAAGGCCCGTTCGACTCATCTTACAGCTTAGCGCTTATTAACAGGGAAACAGCCCGCTCTCTTTCTAAGCTCGGGCATGAAGTCATACTGCATTCGACCGAAGGTCCAGGCGATTATCCCCCTAACGCGGAATTTTTAAAATTAAATCCGGACATAGATTTAATGTATAAAAAAAGTTTTACGGCAAAGCCGGAAGACGCGATGGTTCAAAGCAGGAACCTTTACCCTCCGAGGGTTGGCGATATGCGCTCGAGGCTTAATTTATTGCACCACTACGCATGGGAAGAAACCGGCTTCCCTCATGAATGGATTGAAAATTTTAACGAACATCTTGGCGGCATAACCGCACTTTCGTCGCATGTAAAAAAAATTTTGACGGACAACGGGCTTATCGTTCCCGCCGGCGTTTCGGGATGCGGAATCGACCACTGGGAGCGGATTATTCCCGATAACTCCTTTAAAACGCCTGCCAAAAATTTTAGATTTTTACATGTATCGTCATGCTTCCCCAGAAAGGGGATAGACGTATTGCTAAAGAGCTTTTGCCTCGCCTTTACCGAAAAAGACGACGTTTCGCTAATAATAAAAACATTTCCGAATCCGCATAACGACCTGGACCGTTTATTGGACGAAACGAGAAAGTCCCATGCCGGATGCCCCGATATAATAGTTATCGAAAAAGATTTGAAAGACGAACAGCTGAAAGCGCTTTATGCGCAATGCCACGCCCTTGTCGCGCCAAGCCGCGCGGAAGGGTTCGGCTTGCCCCTTGCCGAGGCCATGCTTTCCGGCTTAGCCGTCATTACCACGGGTTGGGGCGGACAGCTCGATTTTTGCGGCGAAGATACCGCCTGGCTTATCGACTATTCTTTTAAGAAAGCAAGGACGCATTTTAACCTGTTCGATTCGGTATGGGCAGAACCCGATATAAACGGTCTTGCAGAAATTCTTAAATATATTTACAGCCTGCCCGAACTCGAAAGAACAGAAAAATCGAGAAAGGGGCGAAACGTCCTTTTAGACAATTTTAAATGGAGCGACGTAACCGGAAGGCTGATATCGTCTGCGCGCAAGTGGTCGACGGCTCTACAGCCTCCCCGCCCGTCGACGGGATGGGTTACGTCATGGAACGTCAAATGCGGCATAGCCTCCTATTCTAACCATCTTACAGGCGGCGATTTTCCCGATTTAACGATATTTGCCCCATTGACGGAACAAACTATTGCGGCGGACTCCGAAAACGTCTTAAGATGCTGGAATTACGAAGATAAGACGCTCGAAGCTCTCTTCAGCGCCGTTATTTCAAAAAAAATAGACATATTAGTAATTCAATTCAACTACGGTTTTTTCGATTTACCCGTTTTCTCCGAATTTATTAAAAAATTAGCGGACAAGAAAATTATCACGGTTATAACGCTTCACTCTACTACCGACCCCGTTCACGCTCCGGACAAAAAACTCTCGATTTTAGCCGGAGCGCTAAAAACTTGCGGCCGCGTCGTCGTCCATTCGATAAACGACCTTAACAATTTAAAAGCGCTGGGCGTGGTAGAAAATGTCGCGCTGTTCCCCCACGGAATTATAAATTACGTCGATAATGTCAATAAGGGACATACAAAACATCGCGGCAACGCCTTTACTATTGCTTCATACGGTTATTTCCTGCCCCACAAGGGTTTGATGGAACTTATAGGCGCTTTTTCGATTTTACTGAAAAAAGTTAAAAATATTACCCTTAACCTTAAAATGATTAATGCCGAATATCCTATCCCTGAATCGTCGAATTTAATAAAAGAAGCCGCTAAAAAAATAAAAAGACTCGGTTTGGAAGATAAAGTCGAGTTAATCACGGATTTCTTACCCGACGAAATCAGCCTTAAATATCTTTCGCAGTGCGATTTAGCCGTGTTCCCCTATCAAAGAACCGGCGAATCTACAAGCGCTGCCGTGCGCTACGGCATTGCTTCCGGCTGTAACGTGGCAGTCAGCCCGCTTCCTATTTTCGACGACATCGCAGAAACTGTCTGGTATTTGCCCGGCGCAGATTCCGCTTCGATAGCGGAAGGGATTGAACGCATTATCGGAGAAATTAAACCGGGTTCGCCGGAGGCGGTTAAAAAGGCAGAAAATGCCCAAGCCTGGCGGCTGTCTCACCGCTATTCGAAATTGGGCTTAAGGTTTCAAGGAATGATTAACGCCCTCTGGGTCGATAAAAAAATAATGTAACTATATAAAATAAACTTATTTTATGGGTAAAAAAATTCTCATTATCACCGTGGACGCCTTAAGATACGACTGCGTCTCTTACAATCCCGACAGGCCCATGCTCGAGCGGTCTGGCGTCAGCTCCATGGTCAACACCCCGGCTATTGATGAAATAGCTTATAACTCTTCCGTTTTTACCAACTGCTTCAGCACGAATACCTATACGACGGCGGCGCACGCCTCCCTATTCACCGGGCTTTATCCGCCTAACCACGGCTTGCGCCCCTTTTTTTACAAAAAACTCTCTGATAACTGCATTACGCTTGCCGAAATTTTAAGAAAAAACGGCTTTAAAACGATATTCAGCGGCGATTTTCCGGAACTTTTCGAACCGTTTGGGCTGACGCGGGGGTTTTCCCGCAGGTTTGTGCGGGACGATAAAGGCTTGCTCGAAATGCTTTCGGACTCTAAGGACAGCGACGTGTTCTGCTTTATGCATCTGTTCGACGTCCACGAACCTTATCTTTACTGCGAATGCCCGCCGTCGGAAAATTATAACGGCGATTACTACGAGTTTTTAAAAAATACGGCTTTATCCCATAATATCGCGCTGACCGAAACGGAACCCCACAAGGCGTTTAACGCGCTTAAAAAAGCCGTATCGCCAACCGGGTCAGTTTTTTTAGTTCCTTATATAAAAGGGGTAAATAAATTCGACGGGGGACGGTTTAAATATTTATACGATAATCTTAAAGAAATCGGTTTTTTCGATAAGGATTCGATATATGCCGTCCTCTCCGACCACGGCGAGGGAAGGGTGTCTTTGGAAAACCAGGACATTTTTAACCACGCCGGCGCCCTGTTCGACGAAGTCATCCGCATTCCTTTGATATTCAATTCGCCGGGCTTAAAAAAAAATAAATACGAAGGGCTGGCTTCGATTGCGGATATATTTCCCACTATTTTGAACGCTCTGAAAATAGGTTTCCCACGCGCTGAATTAGACGGCATCGACTTGTCGGAAAACAGGGAGTTTTGTTACTCGGAACTTTTTTATATAAAACAATACGGCGATAAATCCATAGAATTGTCAGGGGATAGTTCTAACCGTCCGAAAGCTGAAAATTTAACGGATAATTTCGAATATCTTCTTAATCAGAGGGCCGTCAGAACGAATAATAAAAAGTATATTTTTAAGCATATAGATTTAAACGGCATAAAGGAAGATTATTTAGCCGGTAAAAAAACCGGCGACGAGGAGTACGTCAAATGGCTGTACCGCAGCCTTCTTTTGAGGTTTGCGGACGAAGAAGGCTTAAATTCAAAGCTTAGCAGGCTAAAAGCCAAAGAAACGACGAGGCTCGGACTTTATAACGAGTTTATCTCGTCGGAAGAACGCAATAACATAAAAAATTATTACTACGATTTAAGCGGCGACCCTTTAGAAAAAAAACCCGTTAATTTCGACATGAATTTTAAAGAGGCTTTAAATTATGAAAAATACCTCGGCAATCTCGAAAGGAATGCAACAGTAACCGGGAATATTTATACTGGCGGAAAGGCGGAAAAGGAATTTCTCGATTCCAAAGCAGGTTTTAGCATGGAAATCATTAAAGAGGCGTTTAACAGGTTCGGGAAAGACGCAGGCGTGGGGTTCACCGGCGGCAAGGATTCTACGGTCCTACTTTATCTCGTAAAAAAAGCCTTCGGCGGAAAAATTCCATTCAGGGTTATAAATATCGATACGTCGGCCGATTTTAAAGAGATAAGGGAATTTATCGATAAGATTAAAATTTTATGGGATTTTGATTTAATCGTCCGTCAAAATACGGAAAAGCTGCGAATAATTAAAATCGCCGAAAATAAAGAGGAATGCTGTTTAAATTTAAAGACGGAACCGTTAAAAAAACTGATAGCCGAGTTAAAGCTGAACGCCCTTTTAACCGGCGTAAGAAGGGACGAGGATGCGGCAAGGGCAAACGAAACGTATTTTTCCGCGAGAAACGACCCCGGCCACTTCAGGGTCCATCCCCTGCTGCACTTCAGCGAAAAAGACGTCTGGGACTTGATTAAATCGGAAAATATTCCATACTGCGGTTTATATAACGAGGGATATAGAAGTTTGGACTGCAAACCATGCACGGAAAAAACGGAAAAAGGGGAGGGGGAACGCTCCGGAAGGTCGAAAGAAAAAGAAGCCTTAATGGAACGGCTGAGGGACCTAGGATATTTTTAAATTTAATTAAATTAAAACTAAGATCTATAAATAATTTAAATAATTATACAATATTATGGGCAGATTAAACGACATATTAGAAGCAAATAAAATGACCGAAAAAGGAACTTCCGGTATTTACGAGCTTTTTTCGCAAAAAAACATAAACTTTATGCTTAAATTGACTAACTTTACTCAATCGGACATAAACAGCATCGCTAAAATCAAAGACTGCATAGGCGACATAGCGCAGGAAACGGTTTCTTCTTTTTACGATTATTTAATGACCATAGAAGATGTGCGTAAAATTATTCTCTCCAAACCAGGTCTGTTAGATTCTTTAAAACTCACTCAATATAGCTATATCAGCCAGCTTTTCGGTTTAAAGTACGACGAAAAATATTTTGCAAACAGGGTTACGGTGGGTTTTGCGCATTATGTCAACAAAATATCGCCGTCGATTTATATCGGCAGTTACGGATATTATAATACGCTTATCACTTCGGCGGTCATGATATGCTGCAAAAAAAATGGGATAAGTTCCGACGAATCTATAAACATATTAAATTCTGTACAGAAACTGCTTTCGATAGATATTACGCTTGCGATAGAAGCGTATTACCAAAAATCAATCGACGATGTTGACAAGACGGAGCATGATTCTTTGGACAGGCTTATCGTTCTTGCGGAATACAGGGACGAAGATACGGGCAGGCACATATCGAGAATGGCGCATTATTCAAAGATTATAGCAAAAGGACTCGGAATGGATAAAATTTTTCAGGAAAATATATTAAATGCCGCGCCAATGCACGATATAGGAAAAGTTGGAATACCGGATGCCATTCTCTTAAAACCCGGACCTTTAAATAAAGACGAATTTGAAATTATGAAATCGCATACTACTATAGGTTATAATATTTTAAAAGATTCCGATTCGGAAGTCTTGAGAGAAGGCGCCATAATAGCCTTATCACACCATGAAAATTTTGACGGCGGCGGGTATCCAAACGGATTATCCGGAGAAAAAATTCCAATAACTGGAAGGATTGCCAAAATAGCCGACGTCTTCGATGCGTTAATCAACAAAAGAATTTATAAGCCGGCGTTTATGCTGGAAGAAACGGTCAGGATTATGAAAGAAGAAATGGCTCCGGGCAGGGCTTTCGACCCGGACTGTTTCGGCGCTTTCCTTAAAAATCTCGACGAAATATTAGATATCAGGAAAAAGATAGACAGCGAAGCGGCATAAAATCCAAAAACGGGATATTTATTTCTTAATTAAGCTGAACATACCTTATTTCTCCCGTTTTTTTTGGCATCGTATAGTGCTTCGTCCACTCTTGAAACAATACTTTGATTAGTATCGCCGTTTATTATTCCGGTTACGCCAAAACTGCACGTTACCTGCCGGCCGATATTAAAATTCTGCTCCGATATTTTTGCCCTTAATCTTTCCGCAAGCTCCACTGCAGTTTCGACAGGCGTATCGATAGCTATAATCATAAATTCTTCCCCGCCGAAGCGGGCGAAAAAATCCGTCATTCTTAAATTCTGCTTAATTAAGCCCGATAATTCTTTTAAAATAAAATCCCCCGTCGTATGGCCCGAAGTGTCGTTTATGTCTTTAAATTTATCTATATCGAACATTATAAGCGATAAAGGCCTGTCGTACCTGTTTGCGATGCCAAGAGTTTTGGCAAGTTTAGAATCGAAATAACGGCGGTTTCCGGCGCCGGTAAGGACGTCTACTTCGGATAATTCTTTATATTCATCTTTTTTTATAAGTATATTTTGCTCCCTTAACACATTGTCGGTGATGTCGGAAAATATAGCGAGTCCGACGCTATTTCCTTTATAGGGTATCGTCGTCCTGAATAAATCTATGTAAATAGTTTTTCTATCGTCGATGGTTTCGGCGCGGTTAAAATCAAAATCGGCGCGGTTAAGCTTGTAAATAAACCGCTGGAACATTTCGTTTTTAGCATGCATTTTAAAAACCGGAGGATTTGAATTATATATCTGCCCTTCTTTTATATTAAAAAAGTCCTTTACGCTTAAATTTAAAAATTCTTCTTCGGTAAGTTTGAATAAATCAAGAAGCTCCTGGTTTGTATATAAAAATTTTTCCTCGTTAAAAATAGCTATGCCGGAAGGAATGTTTTGTATGACCCTGTTTAATGCGTCTCTTTCGTCGATAAGCTTGTTTCTGTTGTCTATATAATCTATAGCATAAGACAATATGGAAGAAATTTCTTTTAAAAATTTTATTTTTTCTTCGTCGAAATAATTCTTTTCGATAATATATATAACAAAAGCTCCGAAAGGCTCGTTGTTCATTTTTATAGGGATTGTCGCCACCGAATTGAAATTAAACTCAGTTAACTTTTGCCTCCAGGGAGCGGATATTCTATCCGAGGCGAAATCGTTAGAATAGATGACCTCTCCGCTTCTCACGGCTTCTCCGTAAACGCCGAGCCCTTCCGGTATATTTTTATTGGAGGATACTTTTAAGCCTTCGGTATATTGCTTTATTCCTTTCACGCCTGCGCTTGCTACAACCTTAGCGTATGGGCTGTCTTCTTTGAAGAAGCAAACGCCGAACGTTTCCATATTTTTAGCAAATAAGTCCACTGCGTCCATAAAAAACTCTTCGTAATTCGAAGACTTAGGCATTAGATTATTAATTTTAGATATTAAAATATAAAATAGTTTAGCAGTTTTTTCGTTTTGATAAGACGATTCTAAATCGGCAGCCGCCTGCCTTAAATCGTCTTCGTATTTTATATTTTTTTTCGAAGATATATACAGCATGATATAGACGACTAACAAAATAAAAAGATATCCGAATATTACGAGGGGCAGCATTATTTTAATATATTCGGATTTTTTAAATATCCAGCCGTTTTCGGCTTCTATTCTTTGTTCGTAAAGCGATTTAAGGTCAGATATATATATCCTTAATTCCTTCATATAATCTATGCCTTTATTCGTTTTTACTATAATCAAAGCCGAATTTAACCGATTCTGCTTTCTCAAGGCGATAGTAGTTTTAAGCTCGTTTAGTTTTTTGGACGCCAAAAATTTTATTTTTTTAAAATATTTATAATCTTTTTTCGAAAGCATTCCGTCCAGCCGTTTAAGGTTATTTTTTATCCGGGCTCTTCCGCTTAAGTAAGGGGCGAGGTACATGGAATTTCCAGTCAGCAAAAACCCACGCTGTCCCGTTTCGGCATCTAAGAAATCTACCAGCGTATCATCCAAAAGCCGCTCGACGCGTTTGTTTTTTTCAATCCCGGCGAATTTACCCTCGACCTTAACGGCGTTAAAATATACAAAGAAAGCTATGGCTATTACTATGGCTGTCGCTATAGCGACTACCGTAATAGTTATATAGTGCGCCGCCTTGCTTTGCGGTCTGACGCGCAGATTAAAGTACACCATTCTTATATCCACCCCGGTTCAACCCTGATTCGGCGTTTAATAAATATTTTGGCCGGATTTTAAGATTATATCCCGTTCTTCTAATAAATTATAACAGATTTTAATAAAAAGGTGTCCTTAAAACCATAAATTGCCGGTAGAAATTTATTTTTCTGTATTCCAGCTTTCGCAGGAACGACTTTGCAGGTTTTTATTTTTTCACCCAACGGGTGTCATTACCGCGAAAGCTGGAAACGAAGTACAGCGAAGCTAATCCAGTGTTCATATGACTTTAAAAACCCTTTTAGGGATTTCTACCGGCGATTCTGTGTTTAATCCGTAAATTTTATTTTTTTTATAAAGGCTTATTTATTGAGGTTTTGAATGGTCTGGATGACACGATTCGAACTTGCGACCCTCCCCCATTGCTCCCAAACAGGCTATTAGCTTTTATAAGCTATCGATTGAATTAGACAATTTAAATCAAAAAACTGTACGGCAAAATGATAATGTCCTGTATTAGCAAAGTTAAAATGTCCTATTAAGAACTATAATATTAACTTTATTTATCGATTAATGGAGGTAATATTACATGGGACATAAGGATATTATCACGGTGAACGTCAAAATCATGCATAATTCTATGGATAATGCTGAGGCGGCTGTTAAAAAACTTTTTTTCTGGTTAATATTGCCGTCATAAAACCGATGCGGACATTTGTAGTAAGATATACTGGAGTATGGTTCGCGCCAGTCGAAAAATATATCTCCAGGCTTCCCTTGTGAGAAAAGATTCCGTTAAAGTTAAGAAAGGCTTTTACTTTTATAGTATTAAATTTTCCGGCAGGCGTATCTATATTGTAATAACTTTCGGCTTTTATAAGGACTATGTATCTTTTGCGATTTTCGTATACCGGTATATAATAGTTTTTGCCTTCCTTAAGGTTAATAAGCCTAAGGTAATACAACGCGCTTAAAGCATCCTGCGTATCGTCGAAAGAAAGAAACGCTTTCCATGTGGCACTAATTTTATCTTTATACAGAGCCGGCTTATTGTATTTTCTGTTAGAACCTATCATTTTCAGAAACTCCCCGCTTTTTAGCCTTTTCCATGCAGTTTTGTACGCATCAGTTTTAATCAAATGTTCGTAAGAACCGTTTAATCTTTCTTCCATAAAATCGTTATGCGAACCTTCGTGCCTTTTCATTATTAAAAAATAAGGATAACACCTTTTGGGCGAAAAAAAACTTGTGGTTGCATCATGCACGCGATAAAGAAAGCTAAACCATTTTGCGCTGTAGGCTTGAGCCCCCAAAACTATAACTTTTTTGTCTTTGTAATAACCGGAAGATGCGGATAATATAGCTTTGCCGGCGTCTATCGTATTCATGTAGGTAACTTGATATGTAAGAATTTCCCCCTTATAAAATGAATACGGCCTATTTTTCGCGGACAATATATGCTTTCGTTCCTTATCGGCTTTTTCAAGAAGCATCGCGGTTTTATGATTTATCCCGTAACTTTCCTTGGAAAAAGCCGGATTAACGCATACGATTATCTGAAAAATTATACAGCAATAGAAAAAGATTATTCGTCGTATCATAATGGATTATTTTATTCTATAATAGCATACTTTTTTACCTTTTCGAGCCTTTCGCCTTTTATGCCTAGATCTTCAAACCGCGCTATCTTTCCATAAAGCCGCGTTTTAAGTATCATGCCCGCCGTAATATGTCCGAGTCCTGGAACCATGAGCAGCGATTCTTTATCCGCCCTGTTAATCCTCACCGGGTAAAATTCGGGATGGCGGTCTGCCCACACCTCTTTCGGGTCTTTATCCAGTTCTAAATTACCCGATTTATCAAGGATAATGTCGCCTATGGAAAATCCGTATTTCCTTATAAGATAATCCACCTGATAAAGACGGTGTTCGCGCATGAAGACTCGTTCCGGCGTAGAACCGGTTATTTGCTCCCCAGGAATGGTATGATGACCGAGGCCTTTTTGATATGCCGAAAAATAAACCCTGTGAAAATTAAGCTTTTTATACAGGCCGAACATATATTTTACTATTTCTGAATCGGTTTCGTTTGAAGCGCCCACGATAAACTGCGTCGCGGGTTTTACCTTTGAAAACCGGCTGCCTTTGGACGTTAATCGGCTAATAAGCTTTATGGGACGGATTATATCGCTTATATAATTCTTTTTACTAGAAAGCAAATCGAATCTTTCTTTGCCGGGCGTTTCAATATTCAATGATACGGCGCTTGCTAGGGAAACGGAGTCCTCGATAGCCGCATCCGATGCCCCGGGAATGACTTTCAGATGTATATACCCCTTATAGCCGTGTTTATGCCTTAACAAACGAGAAACGGCATTAACTCTGTCCATCGTATAATCCGGATTATTAATTATTCCAGAACTCAAAAAAAGGCCGAATACTTTTTTCTTTTTAACATAATCCATAAATATGTTCGCCGTTTCTTCCGGCTTAAGTGTACATCTAAGCACATCGGCATCGGAACGGATAGGGCAGTATTTGCAGTCGTTTGAGCACGAATTAGAGAGAAGCGTTTTTAAAAGGACGGAATATCCGCCGTTAGGGAGGGCAACGGGATAAAGCCATTTTCCGTCCAGCCCTCTTTTTCTGCGGCCTTCATCGCTCGAACCGCAGGCGCATGCCATATCGTATCTTGAATCTTCCGAAAGGATTTTTAATTTTTCTATCGTATCCATATTTGCCGTTTCAATCGATAGAGGAATTCTTTATATGAAATGCTTATTTACTGCGGTTTTGAATGGTCGGGATGACACGATTTGAACGTGCGACCCCCTGCTCCCAAAGCAGGTGCGCTACCAGCTGCGCCACATCCCGGAAACGATATTTATTTTATCATTTATAAATTATGCAAGCAATATAATTTTTAAAAAAAATCAAAAAATTCTATCGAAAAAGTTATTTTGCTAAAAATAGGGCAAAGAATGGAGCGAGGCAAAAGCTAAGCAAGAAAAAGATTAAACAAGAAAAGTTTAAGGTTTGGCGCTTTTATTCATAAGCCAATATACTATTCCAAGCACTAATACAAGAAAGCCGAGAATTGCGACTTCGGTAGATTTTCTTGGCGCAAGGGAAAAAATCAAGATTTTTCTTAACAGCGCCGCCATCGCAAGACCGATAAATGCGCTTAACGCAAACTTGTGTCCCTGAAGCTTTTTAACTTCTTCTTCCAATAATTCCCTGATCGCCCATACTATAAGCATAGCGCCTAAAATATCTATGACGGTGGATTCAAATGCGCCTCCTCCGAATGCAAAACGGTATATTTCGAATACAAAGAGAAGAAACACCATTATGGTTGCAATTATAAGCGATATTACTAAAGCAAGGTCCAGTATATAAGAAAATTTTGAACTGAATTTAATTATTTTTGTTTCGAATTTTGTGGCTGCAATATAAAACTTTCCTTCGCTTATATAAGAACTAATGATAATATCTAAATTAATATCTATAATTTTATCGACGGATGCAATTAG
>DAHVNW010000079.1 GCA_027319095.1 bacterium | reverse complement strand
CTTATAGGAAAAACATCCATTTTTCTTATAGCTTCTATAACCTGCTCGTTGTTATCTGCGGCAATCTCGCCGCTGACATACTCTCCTGAATGCTTTTTTCCCCTCCACCGATAAGTCGCCATTTTAAAAGTTTCTCCTATTATAAATTACTAAAATCTATTCCAGAAAAAGGGTTGTCTGCATCAACGCCGGTTTTTCCGAATGAAGCGTCTGAAGCATTAGAAGGCTTATTTGGTATCGTATTCAATCCGCCTTTAGACATTAGCCCTGAATTTATAGCCTGTTTCAGTTCCTCCACGTCAGATGACCTGTTATATGCATCTTCTTCGCTTATTATTTTTTTATTCACTAAAGAAGCAAGAGCCTGGTTTAGAGTCTGCATGCCGTATTTTTCCTGTCCTAATTGAAGCTGTGAATATATTTGATGTATTTTATTTTCTCTAATTAAGTTTCTAATAGCGGCATTGGGAATCATTAATTCAGCCGCCAGAATCCTGCCCGGAGTGTCAATTCTTGGAATAAGAGTCTGGGAAAGAACGGCGACGAGCGTAAGAGAAAGTGACGATCTTACTTCCGGCTGCTGATTCGGAGGAAATATGTCTATAACCCTGCTTATAGTTTGAACGGCAGAGTTTGTATGAAGCGTTCCGAACGTAAGATGTCCGGTTTCCGCTATTGTAAGGGCGGCCTCCATAGTCTCCATATCTCTAATTTCGCCGACGAGAACGACATCGGGATCTTCCCTTAAAATATGCCTTAAAGCTTCCGAAAAACTGCTTGAATCCTGGCCTATCTCTCTCTGATTGACTAAACATCCCTTATGGGGGAAAACATACTCGATAGGATCCTCGATAGTAATAATATGTTCATGCCTCGTTTGATTAATAGCGTCTATCATTCCGGCAAGAGTAGTCGTTTTACCGGAACCTGTAGGGCCGGTAACCAGAACGAGACCTCTCGGCGCCATAATAATTTCTTTAACCATTGGGGGAAGACCAAGATTATCGATAGAGGGAATTTCATGCGGTATAACTCTGAACGCGCCTGCAATCGAACCTTTGTCGTAATATAAATTGCCCCTGAATCTAGAAACGCCTTTCTGGCTGAAAGAAAAATCTAACTCATGGGTTTCTTCGAATTTTTTCTTCTGAAGATCGGTAATAATGCTGTAACAAAGTCCCTGCGTGTCGGCAGGACTGAGAAGCGGAAAATTTAACGGAACCAATGAGCCCCTTAATCTTATTTGCGGAGGAGTCCCTGCGGCTATATGAAGGTCGGAAGCGCCTTGATCCACCGTGGTTTTTAATAAATCTGCTATGGAAGGCATATGCGGCTCCTTTTATAAACGTCGATATATTTTAATTATATTTAATATTTTTACGAATAATATATAGCATAATAATATTAATGATTAATGTCAAGCGTTTCAAATTATATATCTATATTATTTGAGTCCAAATATTGAATTATCTCCTCCAATGAAGTAATCCCTTCTAAAAATTTTTCTTTTGCCGATTCTCTCAGCGCTTTCATTCCCTTATTTACGGCAGTATTATGTATTTCGAATTCGTTGGCGTTTTCATAAATTTTATTTTTAATATCGTCGTTTACGTCCAAAACTTCATATATTGCTATCCTTCCTTTATATCCGGTTTTATTGCAGGCGTTGCAACCCTTTGCCTTATAAAAACGTTTGCCCGAAAGTTCCTGCATATTGAATCCGAGTTTCAATATAGCATTTGCATCCGGATAATAAGGCTCTTTGCACTCAACGCATAATTTTCTTATAAGCCTCTGAGCAATGATAAGGCTCAAACTTGAAGCAACCAAAAAAGGCTCTACTTTCATGTTAATAAGCCTTGAAATTGTAGAAGCAGCACTGTTTGTATGAATGGTCGAAAGCACTAAATGTCCCGTAAGCGCCGCTTTTATGGCAATTTCGGCAGTTTCGAGATCCCTGATTTCGCCGACCATTATTATATCAGGGTCCTGCCTCAAAAACGACCTTAATGCGGAAGCAAACGTCAATCCTATTTCTTCGTTGACTAAAACCTGATTAATACCCTGAATATTATATTCGACCGGATCTTCCGCCGTAGAAATATTTACGTCCGGTCTGTTGACGTCCGAAAGAGCGCTGTATAACGTGGTGGTTTTACCCGAACCCGTAGGTCCGGTAACTAAAATCATGCCGTATGGCTTATGTATAGCATTTTTGAAGTCTTTTAACTGCTGTTCCGAAAATCCAAGTTTTCGCATATCAAGTTGTAAATTGGCTTTGTCTAGCACCCTGATGACTATTTTTTCGCCAAAAAGAGTAGGGAGGCATGAAACTCTCATATCGACTTCTTTATTGTCCATCCTTGCCTTAATTCTTCCGTCTTGAGGGAGCCTTCTTTCGGCTATGTCTAATTGCGCCATTATTTTAAGCCGGGAAGTTATTGGATTTTTTAACTGTCCGGGTATTTTCATCTGCTCTATTAATTTGCCGTCGATACGATATCTTATTCTTACTATCGTTTCGTAAGGTTCTACATGTATATCGCTTGCACTAAGTTTTACGGCATCCAAAAGAACCTTATTTACAAATCTTATAATAGGCTGTTCCGACGACGATCTTTGAAGTTCTGATATATCCAATTCTTCATTGGTTTCTTCTATGGCAATGGAATTAAGATAATCTTTATTTTCCGTAAGAATACTTGAAGCGTTATAATATTTAGATAAAGCTGAGGCTATCTCGTTTTCTGATGCGACTACGACTTCTATATTTAAACCGGTTAAAAATTTTATATCATCTAAAGCTTCTACCCTTGTAGGGTCGGCTACCGCAAGATACAGGGTATTACCCTGCCTTTTAAAAGGGATCACCTGCAGTTTAACCGCTAAATCGGGAGGAATAAGTTTTATTACGCTTTCGGGAATTTCGTTATCGAGGAGATTTACCGTAGCGGCGCCGAACTCTTTGGAAAGAAAAGAAACAAGGTCGGCATCTTTAATGAAGCCTAATTTGGTTAACTGCCTGCCTATACTTCCGCCGTAACGTTTTTGTTCTTCTAACGCGGAATTTAATTCCGCAGGGGTTATTATGCCGTTTTTAACTAAAATTTCGCCGAGTTTTAAATCCTTTAACTTTTCCCCTTTTGTAATTCCGCTGCGTATCCTCTCCTGCATCAGAAGAGCGTTGGATATATCGTCTTTTTTGGCGACGCCGTGCTTTACTAAAATTTCGCCTAATTTATCGCTAGTAAAATTAGAAGGCGTCATAAAATCGTTATTCATATTTATACCATCGCGATTATACAATAATAAACATGTAATTTTTAACTGTTAAGATGTCCGTTTATTAAATTTTATCACATAAGCTTATTTTTTAAAATATACCGCTTAAAAAATCTTTAATGCAATCAAACTCGATCCTCCTGCCCGTCCATATATAAAAACTTTCTATAGCTTGAAATAAAAGCATAGACAGTCCGTTTGCAAATTTCAAGCATTTTTCTTCTAATCCTTTTGAAAGGAAAGAAGGTTTTTCGGAATAAGATATGTCCATGAAAAAAAAATTATTTTTAAAAAATTTTAAACGGTCAAAAAGGCCGTCGGCAAAATTTTTGTTACCGTCC
>DAHVNW010000078.1 GCA_027319095.1 bacterium | reverse complement strand
CGGAAGAAGACGACGAAGTATTCGAAGAAAAGATGAAACGGCTGACGGCGGAACTGTCGAAACAGATGGAAGAAGAGAAAAGGCTGGACGAAGAAATTAAAAAACAGTTGGCGAAAATTGGATTTAAGATTTTTTAATGATATTGCCAAAAATAAACGATTAAACATTAGCATGGTATTAAACATCGTGGTTAATTGCCCAACAAGCTGCTGGATAATTGCCGTTAAATTAAAATTAAAAATGTAATAACTATATATTAATTTCATTCTGAATCGTTTCCAAAATAGAAATGGTAAATTCTTTCAAAGAGGCTATGTATGGCGGGTAAAAAAGTTAAATCTGGAAAAGAAGCCGGCGCTACGTCCTCAAACAGAATAAAGGCTGAATCTTCTCCAATTGTGAAGCAGGCTGCTTCACAATTGGGGGCATTACATATCAACAAACTCGATTTTGAATCTTTGGTCGATATTATTGGCAAAATCCACGAAAATTTATTTACTCAAGCAGCTAAAGCCGTCAATGTAAGCCTGACGATCCGCAACTGGTTAATCGGGTTTTATATACATGAATATGAACTTGACGGCAGGGATAGGGCAGCCTATGGGGAATATCTTTTTAAAAAACTGGCTAATCGCTTGCACGAGTTAGGCATAAAGCGGGTATATGAACGCGAATTACGGCGATATCGCCAGTTTTACCTGACCTATGGTCAAATTCGGGAGTCACTGCCTCCCGAATTCAATGTCTTCCCTTTTTCTCCGTCAAGCATTAGCCAAATTCGGGAGTCACTGCCTCCCGAATTTGGCATTAGCGGTATTATGCTTATAGAAAAACTTTCATTTACCCATATTGTTGAATTAATACAGATTGATGACCCCTTAAAGCGCGCATTTTATGAAATAGAGTGTATTCGCGGCAGTTGGTCGGCACGAGAACTAAAAAGACAAATAGCCAGTTTATATTATGAACGCTCCGGGTTATCAAAGGATAAAGAAAAGTTATCGAAGAGCGTCCAATCGAAAGCGGAGCGTATTTCTCCTGCCCAAATTATCAGGGATCCTTATATTTTTGAGTTTCTTGGAATAAAACCCAAAGAAATTATGAGCGAGTCGGAACTTGAAGATTCCCTGCTCGACAAGTTAGAAGAGTTTCTTTTGGAAATGGGGCATGGTTTCTGTTTCGAGGCGCGGCAGAAAAGAATATTAATAGGCGATGAATATTTTTTTGTTGACCTTGTTTTTTATCATCGTATTCTAAAATGCCATGTCCTGCTTGAACTTAAGGTTGATAATTTTTCTCACGAATATATCGGGCAGCTAAATACTTATGTAAATTGGTTTCGTAAGAATGAAATGACGGAAAATGACAATCCGCCAATAGGTATTCTGCTTTGTACGCAAAAAACCCAGGCATTAGTTGAATATGCAACTGCGGGAATGGATAATAGTCTCTTTGTTTCTAAATATCAGCTTGAGTTGCCTAAGGAGGATGAAATCCGCCGCTTTCTTGAGCAACAAATCGGAGCCGGTTCTACATAGGTTACATAGGTAAATAAGGAAGGACTTATAAATTAACGGACATTTATTAGACATATGCGTTATACAATTGGATTAATTGCAGGTAAAAACATAATTTAGACGGCAGATTAAAGATTATATTTTTTGCCGTTTAAAAAGCAATGTGCATTTTTTGCACGGTGCAATAAGGATGAATTGATTATGCCAAAAATCGATATACCGGAAGGTTGGACAGTGACGAGACTTGGAGGATTACAATATAATGTTAATAATAAAATTTTATCACAAGCCGATAACATTGAAGGTTGGAAAACAAAAATGTTAGGAGAATTAATAACTCTTAATACAGGTAAATTAGATTCCAACCGCGCAGAGAATAATGGCTCTTTCCCTTTCTTCACTTGTGCCCCAAATCCGTTGAAAATAAATTCATACGCGTTTAACTGTGATGCAATTCTTCTTGCTGGAAATAATGCAAATGGAATTTTTCATATTAATAGATACAATGGAAAATTCAATGCTTATCAACGAACATATGTTATAACAACAGCGAATCAAAATATAGATATAGATTTTTTATATTATTCTCTACAACTTTATTTAAATTATTTAAAGGATATATCTCAAGGGAGTGCAACTAAATTTCTTACTGTAAAAATTTTAAAAGATATTAAGATTGATATTCCAATAGACATTAAAGAACAAAAACAAATAGCTAAAATTCTTTCCTCGCTTGACGACAAAATAGAACTTCTGCGGGAGCAGAATAAGACGCTGGAAGCCATAGCGCAGGCAATATATAAACAGTGGTTCGTGGATTTCGAATTTCCAATAGAAGACGAAACCTCTAAGCTCCTCTCCTTGAAAAGAGGGGAACCCGAAGGGCGGGGTGGTTTTGATAACATTTTACAACTAAAAGGTTATAAATCGAGTGGCGGAAAAATGGTCAAAAGCGAGCTTGGCGAGATTCCCGAAGGGTGGAAGGTTATTAAAATTAATGAATTATTTGATTTTATAAAAGGTGTTGAACCTGGGTCAGCCAATTATTTTAAATATAAAATATCCGATTATTATATACCTTTTTATCGTGTGCAAAATATTTCAGATAATAGCAATGTTCCAAATGTTTTTATTGAAAAAAGTTTATCAAATAATAAACTATTCGATAAAAAGGATATTTTAGTAAGTTTAGACGGAACAATAGGAAAAGTTTTTATTGGAGGTCAAGGCTCTTATTCTTCAGGGATTAGAAAAGTTATAAGTAAAAATAACGTAATTGGTCAATGTTTGATTTATTGCTTTTTAAAATCGGATTATTTTCAAAATGGTCTTATTTTGTTTTCTTCTGGTGAAACAACCATAAAACATGCCGGCAAAACTCTTGAAAATTTACAAATTGTATATAAACATGATATTTTTGAGCAATTTACAAAAAATACAAATTCAATTTTTGAAAAAATGATTATCAATTTACAACAAATCCAAACCCTATCCGATCTTCGTGATTCCCTTCTTCCCAAACTTATGTCCGGCAAAATAAGGGTGCCGGTTAAAAATGAAGCGGAAACTACCCTGTCAGACGGAGCTCGCCATTCATCCTTAACAGAAGAGGGGCCGAAAAGTGAAAATCCTCAAACGTAGGGTGAATAGGTAAAAGTAATATGCCAAAATTAATATCTGAATCTGATGTAGAAAAATTAGCCTTGGAGAACCTTGAGGGATTGGGATATACGGTAATTTATGGACCTGATATTTCGGAGGGCGGGGATTACGAGGAAAGAAAATACGACGAGGTCGTTCTAAAATCAAGATTAACGGCGGCATTGAAAAGAATCAACGAACATATTCCGCAAGCCGTTATACAGGATGTTATAAATGAAGCAGTTAAGAAAATTATTTATTCCGAAAGTCAGGATTTAATTACAAACAACAAAACGTTTCATCGCTTCCTGACCGACGGCGTTCCGGTGGAATACAATACCGAAAACGGCATAAAAAACGATATTGTATGGCTGTTTGATTTTGAAGATGCGGAAGAGAATGAATTTTTGGCGGTAAACCAGTTTACTATCAAAGAAGGCAGGGAAAATCGAAGACCGGATATAATTTTATTTATTAACGGACTTCCT
>DAHVNW010000077.1 GCA_027319095.1 bacterium | reverse complement strand
ACAATGTCAACTGAAGGGCAACACTGAAAGGCAACACATTTGTCAAAAGAAGGCGTAAAAATTAAATTAGATCATCAAGACGCGTTTCTTCAAAAAAATCCATGAAAATTTAACTAAAGCTGGACTTCCTACCGATTTATACGAAATAGTCAAAGCGCAGAAAATGCCACGATATTTATGCAATATTAACCAAATTTGATTATTTTTGAAAAAGTCGGATTTTATTAGACGTCTTTAATTAGAAGAAATAGAAATAAAATCCGACTTTTTCGACTTTACACTATACTTAATACTTGCTATATAAAAACAAACCGATATTACATTAAGGTAAATAACCGTTTTTAAGACAATTTTTAGCTAATTTTTAATTTGAACATAAAAATCCTTATTCTCCCACTTTTCTGCATCCGTCCAGTAAAACGTGAAAATAATTTCGTCGTTTTCCTTTAAATTTTCCGTCGGCAAATCGGCATAAAAAACTCCAAGCCCTGAATCTTTTACTACTGCATCGTTAACCGTGCGCCATCCGTCGCTCGTCCAGTGAACTATAGCATGGGAAAGCGTTTCGATACGCAATTTTTTTCCGACGGGAATTTTATGCAGTTTATGGTTAAAACGCCACTGCATAATATTAGACGTTGTTCCGTTTTTAAGATAACGCAATGCCGTCTGCGGAGGCATGTCAAATACTCTTTCTTCGGTAATTGAACGGATAAGTTTTAAATATTCGGCATGAGCCCATACTAAAGGCATAGCCGAACCGGACGGACGGCCAAAGAAAAGTCCCCGTTCGGGTATGTCGCTGCTATCCCATACTTGTTCCGGAAAAAGTCCGATGCCGTCGGCAAAACCTTCCATAGTTTTAAGCAGGCGTTTAGCTTCTTTAAAATCTCCTAAGGCTACGCTGTAGTGTCCGCGTTCTCCGGTAAGAAGCGGCCAAAGCCGCCCTCTGCCTGTACCGTCGAAAGGACTGCCGTCCTGATGTTCGCCGTAACCGTCCCCGTTATATCTATGCCAGCATGGACCGGAAGGCGTTTCTACTTTCAGCGTTGCGTCGATAACCTTTACCGTGTTTAATATTCTTTTGTCGTCCGCTTTTCTCAAACCGAAACGGACTAAAGACAATGCATCGGTACAAACAACCGAGGATATATGAGGATAACAGGACGCGGGCGGACGGTTTTTAATGCATATAACATCGTCGCCTTCTTCAAAATCGGGCGGGGTAACCCTGACGTAAAAACCTTCTACTCCGGCTTTATCTGCAAGCTCCCCTCCTTTTACGTAAAGCCATCTGTCTATACATGAATACCACGAATCCGCCGTTTCCCTTAAATATGGGGCGTAATCGGACTCACTTGCTAATTCTGCAAGTTCGGCTCCGATTATTAGAGCGGAAATTTCAGCCGCAATAGTATAAGGAGTATAACCGCCGTTTTCTTCCCACCTATCCTGCTGTGTAACAGGACCGTTCTTTGCGATATAGGCAAGGGCTTTTTTTACCATAGGCCAGAAACGGTTAATATCGCTCTCTAAAATAGCCGTTTCCCTGCGGGCAAGGTCTAAAAGCAATATGGGCAGTGCTGTTTCGTCCATTTGAATACCGTTCCAGTATGGAAAGCCGTCAATCCACATATTTTGCGGCCAATGACCGTCGGATTCCTGCGTCGATTCAAAATATATAAGCATATTCATAACTTCCGATTTTATATTTGCGGCTATAAGCCCGCCTGCGGACTGAACCATATCGCGAGGCCAAATAAGATGATAGCCTCCGAGATCGCCGTCCCCTTTCGAAAAACCCCACGGCACGGCAAGACTTGCTAAAACCGCCCCAGGAATATATTTAGACCTGTGAATTAATATTACCATGGCGCTTATAGAAAACAGATTATGCTTTTCGGCATAAAAAACAGGTTTTTGTTTTTGCCAAAACTCCTGCCATTTTCCTGCGTAAGATTCAAGAACCTTTTCAAAACCCGCGTTTATAGAGGCTATTGATTGAAGCGCCGCTTCCGAAGGATTGCGCCCGAATCCCAGAGCCAGCAGAAAAGAGCCGTCTTTATCAAGAATCATTTCTCCTGTTAGCGCAACATTGCCGTTTTCAGCCCTTTTATAGACAGACGTAAGTTTTCCGTTTTTCTTTAAATCCTGCCAGCCGTCCGAAAAACCGACAAAACCGACGGAACAAGCTTTAAAACCTTTTTCGTTTATAAGACATAAAGAAGTTTTATGACGAGAAGCAAAAAGTCCCGTTTTTCCTTTAAATTCATTAAACCAAGCCGTGTTGCCTGCACCATGATTGCCGATGTGAGATGCCGTAATTACATAGAGCCTGTAATTACCGGGCTTTAAAGGAGTAAATTTCCCTCTTATAATAACCGACGACCTTTTAGGGTCGGTTATAATATCTTTTTCTATCATGTAATACCCGTTTCCGCATAAGCTTTCTACGTGATATGCCGGTACGCCCGTATAAATAAGCGAAGGAGAATGTTTAGCATGTCTTTTTTCTTCCGAAAAAAAACCGTTATCCGCAGTTACCACAAAACCAAGGTCGCGGATTGCCGCTTCGTCTTCTCTCGGCGAATAAACTTCGTTTAGAATACCGTGAGACATAGTAAACCATACGGAACTTCCGTTAAAAGCCGTTCCTACCGCGCTTTTATTGGCTCCCGTCCATCTGCCAGGTATTCCAGGCCATCCCGGAGCAAAAATTTCATTATTCATAATTATTTACACCCTATTAAAATTACGCTAAATAAACTATGATTTAACGCAATATGTTTTGATTTATTTTATATATTTTAATATAAAATCTTGGATTAACCGCCATGGGTAAAATTAGCATAATCAATCATCGCTCCATCTGCAAATATAGTGCTGCCCGTTATATATGAAGCCGCATCGGAAACCAAGAACGCTGCAACGTCGGCAATTTCATCCGGAATGCCCATTCTGCCGAGCGGAATTTTGTCAAGAAGATCTTTTAGCGTCGATGGATTACTCCACACGCTTTTGTTGATAGCCGTTTGAATGGCGCCCGGCGCTAGAGACAGCACCCTGATACCCGACGAACCCAGTTCCTGCGCCATAGTTTTCGTAAGCATAGAAAGACCTGCTTTCGCCGCGGTATATCCGCTGTAACCGCTCCACGGAATTACTTCATGAACAGACGTCATGTTCAATATAACTCCTTTTTTCTGATTTATCATGTACTTAACGACTTCTCTTGCACAGTAAAAAGGGCCGAATAAATTTATTTTGATTACTTTTTCCCATTCCGATATATCGGATTCGCTCACGAGAGAATGCTTTCCGTCAATTCCTGCGTTATTTACCAATATATCTACTCCGCCCCATTTTTCTACGAATGTATCTACCATATCTTTTACTTTACCGCTGTCCGAAACGTCAGCCTGAATAGCAATAACGTCTGCCCCTAAAGCTTTTATTTCCGAAGCTATTTTTTCGGCCGCATCAGGATGAGAATGGTAATTTAATCCGATTTTTGCTCCGGCAGCGGCAAATTTTTTAGCGATAGATTCTCCAAGACCGGAACTTGCACCTGTAATTAACGCCCTTTTGCCTTTTAAATTTATATCCATAGCCTTTTATTACCCCCTATTTTTTACGAAAAAAGCGTCTGACGCCTTTTTCCTTTTATTTATTAATATTATCAGTTAAAAATCTAAAAAATTAAATATGAAAAACTTTAAACGGGTCATGTTCAAAATGATACACTTTAGCTACTTCTATTT
>DAHVNW010000076.1 GCA_027319095.1 bacterium | reverse complement strand
GTGGTAGGACCTGAAATCCCTCTTTCTCTCGGAATAACCGATAAATTTATCTCCGCCGGATTAAAAATATTCGGACCGGATAAAAAAGCTTCCATGCTGGAATCTTCAAAAAAATTCGCAAAGGATTTCCTTAAAAAATATGGCATTAAAACCGCAGAATACGCTTCTTTTACTGATTTTAAAGCCGCCTCTGACTTCGCGGAACAAAAAAAACACCCCCTGGTTATTAAGGCAAGCGGTCTTGCCGCCGGAAAAGGCGTATTTATTTCTAATAATAAGGATGAATCCGTAAAGATTTTAGATTCTATTCTTAACGGCAAAATATTCGGAAAAAGCGGAGAAACCGTAGTTATAGAAGATTATTTAGACGGCTTCGAACTGTCTTACATGGTTGCCGCGGACGGAATTTCTTATAAACCGTTAATTACCAGCATGGACTATAAAAAATCAGGTGACGGCGATACCGGCGACAATACTGGAGGCATGGGAGCTATTACTCCAAACCCTTACGTTGCCGAGCCTTTAATAAAAAAAATAAACGAAACCGTCATAGAGCCGGCGCTTAGCGGTCTTAAAAAAGAAGGCATAAAATATAAAGGAATACTTTATGCAGGGTTGATGATTAAAAACGAGGACATTTACGTGCTGGAATTTAACGTCAGGTTCGGCGACCCCGAAACGCAGGCTATTCTTATAAGGCTTAAATCCGACATTATAGACCTTTTTTTAGGCGTAATAAACGAAAATTTAAAGGATTACGAGCTTGCTTTCGATGAAAGCCCCTCGATTTGCTTAGTCCTTTCTTCGGGAGGATATCCTAAGGATTATAAAACGGGCTATGAAATTTCATTCAATTTTGGTTCCGGTTCGTATTTGGGCGCGGATATTTTAACCGCTTCAACCGGCTCGGTATTTCATAAAAACGCAGCCGAATGCTCAGTTCTCCATGCTGGAACAAAAAAAATAAACGGAAAATATTATACCGACGGCGGCAGGATAATAAATATCTGCGCAAAAGGGGGAAATCCCTATATAATAGACGCCGTTTACGATATTGCAAAAAAAATTAATTTTAAAAATAAATATTACAGAAACGATATAGGAAAAATTTATGCCCTCTCTTAAATTAAAACCCGCCGTATTTATAAATCTTGCAATAAGTATCCTTGCCGGCGTTTTTGCCCAACTCCTGATGAAATACGGCATGAACGTTTTAAAAAAAACAGCCGCCGTAAAAACTGCGGTTAATACTGCAAACGCTTATAAAAATTCCGGCGCCTTGACAAAACCGGTTAAATTTTTATTTATTGTTTTTACGAATAAATTCGTTATAGCCGGAATAATTCTTTATCTAATATCCATGTTTTTCTGGATAAAAGTGTTATCTAAAACCGACCTGTCCGTAGCCTATCCTTTCGTCAGCCTCGGTATCGTTTTAACCGTAATGCTTGCCGCTATAACCCTGAAAGAACCTGTTCCGCCGCTGAGATGGCTTGGTATATTTATAACTCTTTGCGGAGTTTATATAATAGTTTCGTCGCATAAGGAAAAAGGCGAAGATAACTATAACTATAAAAACTATAAAAAAAATAAAAATAAAATTAAAGCATAAATATGATAAGAATTTTAGACTTAGACGCTCTCGAGGACAAAGACTACAAAGAAATTAAAAACCGCCTGTTATCGTCGGAATTAATCGTGTATCCTACCGAAACTTCGTATGGCTTGGGCGCTAACGCTTTAGACGATTCTGCCGTCCAAAAGATTTACGGATTAAAAACGAGAGACAGGGGTAAACCTTTGCCCGTATTGGTAAAAAACACCGGCATGCTCATGAATATCGCTAAAATAAACAGGCGGGAGGAAGATATAATATCAAAATTTTGGCCGGGGCCCCTTACGATAGTTTTTAATCTTAAGCCTAAACAATTTCGTCAAAGAAATTATCTTTTCGCGGCAGGTTTGGATTCCGTAGGCGCCAGGATTTCCCCAAATCCTTTCGTTTCGAGATTATTCGAGGAAATAGACTTTCCGCTAGTTGCCACAAGCGCCAATATTTCGGGCGAAGAAAGCATTCCGGATTTCGACGGGTTAAAAGAAAAATTCTTATCGCGCGGGGAAGCTTCCGCCTTAAACATTGCCGCCATAAATGCGGGAGAACTTTCTGGAGGCTCCTCAACCGTAATAAAAGTCGGCAAAAAAGGTATAGAAATACTCAGGGAAGGCGATAATAACTTAAAAAAAAGATTTATGTGCTATATAAATAATAATGCGAAATAACCAAATATTCGACTAATTAATAAAAAAAAGCGTAACCGGCGCTTTTTTCTAAAGGGTATCCGGTTTAAAACGGATTTCCCGCAAATTGAACGGGAGGAGATTATATGGTCACAAGCGCTAAAAAAAACGAGGGCATTTTGGGGATAATCGGCGGCAGCGGACTTTATCGAATGGACGGACTGAAAAACATCGAGGAGAAAACGGTAGCCACGCCTTTCGGAGAGCCGTCCGACAATCTCGTATTCGGAGAAATAAACGGAAAGAAATTGGTATTTTTGCCGAGGCATGGGAAAGGACATAGAATACTGCCGTCCGAAATAAATTATGCCGCGAATATTTATGCGTTAAAATCCGTAGGAGTCCAAAAAATAATTTCGGTAAGCGCCGTAGGAAGCCTTAAAAAGAAAATTAAGCCCGGGGACATGGTTATAGTGGACCAGTTTTTCGACTTCACCAAAAACAGAAAAAGCACTTTTTTCGGAAACGGCATAGTAGCCCATGTTTCAATGGCGGAACCAGTCTGCCCGTATCTTCGCAAAACCGTGATCAGAGCCTGCAAAACTCTCGGCATTGCTTTTCATGACGGCGGCTCTTATCTTTGTATAGAAGGACCTCAATTTTCTACGAAAGCCGAATCTTTCTTCTATAAAAATAACGGCATGGACGTAATAGGAATGACTAACGCTACCGAAGCAAAATTTGCAAAAGAAGCAGAACTCTGCTATGCTACCATTGCCATGGCGACCGATTACGACTGCTGGCACGAAGAAGAAGAAAACGTCACGGCCGATATGATAATTAAAATCCTTTTGGAAAATGCCGAAAAGGCTAAAAATATTATAAGGAAATCTTTAGAAAAAATAGATTTTTCGGCGGAAATATGCCGGCCGTCGTGCGGATGCGCTTATTCTCTGCAAAAAGCGGTTGTTACCGCAAAAAAAGACGTTCCGAAAAGCACGCTTGATAAACTTTCGATATTTAATTTATACGAATAATATCAATATTATTAGTAACAATATTCGGGTAAGCGGCGAGTAAACATATAAAAAAGTATATCATATTAAAATGGAGGATTAAGTATGAATGTTTTAATGTTAACCGGCTCAAAAAACGACATCGGCGAAACGGAAGGCGCCGTCCAGATTTTTAAAAAATTCGGAATTTCTTATGAATTGCATATTTCGTCCGCCCACAGAACTTTGAGGAGGACTATGGAACTCGTGGAATCTTCGGAAAAAAAAGGTGTAAAGGTCATTATCGCCGCCGCAGGCATGAGCGCCCATCTTCCCGGCGTAATTGCCGCTATGACCGTTCTTCCGGTAATCGGCGTTCCGTTAAACGCTTCAGCCCTTAACGGATTGGACAGCCTTATGTCCATAGTTCAAATGCCGGGCGGAATACCCGTGGCTACGACGGCCATAGGAAAAAGCGGCGCTACCAATGCGGCTCTTTTAGCGGTTTCCATTCTCGCGTTATCGCAGCCGGACTTGACCGAAAAATTAAAGCAATACAGAAAAGAGATGGCGGAATCAGTAATAAAGGCGGATGAGGAATTAAATAAATAGGGAGGAAAAGGGGAAAGTGGGAAAAAAAGAAACGAGGAAAAGGGGTCG
>DAHVNW010000075.1 GCA_027319095.1 bacterium | reverse complement strand
AGGGGCTGCTGCCATAGCTTCGGAAGTTGCCGGCAGGATTTACGGTTTGAACGTTCTTTTACCTCATATAGAAGATTTCAGCAATAATTTTACAAGGTTTTTAATTATTTCAAACGGCGAGAAAACCCATAAAACCGGCAACGATAAAACATCTATTTTATTTTCTATAAAAAATTCGGTCGGAGCCCTTTTTAAAATATTGAAGCCTTTTTACGAAAACGAAATCAACATTACGAAAATAGAATCAAGACCGTCTAAAAAATATAATTGGGATTATCTGTTTTTTATAGACGTAACATGCCACGAATCAGACGAAAAATTGAAAAAAGCGTTAAAATCCATCGAGGAATATACTATATTCGTTAAAATTCTCGGTTCGTACGAATCTGCGGCTAAAAATATATAAGCAAATAAAATATATAAGAAATAAAAAATAAAAATATAAGAATAATATAACTATAAAATAAAAACATGCCTAATAAACTAAAGGAAAATTTAGAGAGTAATGTTTTCGTTTATACATCCGAATTATCTCCGGAAAGGGGCGCTGACCTTACAAAAATGAAAACGACTTACGATTTGCTGAAAAACGAGATTACCGCATTTAATGTTACCGACAATCAGGGCGCAAACATGAAAATGTCCTCTCTTGCAGGTTCTATTTATATAAAGCAGAACGGCGGCGAACCTATTTTTCAGCAGACGTGCAGGGACAGAAACCGCATGGCTTTAGAATCCGACCTGCTTGGCGCCGCCGCATTCGGCGTACAAAACGTTCTTGCCTTAACCGGCGACCATATTTCCTTCGGCGACCATAAACATGCAAAAGCCGTTTACGATGTAGATTCCGTTAATTTAATAGAAGTAGTAAAAGGACTTAATGCCGGAACAGACATGAACGGCAGTAAACTTAACGGACATACCGATTTTTATATCGGAGCCGCCGTTAATCCTGAATCGGTGCCGTTAGAACCTCAGCTTATAAAATTTGAAAAAAAAATTAATGCCGGATGCGATTTTTTTCAAACTCAGGCTGTTTTCGACGTAAACAAGTTTTCAAAATTTTATGATTTTTATAAAAATTTTAAAAATATAAAAATTATAGCTGGAATTTACATACTAAAATCTGCCAAAACTGCACGCTTCATGAATAAATTTATCCCGGGAATTTACATTACCGACGAGATTATAAACGAGCTCGAAAACGCCGCCGACCCTCTGAAAAAAGGTATAGAAATTGCCGCAAGAACAGCAAAAGAACTTAAACCTTTTGTCCATGGAATTCACATAATGGCTTACGGCATCGAAGATAAAATACCGCTTTTTTTACGGAATATGCTTGACATTTAGGGTTTAAAAAGTGTATAATTTTTAAAACGCCGATATAAAAATTTAAAAAAAGGAAAAAATATATTATGATGAAAGAAATCAGAATACACGGCAGAGGCGGTCAGGGTTCGGTTACTATGGCATCGATACTCGCTATTAGTTTTTTCGACGACGGAAATTACTGTCAGGCATTTCCTTCTTTCGGTTCCGAAAGAACAGGCGCTCCGGTACAGGCATTCGCAAGGTTTTCCGATAAGCCTATCAGAACGAGACATCAGATATACGAGCCTGATTTCGTTATAGTTCAGGATATAACCCTTCTTAAATCGGTTCCTGTTTACAAAGGCATCAAAGACGGCGGCAAAATTCTTATAAATTCGGAAGCGCCGGTAAAAGACGTAATAAATGAACTCGGCGGAATTAAAGAAGATGCGGTAGTAATGTTTCCTGCATTAAAAATAGCCATGAAGATTTTAAATAAGCCTATAGTAAATACGACTTTGCTCGGCGCATTTTCCGCATTAAGCGGCGTCGTTTCCATAGATTCGGTAAAAAAAGAGATAGAAAACAGATTCGGTTCAAAATTGGGCAAGTTAAATGCCGAAGCGGCGCAGACAGCTTATAACTATATAAAAGGAGATAAAAGTGGATTTTAAGGTCGGAATAATATCTATGCCGGGCGCGGCGCTTTCCAACAAAACAGGTTCATTTGCCAACGAAACCCCTGTATTTAAACATAAAACATGTACGGGGTGCAATCTCTGCATTTATTTCTGTCCCGAAGGCGTTATTTACGGAGATAAAAAAACTAAAATTTACGATTTCAATCAGGATTACTGCAAAGGATGCGGAATTTGCGCAGAAGAATGTCCTGTAAACGATATAGAAATGGTGCTGGTAGAAAAATAATTTTAAAAGTTGACACTAAATAAATAAACTTAAACGGTGGATATAATATGAAACAGGTTTTAGAAGGTTCAATGGCTATAGCGGACGGGGTCAGGATGGCGGAACCTCATGTTATCTCGGCTTATCCTATTACTCCGCAGACGCACATAGTCGAACATCTCTCGCAAATGGTTGCAGACGGCGATTTAAAAGCGGAATTTATTATGGTTGAAAGCGAACATTCCGCCGCTTCCGTAGTTCTCGGCGCCAGCGCGTGCGGAGTCAGGACATATACGGCTACGGCGGCGCAGGGCTTGCTGTATATGGAAGAAGTAATTTATAATATTGCGGGAATGAGGCTTCCCGTAGTTATGACTTTAGCCAACAGAGCTATTTCAGCGCCTATAAACATCTGGAACGATATGCAGGATGCTATGGCAATAAGAGATACAGGCGCTATAATGCTTGTTGCCGAGAATAATCAGGAAGCTTACGATATGCATATTCAGGCTTTTAAAATAGCCGAAAACAGGGATGTTATGCTTCCGGTAATAGTAAACGTGGACGGATTCGTATTGACTCATACTTTTGAAGTAGTAGAAACCATAGACAGCATAGACAAAGTCAGAGAATATCTTCCGCCTATTAATATGGAATACAAATTGGACGTAGAAAATCCCTATTCTTTCGGCACTCTTGGCGAGCCGTCGGTTTATATGGAATCGAGATACAATATGTATAATGCGATGAAATATTCATCTAAAACGATAATAGATGCAGCAAAAGATTTTAAAAATATGTTTGGCAGGTTTTACGGCGGATTGACGGATACGTACAAAATGGACGACGCTCAGACCGTAATAGTCGCCATGGGTTCGGTTCTCGGTACCATAAAAGACGTAGTGGACGAGTTAAGGGATTCCGGAAAAAAGATAGGCGTTCTTAAAATCCGTGCATTCAGGCCGTTTCCCGAAGAAGAAATAGTCAACGCCTTAAAAAACGCTAAAAACGTTATAGTGATAGAAAAGGCTATATGCCCGGGTAAAGGCGGAATTCTTTCAGTAGAAATTAGAGACTCGCTGTTTAAGCATAAAATTAATACAGTAAACGTAAACGGTTATACTATAGGTCTTGGCGGCAGGGATATTACGCCTAAAAATATAAAAGACCTCGTTGAAAGAGCCGAAAAAGAAGAAAATGTCGACGGCGAATTTATAGGACTGGCGCAGCAGTATCTTTAATGTTTAATTAAGAAACTCATAAGGAAAAGGCGTCAGATTTTATTTTACGCATATGAGAAAGTGAGAAAGGAATTTTAATTATAAGTTACTTGCGGAAAATTAATTTGACGTTTTATTCAATAATAAAAATAAAATAAAAAAATAGGAATATAAACCATGCTGACTAAAGAAGAAACTCATAACGAACTTTTTACCATGGGTCATACGGGCTGTTCCGGATGCGCCCAGTCTATGGCCGTTAAACTGATAATGGAGATTTTAGGTAAAAATACTATTGCTACCAGTGCTACCGGATGCCTTGAGGTATTTTCGACCCGCTGGCCGGAATCTTCATGGAAGATTCCGTGGATACATTCTCTTTTTGAAAACTCTGCGGCTGTAGCTTCGGGAATCGAAGCGGCTCTTAAAGTTATGGGTAAGAAAGAAAATATTACCGTTCTGAGTCAGGGCGGCGACGGCGGTACGGCAGATATCGGACTTCAGGCTTTAAGCGGAATGTTTGAAAGAAATCACGACGTTTTATACGTATGTTACGATAACGGCGCATATATGAATACAGGTTATCAGAGAAGCGGTTTAACGCCTTTCGATGCATATA
>DAHVNW010000074.1 GCA_027319095.1 bacterium | reverse complement strand
GTTAGAAATTTATTTCCCGAAAATCCGCCTAATAAAGGCAATGAGACAAAGATTATTACTATTATAAGGTTGCAATCAATCGATAAACAGGTATTGTGCAGAATGGTTTTGCTATATTCCGCACAATACCTGTTTTATTTTAAGAGAGAGGACAAAGCCAAAAAAAATCAAGGCCATTGCGAATATTTAGGCGTTGATAGAGAATAACGATATGGAAAATATTCAGGACCTTTTGCAATGGAAAAAATTTCAACCAGCGACGCACCCGGTATGTTCGGCACCCAGATATTTCCGTATTCGTCTATAGCAATAACTTTAGGTTTATCAAATTGGGATACGTTAAATTTATGCATTATTTTTTTTGTTACATTATTTATTTCTATAATGCTTCCGACTCCTTTGGCGCCGACCCATATATTTCCCGCGTCATCTACAACAATTGATTTAGGTTTTGCATTATAAGGCAATTTCACGGTTGCGATAATTTTATGCGTTTTGCCGTCTATTTCCTGAACGGTTCCCGTGCCTTTATCGGCAACCCATATATTGCCGTTTCTGCTTATTGCAATAGCTCTTGGTTTTGAACCCTTTTGCAGATAAACGGTTGCGATAATTTTATGCGTTTTGCCGTCTATTTCCTGGACGGTTCCCGTAAATTTATTTCCAATCCAAACATTTCCGTTTTTATCTATAGCTAATGACTTTGTTTTAGGAACTCCTGTTAAATGTATCGTTATGTGTTTAATGTTTATTGATTTCTTAATGTAACTATAACTCCATACATTAATAACGTTAAAAACAACCGTCGATAATATTAATGTTATAATTAAAGAAATCGATTTAATATTTTTTTTATTCATAAGTAATATACACCTTTTTAGTTAATTAATTTTATATTTCTTTAACCTCATATTTACATATTAAGCCTACTTAATAAATACATCCGTAAATCCGTTTGCAAATCTGTCTCTATCCGTTAACGGCTCAATTCCCCAGAGATTTTCTATATATTTTAGAACTGAAGCGTGTTCATGTCTTACATTTGATAAATAACCTTTTTTTGCTAACGGCGAAATTACTAAACATGGAACTCTCATGCCCAAACCGTACTTATCCACAACGGGCGGAACAACATGGTCGTAAAAACCTCCGCACTCGTCCCAGTTTAAAAATAACGCAGACTTCTGAAACAACGGACTTCTTCTTAAAACCTCTATTTTTTGAACGGTATCAAGCATACCGGTTTTTACATTCTCAGGAGGATGCTCTGAATTTTTATGCAAAGGAACAATCCAGCTGAACTGCGGAAGCGTGCCATTTTTTACATCTATAAAATATTCTTCGGCAGGTCTTATTTTAGAAAGAAGTTTTTTATTTTTTTTAAAACTTTCAAACCAGATAACGGCTAAAAAATGATGTTCGTATTTAGCGGGATTAGGCCAACCTCCGCAATATATTTTCCAAGACACTTTAGCTTCCTCAAGTCTGTTAAATATTGTAGGAAATTCGAAGGGCTTGACTGGTTTTGAATCATTGCTGTGACCGTCAGATTGTCCTGCAATTTGATAAAGCCTGTTTGGCAGAGTCGGCCCCATAAAAGAATGAAAATAATTCTGGCATAAAGTATAATTTTTTGCATAGTAATAATACGGTTTAAGCGCCTTTTTCGCGTCGTAATAACCCATTATAAAAGAATAATCTTTAGCAGGATAATTTATATAATTTAAAAAATAACCGTCCATTTTTCCGCCGTTATATGCCGTATGAAGCGCCCGCCACGAGTGGTTCGGGTCGAGCCTGTTCGGCGTTACGTAATGCAGACCGAGGTCGTAAGGCTTTACACTTCCTCCGTTGCCGTCGGTTATACCGTTAGCCATTATTCTTTCGGGCTGACCGTTAACCTCGTCGTCCATCTGCCCGAAATAATGGTCAAAACTCCTGTTTTCCTTCATTATAAGTACTACGTGCTCAGGTTTTTTAAACTTCGATTTTTTAAGATTTTCGTAATCCGCCTCTTCGGCTTCCGCAGTCTTTAATTTAACTCCTTCCGACAACGCCGTTCCTATAAGCCCGGCGGCGCCGATTTTAATAAAATCCCTTCTGTTCATTTAGTCAACCTCCAAGTTTTTATTTTTTAATATATTTATCAAATAAATATTTATTACTGTTGTATAATTGACAACGAATTTCCATATTTATTTACTACGTAAACATTTTTTCCGTCGGGGCTAACGGAAATCTCCTTTGGATGCGCTCCGACGTTGATAGTAGCAAGTACCTTATTTTTTATTGAATTTATAATAGATAATGTACCAGCGCCTTTATTTACCACATAAACGTATCGGCTGTTTGGACTAACCACGATAGACATAGGATGTTTTCCGACATGTACAGTTTTTTGCAATTCATTTGTTAAACCGTTGATAACCGATACTGTACCGCTTCCTTTATTTGCAACGTAAACATATTTACCGTTTGGACTTACGGCAATACCCTTGGGATGGGAACCAACCGTAATTGAAGTTTCTAATTTATTTTCTAAGCCGTTTATAACCGATATGGAATTGCTATCCCAATTAGCAACATAAACATGCTCGCCGTTGTAACTTGTGGTTATAAAATCAGGATTAGTACCTACAGGGATTGTAAAGACAGTCTTTCTTGTTGAGGTATTAATAATATTTACCGTATCTCCGCCTTTATTTGCTACGTAAACATATTTACCGTTTGGGTTAACGGCAATAGCAACTGGATATAAACCAACTTTTATTACAGATTCTACTTTATTTTCAGAGACTTTTACTATGGCAACAGAATTGCTCTCTTTATTTGTAATATAAACATGCTTGCCGTGCGAACCGATAGCAAGCCTTACCGGATTTAAACCGACTTTTATATCATTTGAAATATTTATCATTTTCTTGTTAATAATTGATATATTATTGCCGTTTTTATTTATTACGAACAGATAACCGCCGTTTGGACTGACGGCGATTGCTTTAGGGTGCTGGCCGACATTAATCGTAGCTGTCAGTAAATTTGCGGCAGTATCTATAACGGAAAGCGTGTCGCTAAGTTTGTTCGCTATATATGCAAAATTACCGCTGGGGCTTATTGTTACAGCATCAGGATTTTTACCTACTGTTATAGTAGATACAACTTTATTAAAAGAAGTATCTATAACGGATACGCTATTACCGCTTTTGTTAACGACATAGGCATAACCGCCGTTTGGGCTGACGGCGATTGCTTTAGGGTGCGATCCTACCTGTATTGTACTTATTACGCTTTTTGTCGTTCTATCGATAACGGATACGCTATTACTGTCTTTATTCACGGCATAAACATATTTGCCGTCCGGGTTGACAGCTATAGCAACAGGATTAACACCGACATTTATAGTGCCGATAATATTTTTAGTTTGCGTACTTATAACGGACACTGTATTGCTTCCCCTGTTTGCCACATAAATATATTTACCGTTTATGCTTTTAGCGATTGCAAACGGATAAAAACCTACACTGATGTTACCTGTAACTTCGCCTGTAGAAGTATTTATAATGGAAACAGTGTAACTATCCTTGTTTGCCACATAAATATATTTACCGCCTGAAACCGCCGCGACAGCATCTGGATGCAAACCGGTTTTTATTGTCCGTATTAAAGTAGGTCTGGCACTTGCCGAATAAGGCAACGACAGCAACATAGATAAAAATAATACCGCTGAAATTAACGATTTTAACAAATATCTGCTTTTCCCCATAAATTCTCCTTTTTTCAAAATGTGTTATATAACTATAGCTTATTTAAAACTTAAATGAGGCATTTAACATGACAAATCGGGGCAATCCGGGATATACGCCAAAATATGTGTATGTTTGATTATTAATCATGAAAGTATTTGTCGAAGCCTGGGGATAATAAGTTCTATTTAATATGTTGTCGATGCTTAAAGACAATTTTACGCCCTTTAACTGCGCTTCTTTCAATATTTTAAATTTTCTAAAATTAAAATAATGGCTTATATATCCGTTCAGCACGAAAAAACCGCCGAGATGAAATTGACCGGTAGGATTTCCGTTTATATCGTTAAGATAAAATAATCCGGTATATGTTCCCCACAATCTAGCGTAT
>DAHVNW010000073.1 GCA_027319095.1 bacterium | reverse complement strand
AGGTAGTGGCAGGGCTCAATCTTGTAACGACGGATCTGCAGCTTGCCGTTATGAAAACGAGAATGCAGCCGGTAAAAAAAGTTTTCAGTAAATTTCCAAGGATGGTAAGAGACCTTTCTAGAGAACTCGGCAAAGACATAGAACTTCTAATTTCCGGCGAAGAAACCGAACTCGATAAATCCGTTATCGAAGAGATAGGGGATCCGTTGGTTCATTTAATCAGAAACAGCGTCGATCACGGAATCGAAGACAAAGAAACCAGAAAATTAAACGGAAAACCGGAAAAAGGAACCATAAAATTAGGCGCCGAGCATGAGGGCAATTACATTATTATATCTGTTATAGACGACGGTAAAGGAATGGATCCCACGATAATAAAAAGAAAAGCGGTAGAAAAAGGAGTAATAGACGAAAAAACAGCGGCGGGTCTTTCCGACAAAGATGCTTTAAATCTTATTTTTGCTCCCGGTTTCAGTACAAAGGACAAAGCTACCGAGATATCGGGAAGAGGCGTAGGAATGGACGTCGTTAAGACGAATATTCAAAAACTTAACGGTATTATAGAAATTAATTCTACTTCCGGTCGGGGTTCTTCCATAATATTAAAGCTTCCTCTCACCGTCGCAATTATACAGACATTAATAGTAGGCATAGGCGACGAAGTATTTGCCATACCTTTAAATTCTGTGGTAGAGACTTTAAGAATCAAAGAATCGACCATACAGACTATCGATAAGCACGAGGTTATCAATTTAAGAAAATCGGTACTTTCTCTGTTGAGGCTTGGAGAAGAATTCGGCGTAAGCGAAAGCGCCGTTTCTACGGTAAATACTAAATCTTCCGACAGGGAAATTTATGTAGTAGTGGTAGCGCTTGCCGAGAAAAAAATAGGGATAGTAGTGGACGACCTATTCGGACAGGAAGAAGTCGTCATTAAATCGCTTGGAGATTACCAACTGGGATATAAAGGCATTTCCGGCGCTACTATTACCGGAGACGGAAAAGTAGTTTTAATTATCGATGTAGCGTCTATGATAGATGCCGTAAGCGTAAGATAAAAGTTAAGGCAATTTTAAGTAAATAAAATATTATAGATAAAAATTATTTAATAAAAAGAAAGGAGTTTTAAATTTATGACAGAACCTATTAGGGTTTTAATAGTCGATGATTCGCCTTTTATGAGGAGGGCTATAAGCTCTTTTTTCGACGACATCGACGATATTAAAGTCGTAGGAATGGCGAAAAACGGTGAGGAAGGAATACGGCAGATACAGGAGTTAAAACCCGATATAGTTACTATGGATATAGAAATGCCCGTTATGGACGGACTTACCGCCCTTAAGATAATTATGGAAAAACATCCTTTGCCGGTTATAATGCTTAGTTCGCTGACGGAGGACGGAGCTAAAGAAACTTTGGACGCTTTAGATATAGGGGCAGCCGATTATATTCCAAAAAACCTTTCCAACGTATCGCTTAATATTTTAAAAGTAAAAGACGATTTAGTTTCTAAAATAAGAGCTATAACGGCAAAAAAATATTTTTTCAGGAAAACGGAAAGGCATGAGCCGGAACTTAAGGTTAATATAATTAAGCATGAAGGAACGCCGATGGAGGCTTCCTGTAACCGCAAAAACGGAGGTAAAATAGATATCGTAGCGATAGGTTCTTCCACCGGCGGGCCAAAAGCTCTGCAGGACGTTATATCTAAAATTCCGGGAAATTTTCCTGTGCCGATTATTCTTGTCCAGCATATGCCAAAAGCGTTTACGGGTTCTTTCGCAGAAAGGCTGTCGTCTTTATCCCGCATAAAAGTTGTAGAAGCGTCCGGAGGAGAAATAATAAAACCTGGAAATGCATATCTGTCGCCTGGGGATAAACATCTTTCTATAGTTAAAGACTTAAAGGAAGGTTATAAAATTTCGCTTTCTACTGAGCCGGAAGATCTTATTAACAGACCGTCGGTTTCGGTTATGATGGAATCTGTAGCAAAATTATATCCCGGCAGAGCTCTCGGCGTTATACTGACAGGCATGGGCTCCGACGGTCTTGCCGGTATGAAAAAAATTAAAGAGAGCGGCGGCAGAACCATAGCGCAGGACGAAGCTACGTGCGTCGTTTACGGTATGCCGAAAGCAGTAGTAGATGCCGGCGTTGCCGATTCGATTCTGCCGATATATAAAATATCCGACCAAATTATTAGAGAGACGGAATGCTGACTATTTATATTATAGATTAAACATATATAATTTTAGGAGGAACAGGATTTATGGAAACGGAAAATAAAAAAAACGCAGTTTCCGCAGAGGAACATTCTTCATCGGACGAAATAGTTCAGCTTGTTACTTTTAGATTGGGCAACGAAGAATTTGCGCTGGATATTTTAAAAGTTCAGGAGATAAACAGGGTAGTCGAAATTACAAAAGTTCCGAAAGCTCCCGATTTTGTAGAAGGCGTAATCAATTTAAGAGGACGGGTTATACCTATAGTAGATATAAGAAAAAAATTCCATCTTAATATTAAAGAAGCGACTAAAGAAACCAGAGTTATCGTAGTAAACATAATGAATAAAACTATCGGTTTAATCGTGGACAGCGTGTCTGAAGTTTTAAGGATTAACTCTTCGACCATACAGCCGCCTCCGCCGTTAATAGCAGGACTTGATTCCGACTATATTAAAGGCGTCGGAAAACTCGACGAAAGACTGATAATACTTTTAGATATAGATAAGATATTTACCACTGGAGAGCATAAACTAATAGAAGGCATGATAAAGTGATTTAAATGAAATCTCCGTATATCTTTGCAACCGCAAACCAAAAGGGAGGAGTCGGCAAAACTACCACGACTATTACGCTTGGAAGTTCCCTTTCCGTTTTCGGATGCAGAGTACTTTTGATAGATTTAGACCCTCAGGCAAGCCTTACGAACCATCTTGCCGTTGAGCCGGAAAAGCTTGAATATTCCGTCGCAAACCTTATAATGTCGGATTCTATAAATCCTGCAGACGTTCTTATAAACAAATACAGACTTAAGAACGGCGGATGTTTAGACCTTATACCGTCTAATATAAATCTCGCGAGAATAGAGGCGGAACTTTCCAACTCTAAAGGCGGCGGTTTAAGGCTCAAAGAGAAATTAAAGTTTTTCTACGATAATTACGACTATATATTAATAGATTCTTCGCCTGCGTTGAGCGTACTGCTTATAAGCGCCGTAGCGGCATGCGACGAAATTATCGTTCCCGTAATGTCCGATTTTTTATCGATCAGGGGCGTCGAACTTCTGCTTTCTACAATAGATAAAATAGAAAAGGCTCTCGACTATAAATGTTCTTACAGACTTTTAATTACTATGTTCGATAAAAGGACAAATTCATCTTTGAAATCTCTTGAATATTTTAAAAATAAATATAAAAATACTCATTTTCATAGTATAATTAACATAGATACCAGATTTAAAGACGCAAGCATGCTTAGAAAGCCTCTTACTTATATCGACGTGCATGCAAGAGGCGCTATGGACTATATTAGCGTAGCGAGAGAAATAATAGACGGTTTTAACAGTTTCATCGAATCGGGGGAGGAAGGCAAGATATGAATAACACTTATAATTTATTTGATTTAAAATTTGCTAAAGTTGCAGGTTCCGATATAGTTACTCCGTGGATAGACGATCTTTTAGATAAAAAAAGCGGAGACAATGTCGATGCAGAAAAGCAGACGGCTCAGATATTATCTTACCCGGTGGAAAGAATACTTACTGCCGAGCCCGAATTTCCTGCGTCAAATCTTACGCCTGAAAGCGAAACTCCCGATTTACGTATAATATCTGCGCCAGTTGCGGATAACTTAGAAAAAAAAGGGTTAGATTTAAACGCTGCAGCAATACATCAGACTCGGGCGTCCGATTTTCAAATGCAGGCGGAAAGCGTTCAGTCCGCTCCTTATTTTGACCTTGAAAAAGAAGTTTCTTATTTTACGTTTATGACAGGAAGTTCTTTTTATGCGCTTCCGGCTTTAAATATTAACGAGATTATAAGATACAAAACTCCGGTTAGTATTTTTTCAAAAAAAGCAGCTCATCTCGGTATAATTTTATACAGGAACAGAATGGTGCCGGTTTATGATTTTTACCTGCTTTCAAACGGAAGCATAGGCATTAAAACGCCTTTAAAATATATTGTCGTGTGCGTATATAACGACAAGTTTTTCGGATTGGCGGTAAACGAAATAAAAAACATAACAGCCGTAAAAAATAAAAACATTATAGCCGGTTCGTCTTTCAAATTTAAAAACGTTAACGGCATAACTTCCGGAGTTTTCGAGGATGAAGAAGGAAAATTTTATTCGGTTATAGACTTA
>DAHVNW010000072.1 GCA_027319095.1 bacterium | reverse complement strand
TAACCTTTCTCGACAATCCGGTCATTTCGTCGACTTGTTCCTGCATCGTCTCATTTTCTCTTATGTCGTCGTATTTAATTTTACCCGATATATCCGAAATTATCGGATTAATATAAGAATCCCAGTCGGCAATTAAGGTATTCTTTTTAACAAACGAATCAGGTTCCGCTTTAATTTTAGAACCGTAAGTCAGCTGTATTTTTTCAAGCTCCCTTCCTAAATCGTCTAAAATAACTATATTGCCGTTTTTATTCATTACTACGTATTCATTGTCTCTATTTTTGATAACGTTTAGGTTATTAAACTTTACCTTTCCTTCATATTTGTTTTCTATGCTTGTTTGCTCCGTCCTTCTCGAAGCCGTACCTCCGACATGGAACGTTCTCATAGTAAGCTGAGTACCGGGTTCGCCTATAGACTGCGCGGCCATAATTCCTATTGCTTCGCCTATATTAACTAAATGCCCTCTTGCAAGGTCTCTTCCGTAACATTTTACGCAAACGCCTCTTTTTGTTTTGCATGTCAAAACAGACCTTATTTTAACACTTTCTATATGAGCGTTGCTTATTTTATTGGAATGAAATTCCGTAATTTCTTCATTCGCCTTAACGATAAGTTCGCCCGAAAACGGGTCAACTATATCTTCCAAAGCAACCCTGCCGAGTATTCTTTCTTCTATAGGCTCTATAGTTTCTCCGCTTTCCACTAATGTCGAGACTATTATACCGTCCATAGTACCGCAATCTTCCTCGGTAATAATGTTATCCTGCGAAACATCGACAAGCCTTCTCGTTAAATATCCGGAGTTAGCCGTCTTTAATGCGGTATCGGCAAGACCTTTTCTTGCTCCGTGAGTGGATATAAAATATTGAAGAACCGTCAAACCTTCCCTGAAATTCGCCGTAATAGGCGTCTCTATAATCTCTCCGGATGGCTTTGCCATAAGTCCTCTCATTCCAGCCAACTGCCTTATTTGAGTTTCCGAACCTCTTGAACCGGAATCGGCCATTATATATATAGAGTTAAAACTTTTGCCCTGTATTTTCTTATTATTTTTTTTGTCGGAATATTCCTGAATGCCGAGCTTATTCATCATAACTCCGCCTATCTGGTCAGTTGCGCCGGCCCAAGTATCTACAACTTTATTGTATCTCTCACCTTTTGTTATCAATCCTTCTTTATAGCTGTTTTCGATTTCTTCTACGGCTTTTGTAGCATCTTTAATAATTTTGTGCTTCTCTGCCGGAACTTCCATATCGCTTATGCATATCGATATTCCGGACTTTGTCGAGTACTCGTAGCCCATAGATTTTAATCTATCTGCAAGAATAACGGTTTTCTTAGGTCCGCATACCCTGAATGCGTAATCGATTAAATTCGTAATCTCTTTTTTCGTCATTACGGTATTAATTAATTCAAAAGGAATTTCTTCGGGAATTATTTCAAACAGAATAACCCTGCCTGTCGTAGTGCTTTCTATTTTATTTTTTATCCTGACTTTTATGGAAGCATGAAGACTTACATGTCCGTTATCATAAGCAAATTTTACCTCGTCCGGATCTGCAAAAATCTTATTTTCGCCTTTAACAAACGGCATTTCTCTCGTCATATAATAAAGCCCAAGCACTATATCCTGCGAAGGAACTATAATAGGTTTTCCGCTTGCAGGCGAAAGTATGTTGTTTGTCGCCATCATTAAAACTCTTGCTTCGACTTGAGCTTCGATAGATAGCGGAACGTGTACGGCCATTTGGTCGCCGTCGAAATCTGCATTAAATGCTGCGCAGACAAGAGGATGCAAATGTATAGCTTTGCCTTCGACTAATATCGGTTCAAATGCTTGAATCCCGAGCCTATGAAGGGTAGGAGCCCTGTTCAGCATAACCGGATGTTCTTTTATTACCTCTTCCAATACGTCAAAAACTTCAGGTGCTTCCCTGTCAACTATTTTCTTTGTAGTTTTTAGAGTGTCGGTAATGCCTCTTTGCAGCAGTTTATTAAATATGAAAGGCTTGAAAAGCTCTATGGCCATTTTTTTAGGCAGACCGCACTGATGAAGTTTTAATTCCGGTCCAACGACGATAACCGACCTTCCGGAATAATCGACTCTTTTTCCAAGAAGATTAAGCCTGAATCTGCCTGTTTTACCTTTAAGCATATCGCTTAAAGATTTAAGCGGCCTTCTGTTAGACCCCATTATAGTGCGTCCGCGTCTGCCGTTGTCAAATAGAGCGTCCACAGCTTCCTGGAGCATTCTTTTTTCGTTTTTAATAATAATTTCCGGAGCCGAAAGTTCCATGAGCTTCTTTAATCTGTTATTCCTGTTTATAACTCTCCTGTATAGATCGTTTAAATCGGAACTAGCGAATCTGCCGCCTTCAAGCGGCACTAACGGGCGCAAATCAGGCGGTATTACCGGAATAACGTCTAATATCATCCATTCCGGTTTATTGCCGGACACCCTGAAGGCTTCTATTAATTTAAGCTGTTTCGCAAGCTTTTTCTTTTTTATGCCGTTAGGCAATTCGGAAATTTCTTCTTTCAGGCTTTTTGACAGCGATTCAAGGTCTATATTGCCGAGTAAAGTTTTTAATGCTTCGGCGCCTATCCCAGCCTTAAAATTATAGCCCTCTTTATTTAGCTTTTGATAATTCTCTTCATTTATTAAATCTTTATATTTCAACCCTAATTTTGCCGCATCTCCTGGTTCCAATATAACGTAAGATTCAAAATAAAGAACCTTTTCGATATCTTTAAGCGTCATATCGAGAATACTTCCGATTCTTGACGGCAAACTTTTAAAAAACCATATGTGGGCAACGGGCGAAGCCAGTTCTATATGTCCCAATCTTTCTCTTCTTACCTTTGACGATATAACTTCTACGCCGCATTTTTCGCAGACTATGCCGCGATGTTTCATTCTTTTATATTTACCGCAGTTGCACTCGTAATCCTTAATAGGTCCAAAAATTCTTGCGCAAAAAAGCCCGTCTCTTTCAGGCTTTAATGTTCTGTAATTTATAGTTTCCGGCTTTTTAACCTCGCCGTGGGACCATTTTTTTATAGTATCGGGGGAAGCAATTCCAAGTTTTATTGCATTGAAGCTTAAAGGATCGCTCATTCCGTCGCCGTCGTTGTGGAAAAAATTTCTTTTACCAGATTTTTCGAATATTTTCTTTAAATCTATATCTTTTTCGTTATCAACGACACTTTCTTCCTCGTCTTCAGCAATATCGTCAAGGCTTACCGTTAAATCGTCGTCCATCGGATTATCCGAATATTTATCTATATCTTCATCAAACTGCATTATCTCCCTCCTTTAATAGCTCTACGTTAAGGCAAAGGCTCTGTAATTCTTTAATTAAAACATTAAAAGATTCGGGCAAACCGACTTTAAATGAGTTATCGCCTTTAACTATAGCTTCATACATTCTTGTTCTTCCGACCGAATCATCCGATTTCACGGTAAGAAATTCTTGCAGCGTATGTGCGGCGCCGTATGCTTCCATTGCCCACACTTCCATTTCTCCAAGCCTTTGGCCTCCAAATTGAGCCTTGCCGCCCAGAGGCTGCTGAGTAACTAAAGAATACGGTCCGGTAGATCTTGCATGTATCTTATCATCGACTAAATGATGCAGTTTAAGCATATACATTATTCCTACCGTAACCTTCCTGTCGAAAGGCTCTCCCGTTCTTCCGTCAAAAAGCTCGACTTGTCCGGTTTCATCGACTCCCGATATTTTGAGATAATTTTTAATATCGTTTTCCTTAGCTCCGTCAAAAACCGGAGTAGCCATATACACGCCTTTTTTATATTTTCTCGCTGTTTCTATAACTTCTTCGTCGTTCAATCCTTTTATAAAATTAGACATAGTAGGTTCGGTAAATATTTCTAACAATTTTTGCCTTACCGCTTCCGGCCCAAAGTTATCTTCGATAAGTTTATTTATCTGAACTCCCAAATTATGCGCAGCCCAGCCGAGATGAACCTCAAGTACCTGTCCTACGTTCATTCTCGAAGGAACGCCGAGCGGATTTAACACCATATCGACTATCCTGCCGTCCTTCATAAAAGGCATATCGTTTAGAGGCAGTATTCTTGAAACTACGCCTTTATTTCCGTGCCTTCCCGCCATCTTATCGCCCACCGATAATCTTCTTTTTATAGCTATATATACTTTTATCGTTTTTAAGACGCCGGGCGGAAGCTCGTCGCCTCTCTGGAGTCTTTCTATTTTTTCGTCATAGTAAGACTTAAGTAGATCGGCATCTTCAAGCGAGTCGTCATCTATTTTTTTCAACCTGTCGTAAATACCTTTTGCATTACCTTCAAATTCTAAATCAAAAATATCCTCTTTAGTCAATTTAGATGCTATAGTCTCCGTTATAACGTCGCCCTTTTTCAAAGAAATAGATTTATGGCCGGCCGACGACAAAGTTATGCTGGATTTAACTTTTTTATTTACTATTACATGCCTCATCTTTTGAAGCGCTTCATTTAAAATAGACTTTTGCTTTGATTCCATTTCTCTGTTTAAATTTGCGACTTCAACGTCTTCTATTTCTTTTTCCTTAACGTCTTTTTCTATGCCTTTCCTTGA
>DAHVNW010000071.1 GCA_027319095.1 bacterium | reverse complement strand
GCACTTTGACTTTGCTTGAAAACGATATACCGGAAAAACCTTTTGCTAAAAAGTTTGATTTTATAGGTTTTTTTCTTATAGCTATATGTCTTGGAACACTTTTATACGTACTTAACGAAGGGCAGACATTGGAGTGGGATTCTTCCGTAATAAGGCTTAACGAACTTATAAGCGCTGCGTCTTTTATACTTTTTATAGTCGTCGAACTTTTTTCAAAAAAACACTTAATGGACTATTCCCTTTTTAAAAAAAGAAATTTCGTTGCCGGAAATTTAGTTAACATGATAAGGGCGGGGGGTATTTTCAGCACAATGTTTCTTCTGCCTATATTCATAGAAAATATACTTAATTATAACGCTATGCATGCCGGTTTTTTAATGGCGCCTTTTGCTATTGCGGTTGCGATCGCGTCTCCTATAGCCGGAAAAATTTCCGATAAATACGGACCGAAATATTTAATGCTTGCGGGCATGCTGATTTTTGCGGCGGCAAATTTTTCGCTGGGAAGCATCTCGCTTCATACATCGATTCCATTCCTTGTCAATAATCAGTTTTTGCGCGGTATAGGAGTAGGGCTTATTAACGCTCCGGTTATGATGACCGTAATAAATTCGGCCGATTTCCCGCAAATTCCGGATGCATCCGCTCTTTACAACGTTTTATTTCAGATAGGAGCGTCTTTTGGAATAGCCTGGTCGGGGGAAGAGCTGGCAGTACGGCAGATTTACCATTTAAATCAGTATGCCAGAGATATAAATTATAATTTCAGCAAATTTCACGGTATAATAAATTTTTTAAACGGAGATTTGATAAGCAGAGGAAGTTCCGTCGTCAGGACGATAATTTATCCGTCTAATTCGGTTAAAATTTTTGACTATATGATAAGCGAATTTTCTTTAATCGGAGCTTACGGAGACGTCTTTATCGCTCTCGGCTATCTTTGCGTAATCGGCGGAATTGCGGCTATCGGCGTTAAAAATATAAAGATTAAAAAACATTAAATATGTTGATTTAATGAAGCAATTATAATAATATATAATGCAAAATCGATTATCCAAAAAATAATATAAATAATATATAACTGGAGAATTACTATTATGATAGCATATTTCGTTATGGAGTGCGGCGTGGACAGCAGAATTCCGACATACAGCGGCGGACTCGGAATTCTTGCCGGAGATACGCTGCAAAGTTTTGCCGATCTCGAAGTTCCCGCGGTATGCATAACTTTGTTATGGAAGAACGGTTTTATAAGCCAGAAACTCTCTAACGACGGCGGACAAATGGACTCTTTTCAGGAATGGGATATCGAAAAATATATGCAGCCTACAAATATAAAAATAAAAATTCCCATAGGGGGCAAAGACGTAACGATAACCGCTTTTAAATACGTAGTAGAATCTACCAAGGGAAATAACGAAATCGACGCATATTTTTTAACGCCGGACACCCCCGAAAACGACCCCGAAACAAGAAAATTATGCGACCGACTGTACATAGAGGGCGGATTAACGAGGCTTAAACAGGAAATAATCCTCGGCATAGGCGGATACGAAATGTTAAAAGCGTTAAATTATAAGCCTTTTCTTTACCATATAAACGAAAGCCATTCGGCGCTGTTAATAGCCGGACTTATGAAAGATATGGACGATTTAAACAAGGTAAAGGCAAGGGTCGTATTTACGACGCATACGCCGATTCCTGCTGCATTCGACAGATTTCCGATAAACGACGTAAAGGAATTGCTATCGGGTTACTGCGGAGAAAAAGTTTTCGACGATATTTACAGAGAAAACCTTGAAGAAAAAGACGAATTAAACCTGTCGTGGCTGGCTATTAAAAACGCTAAAAACGTAGTGGCGGTCTCAAGAAAACATAAGTATGTTTCGGAACAGATATTCGAAGGATATAAACTAAAATACGTAACAAACGGAATTCATCACGTCAAATGGGCTTCTCCCCACCATAAAATGCTATATACAAAATATATTAAAGGATGGGAAGAAGACCCCGATCTGCTGAGGGGGGCGGCTTGCATCCCCGACGGCGACTTTGCGCAGACGCATATTTTATGCAAAGAAACGCTGATAGAAATAATAAATTCGGAAACCGATTCTTCTTTTATACCTGCAGATTTTACAATAGCCATGGCTAAAAGAATAACTCATTACAAAAGAAATAATCTTATACTTTCAAATCCCGATAAACTAATCGACATTGCCGAAAAAAAAGGAAATATTCAGCTCATTTTTGCGGGCAAAACTCACCCAGCCGACACCGACGGACTCGCAATGATAAAATCCATACACGATACCGCAAAATATATTGCGTCCAAAACTAAAAAAATAAAAATAGCTTTTTTGGAAAATTATAATATTCATAAAGCTAATATTATACTTGCCGGAGTAGATTTGTGGCTTAACAATCCGACAAGACCGCTTGAAGCATCAGGAACGAGCGGAATGAAAGCATCTCTTAACGGCATTCCAAATTTCAGCGTATTAGACGGCTGGTGGCTTGAAGCTTGTATTGAAGGAATTAACGGCTGGGGCATAGGTCCAAGATCGGCATGGACTGATCTGAGCTATTCGGACGACTTACAGGATATAAACGATATATACGGAAAATTAGAATTCAATATATTAGATTTATATTACAAAAACTATTCGGATTATTTAAAAATAATGAAAATGTCTGTTTCTTCCATTGCGCCTCATTTTAATACGCACAGGATGGTTTCCGAATACGTTACGGATTTATATCTTACAGGTATAGTAATGTGCTATCTCGAAAAAGAAAAAGGCGGCATCTGCGATATATAATGTTTCTCCAATAACAGCATAGACTTTAATCGGAGGTCAAAATTGAAACGGTATAAATTTCCCTTTGACCTACGCGTCGGTCATTAAGGATTTATTATAACTTTTAGGGAATCCTGCGCTTGCACCGTTAATTCAAAACCTTTTACGATGTTTTCGATAGGAAATCTGTCCGTTATCATATCTTTTACGTTAATTCTGCCGGAACTTATAAGTTCTAAAGCAGTTTTATGGTCTAATATAGACCCTGCATAAGAACTTAATAAAGTAACTTCGCTTCTCCAGAATATTTCGTTTATAGAAAGAGGAAGTTTTGCTCCGTCGTTTGCCGCCCCAAAAAACAAAACGGTTCCTCCCCGCCTTACGGATTTAAGCCCCTGCAATATTGCGCTATCGGCTCCGGTAGATAAAATTACAATATCAGACAGAAAACCTTCATTAATATCTTTAATAACTTCTGGGTCGAAATTATTTGCGTTAAAAGTATAATCCGCTCCAAATTTTTTTGCGTATTCAAGGCGTTTTTCATTAATATCTACCGCTATAATTTTGCTTGCGCCGGTTGTCCTTAAAAGACTTATATGAAGCAGTCCCGAAAGACCGCTGCCAAAAACTATAACCGTATCGGCAGGTTTAACGCAGGCAAGCCTCTGCCCTCTAACCACGCAGGCAAGAGGTTCGGTAAACGTCCCTTCTTCAAAACTGACGGAATCTGGCAAAAGATATATGCCGTTTTTAACGTTTATTTCGGGAAGCCTTAAATACTCGGAAAATCCACCCGGATCAAAATTTGTAGTTCTTAAGGTTTCGCAGACAGTTTGGTGCCCGCTAAGACAATATTTGCAAGTATTGCACGGAACATGATGCGCAGCGCAAATTCTGTCGTCCGTTTTATACTTTTTAACGTTTTTTCCGACTTCCGCTATAATGCCGGTTACCTCGTGCCCAAGAACAAGCGGAACTTTGTCCTTTCTGTACCATTCTATCACGTCGCTGCCGCATATACCGCTCGCCTCTACTTTCAAAAGAACTTCGTCGTCGTTTATTTTAGGAATATCTTTTTCTATAATTCTTATGTCTTTATTGCTGTAATATAGAGCACATTTCATAATTTTTTACCTATTTTTATTTTATTTTTTATTATTTTAAAATTAATCTGAGATCTTTGCAGTATTTAAGCTGTCGTTCGGCGTGCCTGACGAAGAAGAATAAGAAGGCGATTTCTGCCCCTCTTCTATGACAAGTACGACGTCTCTTTTCCTTAAAATACCTTTATATCTGCCGTCCTTATCGGTTACTATAAGTTCGTCTGTATTTTTTCTGAAAAAATTATGCACGGCTATATCCAATGTGTCGGTCAGTCTGATTCTAGGCAAATTTCCTGTATCCATTAAATCCTTTGCGGTTCTCGAATCATCGGGCGACGTCATCATTAAATTTTTTACGGTATCGTATTTAATTATACCGACGATTTTACCTTCTTTATCTATAACCGGATGCATATAAAAATTAGAATAAAAAAATATTTTAATTATTTCATAAAGCGGCATATCCGGGTCTATAGGTTTAGCGGCTGCAGTATCGCCGCTTTCCATAACGTCGCTTACGGAATATCTCTGGAGAGGCTTAATCAAATAATCTTTCATATGCGCAGGCGAATCCATTCTGTTTTTTTTCTGGCTTCTATATATGCTTCTTTTTCCGCTGACTATAAAAGTTATAGCCGAAACAAGCATTAACGGAGGAAGAAGACCGTAACTTCCCGTCATTTCGGAAACCATTAATAAAGAGGAAATGGGGGTTTTTGCGGCTCCCGCAAAAAAACCTCCCATGCCTATAAGAACAAAAGGCGCAATATCCGAAGAAAGTATTAAATGCGGAAATAATATATGAAAAATCATTCCTGCGGCTCCTCCGAAAGCTCCGCCTATCACCAAAGACGGCGCATAAACGCCGGCCGAGCC
>DAHVNW010000070.1 GCA_027319095.1 bacterium | reverse complement strand
AAAACAAAGTAATTTAATTGGCATAAGCTATGATAAAGAAAAAAATTATGATATAATTGTCTTTATTATGCCGCCCATATTAAAATTAAATTATGAAAATTATGAAGATATTTTCAATATTCCAGATTCGTTCAACGTAATCCCCGTTTTCCTCGAAATAAGCGGAGATATGGATACTCCGGTATCCATATTTTCATCTTTCCGCAACGAACGTTACGCATTTTTTTTTGAAAGCACTGAGGGGGTAGGGAAGTGGGGCAGGTATTCTTTTATATGCCTTGATCCTCTTCTAACAGTTTGCTTATACAAGGCAGAAATTAAAATTAAAAATTTTTCCGGATATAAATTAGATTTTAAGGAAAATACCGGAATTAAAGATTTAAAAGAAGATATATTTGCCTATATAAAGAAAATATTTTCGAAATTTAATATTTACAAAGACAATCTGCCTGCAGGTCTTATAGGCGGCCTATTCGGTTATTTAGGCTACGAAATAAGCGGGCTGATTGAAAAGTTGCCTCCAGATAAAGAAGATATTACGGATGTTTACGACTTGTTTTTTATGCTGCCTAGAGACGTCATAGTTTACGACGGATTAAATCAATCCATAAAGATAGTATCTTTTATATTCAGAGACAATTTTAGCAAGGAGCATTTAAAACTTGAATACGAATCCGCCGTCCAAAGACTGAACAAAATTTCGGGAATTATTAACAAAAGATGTTTGGAATTAGAAAGAACCGACGAAGTTAAAAATTATAATATCGAAATTATCGACGAAACCGGTTTCGACGTATTTAGGCAAAAAGTTTTAGCCGCAAAAGAATATATACTTAAGGGCGATATATTTCAAGTTCAAATTTCCCGCCGCAAAAAAATTATTAATCCGCCAGACCCTTTTCTTTTTTATAGGGCGCTAAGGCTTGTAAATCCTTCCCCTTATATGTTCTACCTTAAAATAGACGATTTTGTAATTACCGGTTCTTCCCCCGAAAACTTAGTTAAGCTGACGGACGGCGCTATCGAAACGAGGCCGATAGCCGGCACTATTAAAAGAGGCGATAATGTGGTTGAAGACGAATATTTTGCAGACAAGCTTTTAAACGACCCGAAAGAGCGCGCCGAACATATTATGCTCGTGGATTTAAGCCGAAACGATATAGGAAGAGTTTCAAAAAAGGGCTCGGTAAAAATAGGCAAGTTGATGTATATAGAAAAATATTCCCATGTTCAGCACATAGTTACAAGTGTTTTTTCTCAAATCGAAACCGGCGCCGACGCATTCGATTTAATAAGAGCTTCATATCCGGCAGGAACAGTTACCGGCGCTCCAAAAGTTAGGGCCATGGAGATAATAAACGAACTTGAAAATTCCAAAAGAGGCGTTTATGCCGGCGGCGTAGGCTATTTCGGTTTTTTGGAAGACGGTATGTGCAATAAAATGGAATTTTGCATAACCATAAGAACAGCGCTATTTAAAAACAATGCGGCGTATATTCAAGCGGCAGGGGGGATAGTTCATGATTCTACGCCAGAAAACGAATTCGCCGAAACTGAAAATAAACTAAGGCATTTAATAACCGCCTTAAAAGAAACTGAAAGGTTTAATTAATATGATATTAGTTATAGATAACTATGATTCTTTTACATATAATATAGTTCAATACATAGGAGAGCTTGGATATGATACCGCCGTATTCAGGAACGATGCTATAGATAAAGACGATATTGTAAAGATAAATCCTGAAAAAATAGTAATATCTCCTGGGCCGAAATCGCCTAAAGAAGCAGGAATTACCATAGAAGTCATCAAAAATTTTTATTCCAAAATTCCAATTTTGGGAGTATGCCTGGGGCATCAGGCAATAGGTTACGCTTTCGGTGCGGAAATAATACGGGCAAAAAATATAATGCACGGAAAAGTTTCGTCAGTCCAACATGATTCGTCCATTTTATATAACTGCGTGCCTGATCCTTTCGAGGCCACGAGATATCACTCGTTAGTCATAAATAAAGAAAATCTTCCCGGTGCCATAAAAATAACGGCAATAAGTTTAGACGATAACGAAATTATGGGGGTGGAAGTTAAGGGATACAAGGTTTATGGAGTGCAGTTTCACCCTGAATCCGTCTTAACCTCGTATGGAAAGCAGATAATTAAAAATTTTTTATCTATTTAACTTTTTGGCTATATGAAAGAAGATTTTATAAAGGAATTATTGGCTCATATTGCCGCAGGCAATAACCTTACTAAAGACGAATCCTACAAAATTTTTAACGCAATTTTAAAAGGCGTGCTTACCAGCGCTCAAATAGCATCTCTTTTGACGGCATTAAAAATTAAAGGCGAAACTGAAGACGAAATTGCCGGGGCTGCGCTGGCTATGAGCGAAAACGTAGAATCGGTAAATATTCAAAACGAATATAAATCCATATTAGTGGATACATGCGGTACCGGCGGGGATTCCAAAAATACATTTAATATTTCTACATGTTCGGCTTTAATAGCCGCCGGAGCAGGAGTAAAAATAGCAAAACATGGAAATTATGCCGTTTCTTCGAAATCCGGAAGCGCCGACGTGTTAAAAGAACTGGGGGTTAATATATCTTTAAATGCCGAAAAAGTTATTAAATCGATAGAATATGCTAATATTGGTTTCTTATTCGCTCCAAATTTTCATAAGGCTATGAAATATGCCGCACCGGTTAGAAAGGAACTGGGGTTTAAAACCATATTTAACGTATTAGGTCCGCTGACAAATCCTCTTGGCGTTAAAAACCAGATAATAGGAGTTTATTCTGAAAATTTATCGAAGAAAATAGTTTCCGTCCTCAAAATATTAAATTCAGGAAAAGCATTTGTCGTTCATGGCAGGGACGGAATGGACGAAATAAGTCTTTCCGCCATGACCGATATTTATAGATTAGACGAGTTTGGAAATGTCGAATATTTTCAGTTTAACCCTGAAGAATACGGGTTTAGTTTTTTTGACGAAGGCGAATTTAAATCTTTCTCGGTTGCTTCTAACGCAAAAATTATATATGATATTATCAGCGGAAATAAAAGCCCTCGGGCAGACATAGCGATTTTAAACGCGGGATTTGCAATTTTAGTTTCGGGGAAAGCGGCCGACTTAGAAGATGCCTTTATTGAAGCAAGACGTTCGATAGAATCGGGGAAAGCTTTAAAAGCTTTACAAAACCTTATTGAAATATCTAACGAATAAGTATTTAAATAATATATAATATGTAATATTATGATTTTAGACGATATTTTAAAAGAAAAGATAAAAGAAATCAAAAGGTTCAAGGATGGAATTAACGAGTCGTACTATAGAAAAAAAGCTTTTTCGGCTTTTAACGGCATAAGAAGCCTGAAAGCCGCCCTAAAACCAAGGTCTAACGGGGAAGCCGTTTCATATAGAATTTGCAGTATAATTGCCGAGGTTAAAAAAGCTTCTCCCTCCAAAGGTCTTTTAGCATCTAATTATAAACCGGAAGAACTTGCCGCTATTTATGAAAAAGGGGGAGTAAGCGCTATATCGGTTCTAACCGATAGGAAATTTTTTATGGGTGATCCTTCCGATATTTTAAAAGTTAGAAATTCAGTTAAACTTCCGGTCCTTAGAAAAGATTTTATAATCGACGAGATTCAAGTTTTTGAATCTAAAATTATCGAAGCGGATGCGGTTCTTTTAATAATTAAAGCGCTGACGGAAATGCAGTATAAAAATCTTCTTTCGCTTGCCAAAGAGCTTTCTTTAGACGTGCTTACGGAAATATCGGACGAAAAAGAACTTGAAACCGCATATAAATATAATGCCGAAATTATAGGAATTAACAGCAGGGATTTAAGAACTTTCAAAACGGATTTATTCAGGACGGCCGCAATAGCCGAAAAAATACCTGCCGGAAAATTAATAGTTGCGGAAAGCGGCATTAATGGGAGAGGGGACATAGAAATGCTTATGAAAAGAGGCATCAACTCATTCCTTGTAGGAGAAGCCCTTGTTACGTCTACAGATGTCGCGAAAACGCTAAAAGATTTTCTATCGCCGTATTCTATGGCCAATAATTATATATAATATAGCTAAATAAGCTAAATGCCTTATTTTCCAAAAATTAAAATATGCGGCATAACTAATTTACCGGATGCGCGTTTTGCCTTAGAGCAAGGAGCCGATGCGCTCGGTTTTGTTTTTTACGGACAATCCAAAAGATTTGTTGAACCGGAAACGGCAAAAAAAATCATCTCGGAACTTGGAAATGCCGGTATTAAAAATACCAGGCAGTTTTTGGATATTAAAAAAAATTTTATAACCGTCGGCGTTTTTGCCAATGAAGATCCTGAAAAAATCAGAAACATAATTAACGATTTAAATATCGATATAATTCAATTATCAGGTGACGAATCTTTAGAATATATATGCGAATCCAAATTTAATAAAAATAGTGTTTTAAAAGCCGTTAACGTTAGGGATGAAGCAGACATAAATAAGATTTACCGGTATAAAGATGCGGGGATTAAAGTGCTTATAGAGACTATAACTTCGCAAGGCGTATTCGGCGGGACGGGAATACCCGTTAATCTCGATATTTTGAAAAATATAGACGTTAGCGGCCTTATTTTAGCCGGCGGAATAGGTGCAGAAAATATAGGACATATAGTTAAATCTTTTAATCCTTACGGAATAGATCTTTCTTCTAAATTAGAGGATTCACCCGGAAAAAAGGATAATTATAAGATCGCATTATTTTTTAAAAATCTTAGGGGAGCTTTAGATGACGATGCCCGATAATAAAGGTCATTTCGGCGAATACGGTGGAAGATATATATCCGAAACCTTAATGCCGGCCGTAATAGAACTGGAAAAATTTT
>DAHVNW010000006.1 GCA_027319095.1 bacterium | reverse complement strand
AAATTGCATTTTAATTTTTATTTATGTAAAATTAAATAAAATGAAAATAAAAGGTGAAAAATATGCAGGTAAAAAATAAAAAAGAGCAGGTCGGGAAAAAAAAGGATAAAACAAATTATCTTATAAAAACCGTCGTGAATTCGCTTGAATTATTAGAAGCTTTTAAGGGTGAGAAATCCGAACTAGGCGTAAGCGAACTCAGTAAAATCCTTAAACTTCATAAAAACAAGATTTTCAGGCTACTTGCCACGTTAGAGTGTATGGGTTATATAGAACAGGACCCTTCAAACGAAAATTATCGACTCGGATTAAAAAGCCTCGAACTCGGACAGTCGTTTATACACCATTTAAGGCTTTTAAGCATAGCTAAACCCGTCCTTAAAGATTTGGTCGATAAATTAAAAGAATCAGCTTACGTTGGAGTAATCCGCGGGAAAAACGTTATATATCTCGATATAGTTGAAGCAGACCGTGTTCTAAAGGTCGCTTCGAGAGTGGGAAATATGCTGCCGATTTATGCGACCGCTATCGGAAAATCCCAAATTGCTTTCGAAACCGTCGAAACTGTCGAAAAACTTTTACCGGAAAAATTAGCTTCTTTTACTAAAAACACTATAACAGATAGAACGGTTTTTTTTAAGGAGCTGGAAAAAGTCAAAAAACAGGGGTATGCTATCGACAATGAAGAGCTTGACGAAGGCATTATCTGTATAGGCGCCCCCCTAAGAGACTATACTACCCATATAATCGGAGGCATATCTATTTCTGCTCCGGTAATTAGAACGACGCCTGAAAAACTTAAAAACGAAATTATTCCATCAACCATAGAAGCAAGCAATGCTATTTCCCGAAAATTAGGATACGAGGTGGGAAAAACTTATTCCTGATAATATTTTACTGCTTAGCATTAAAATCAAAATAGTTCCCAAATTATAAGTTATATGCAGAACAGTTATATTAGGGGCATTTGAATTTTAATCCAATCGGCGTTATAATTAAATTAAGATATAAAAAGTTATAAATTTTATATTGATAAGTTCAATTTTAAATCTACGTCAAAATTTATATCAGATATATTAATTAATGTATTAATATATAATATAGATAATCTTAATATAATTAGGTAACGGAGGTTAAAATGCTTTTAAAAGACGAAAAATCTTTCAGGGAAAAAAGGTCTGAATTTAGGCACAGGATAGTCGATAGCATTTACGATAGGATTCCGGCAGAAGTTGTTGAACATTTAGGAAATGCAAATAAAGAATTAATTTTTGCAATAGAAGGGGTATTTAACGGTTTTATTAAAAGAATAGACAATAGAATTGCAAGAACTAAAGAAAGACATTCGAAAACTACCGGCGGGGAATCCGGCGGTAATAATAGCGATAGCGACAAAGAGTAAATAACAAGCAAATATCGGAAAACGCCCTTAAATATATATTCATAATAATAATTAATTATGGATTATTTGGAGAATAAATTTTTATTTAATTTAAGAGCATTTTCCGATAGAGAGCTAAACTAAAAGCTGAAAGTAAAAATCGCTTATTATTTGCTTTTGGTTTTTGCCGGTTTGCTTTTAGATGTCGATTTTTTGGTTGCGCATGCCATTTAAATCACCCCCCTTAAATTTAAATTTACACATGGCTTTTAATAATTATTTGCAAATAACTATTAATATTATAAGTATACCATAATATTAAATAAAATTAATTTTATTTAATATTATATATTTTTTATTTTTTTAAATCTCGGTAATCATGGGAAAAATAAAAGGATGCCTGTCTATATTTTTATTTAAATATTTCTTTAGGGCTTTTCTTATATCGTCTTTAACCTCTATCCAGTCTACGTTTTCGTTTTTTTGATTTTCTTCTATTACGTTCATTACTAATTTATGAAGAACGTCGTTTAATTCCTTAAAATAATCCTCGAACACGAATCCCTTCGAAACGATATCGGGACCGGATATTATTCCAGACGTCTTAGAATCGACGACGAGTTGGACTATAATCATTCCGTTTTCGGAAAGATGCGCCCGTTCTTTAAGTGTATGTGCGCCGACGTCGCCGATTCCTTTGCCGTCCACAAAAATTCTTCCCGAATAAACGTTTTCTCCTTTGCGGCACTCTCCTCCTTTGGTAAATAATAAACTGCCGCCGTTTTCCAATACAAAAACGTCCGACGGCGGAATACCGGAATTTACTGCAAGTTTCTTATGCTGATATAAATGCTTCAACTCCCCGTGGACCGGAATAAAATATTTAGGCTTAACTATATTCATCATAAGTTTAAGTTCTTCTTTGCTTGCGTGTCCAGACACGTGAATTTCGGAAATATTTTCATAGTAAACCTCGGCTCCCCTTTTATAGAGGTTGTTTATGATTTTAGATATGGCTTTTTCGTTTCCAGGGATAAATTTAGAAGACATTAAAACAAGATCATTAGGTTTAATTTTTACGTATTTATGGTCGTCGACCGAAATTCTGGAAAGCGCGGACATCGCTTCTCCTTGTGTTCCCGTAGTCAGTATCAAAAGCTCTTCGGGTTTATAATAGCTAATCGTTTCTTCGTCTATCAGTATATCTTCAGGAATATTCAAGTAACCTAATTTCCTTGCGACTTTCGTATATGTCATGAGGCTTCTTCCGCTGAATATAACTTTTTTATCAAATTCTTTGGCTAAGGAAAGAAGTTCGGAAATTCTGTGTATATTCGAAGCAAAAAGGGCGACTATTATTCTCGTGTCGTTATCCCTGAAAATGTTTCGGAACGTTTTTTTTATGTCGTTTTCCGATATTGTAAATCCTTCTTTTTCTATGTTGGTGGAATCGGAAAACAGGGCTAAGACTCCGTTATCTCCGTAATGGGCAAGACGGTTTATGTCGGTTACGGCGTTTTTTTCGAGAGTCTGGTCGAGTTTAAAATCGCCGGTATGTATAATCGTTCCTACCGGAGTTTTTATGGCAAGGCTTGCACCGTCTATTATCGAATGCGCTACTCTTATAAATTCTATTTCGAAATCGCCAAGCGTTATGGTGTTTCCGGTTTTTACTGTAAAAAGTGACACTTTAAAAGGCAAATCATGTTCTTTAAGTTTCTCTTCCAATATTCCGAGCGTAAAAGGAGTGCCGAAAATAGGAATGTTAAATTCTCTTAAGATGTATGGAATTGCGCCTATGTGGTCTTCGTGTCCGTGAGTAAGGACGATACCTTTTATTTTTTTCTTCTTATCTTGACCGTAAAGATATCTGGCATCGGGAATTACCATATCGATGCCTAGCATATAATCTTCGGGAAACATAAGCCCGCAATCGACGATAATAATGTCGTTTTCGGTCTCGTATACCATCATGTTGAGGCCTATTTCGCCGAGTCCGCCTAGGGGTACTGCTTTTAATGTATACATTGTTGTATTATAGTAAAACTTTCCTCGCAATATTATCTAATCTTTTATCTAATGTCCACAACCTTGCATCCGAGAGTAATGCAGAGGCAAGCAAGTGAATATCTATGTATCCTAAACCTTTTTCCATAAGTTCCTTATATTCTATAAATTCCAATATTTCTTCGGCTTCAGCCACTATAGCGCCGGAAAGCGATTTAAGGAGGCGTATAATTTCCGTCCTATTTTTAAGGTTTCCGCAGGCAATTTCTCCTATAATAAAAGGATGGCATAGTACTTTGCCGTTATTAAGCAAGGAAACAAGCTCATTATTGCCTTCCCGTAAATGCGATATCCAGACCGAAGTGTCGACAATAACCATATCGTTTTAACTGTATCTTCTACGAGGTATATTCTTTAACTGTTTTTCGGTTTTGCCTAATTTAGCAAGTTTTTTTGCGCTGTAACTGGATATAAGGGCCTCCAGTCCCATTCTGACTAATTTTGTTTTTTCGGAGGTGCCGGTGACTTTTGCGGCCTCTTCTATTAATCTGTCGTCTATGTTTAAAGTTGTTCTCATAAGATTATTTCACAGACGCTTTATAATATATTTTAATATATTATATTGCCGTTAACAATATTTAATTTATATAACTTATATATTATATATGCATAATTATGTATCATTTATGCATATATGTCAAGTTTAATCTTATTTATGTTAATTTTTATTCGCAGAGATATTAACCTTCTAAAACCATGCGGGTTTCCTGTTCTGTTTTTTCGATTATAATGCCGACGCTGCCGCTTTTTCCGGCAGTTGCATCCAGCGGCTTTAAAATATGAAGTTCGACCGTTTTACCGGGACGGATAGTCAGGCTGTTTTTTCTTAAAATGTTTATAGAGCCTTTAATAACTACTGGAAGAACGGGCATGTTTCCATGCTTTAAAAACATATTAAGCCCACCCTTTTTAAAACTTAAAAGTCTGCCGTCCGGCGACCTTGTCCCTTCGGGGAAGATTAATATCGAGGTTTTATCTTTAATAAGTTCCATAGCGGCTTTAACGCTTTTAAGCGCGCTTCTTAAGTTTTCCCTGTCTATCGGAATATAGCCGAGCCTTTTCATGCTCTGCCCAAGAAACGGAATACTAAAGAGGCTTTTTTTGGCAATAAATCTAAAATCTATATTTAAGTATGCGAGCAGAACGAAAATGTCGAAATAACTCTGGTGATTGGAGGTGACGATGCAGGATTTATCGCTGGATATGTTTTCAGCGCCTATGATATTGACTTTTATGCGGCAGGCTTTTAAAATCAAGGCGCCCCACAGTTTTGCGATTTTACGGGAAATATTTCCATTAAAAAACGAGGTTATAACGGCAAGCGTTCCAAAAATTATCGTGAGCGCGGCTATAACAGCCCAGGAATATAAACTTAGAAAAAAATTTACCGCCATATTAATAGTAAGCCTTGCCTTAAAACTTTATTTTCCCATGTCCCCATGCGGCAGCCGAACGTCACGTATTTTATTATACCTCAATCCCCTCTTTAATGACCGGCAAATAAAATATCGGCGGTTATAAATATCACTGGTTAATCTGATACCACGAAGTTATAGTAAATTGAGTCGTCGGTACTGTTGAAGTCGGGGCAGCCGATGTCGGCTGCGGACCTTCCGTTTGTATTCCACCGTATACTGCCACATCAGAGCCTGCCGGAACTAAAGGAGATGGCGATGGCAGCGTTAGCGTGGAACATTGAAGCGTGCCATCCGGCATCATCATTATAACGTTGCCGTAAGCGACATAATAACTATTATAGTCTGTTACACCTTGCGTCGCATTATTTACACCCGTATTATAATAATAGGAATCATTGCCCATCATATTAGGTTCCCCACCGGCTTGAATCGTACCGCTGCATGCCGCCGGAGAAATCATACTACTCGAAGGGGTCACATCACTATATTGGCAACCATTGCTTGTCGAATAAGTATCCGCAAAAGCGAAATGCCCTATTGCTAAAAAGGCACATAAAGCAACGGCAAGTATTATCAAAATATTAAATTTAAAAACTTTAATCGGCTTCATAATTAAATCAGCCCTCCAAGAAAAATGATTTTCATAATAAAAATTATTTTATATATCTATATCACGCCATTATAATTTTATTTATATCATATACTTATTAAAAGTCAAATAAATTATATCGTAAAAATTATATCGGGTTTGTAGTCTGAATACAAGTCCCGCCAGTGCTTTGTGATGCAGGTCCATAAGTAAAATTCGCCCCCGTTTCCACGAGTTTAGAATTTGCATTGTCCTGCGATATAACGTTTATAAAGCCGGTATAATAATAATAATAAAGCGGGGAAGGGCTAGTTTGATATTCATACGCCCAGCATGTCACGCTGTATTCGAACCCAAGCTGCGGTCCGCTTGTGGAGTTCCCCAAAGTGTTATACAAAATAGACTGCGATAATGCCGGGGATAACAGATTTGAAGCGGTAAGATTATAATATGTCGTCTGCTGGGTAGTAGACGCAGGCGGCGGTTGTATCGTTCCCCCATTATCGCCGGTATCGGGAACCGTATAATAATAATCGCCGAGCACCAGCGATGTTATAGATGGAATAATTAACGATGCTGTGGTAGTTTTGAAAGTATTACCGGTAATTGCGGGATTGCCGCCAGCAACCAGCGGGGAATAAAGGACATTGATCCCCGCATTGGAAATATTCTGGGCATATTCCATAGTTTGATGCTCTCCTGCATTAATGACGTTATAGTCTAATTCATAGATGCCTGCGACGGCGAGCAAGCCGAGAATGGTTATTGCTAAAAGAACGGTAATAAGCGCAATTCCGTCGTTATTTTTCATAAACAAATTCTTTTTATTGTTATGATTAGTATTAGCTTCCATAATATACGTTCCTCAAAAACACATTTGCGTTAAGCGTTTTAACAATATTATAACCGGAAATGGCAGAGCCGTTTTGCTGGGGGCTTGCGCCGCTCAAATTCGAATTATATCCAGTGTTAACGCTGAATGCCGGCGAAGAAGGAGTAATGGCGGCATTAGACGTTGCCGAAATAGACAAAATGTAAACATAAGGCTGGAGCGTAATCGGATTTATCCCGGCGCCGGGAAACGGCACCACGCTAAAATTATTTACATTGTCCTCAAGCTGAATGACCGTACCGGCTTGACAAACCGGAGCAGTGCCGGATAACGCCGACGACTCCGGCAAGGGCGGCTGAACGGTACATTCGTATAAAACCCCCTGTTTATTAAACGGAGAAGGATTAGCGCCAGCGGTAGTAAGAGGAGCGGTATATCCGGCAACATCCCACCAATAAAACAACGCTTGGGTTATTATCGAAATACTTCCTCCAGTAACACTCTTCGGAGGTATGGCATTAGTAACATTGGACGGACATACTGTAATTCCCTGTCCCGGATTTGCCTGAATCTGATCGGATGCCCCTTCAATTTTGGTCACGCACATTGTTACCGGAGGAGATCCCGGCAAGGCGTCTGGAGCCCAGGTAGGATTAATAATATTAATAATTTCGCCCTTATAAAAATCGCTGGAGGTACAACTGCCGGTCGCCGCAGGCAATCCAAACGTTGCGGAACCATTGCCTAAAGCGGCAACCGACGCTATAGTACAATTACTACTAATAATCGAACTATAACTTATAAGAACTTCGTAAGGATTCGTACCGCCGTTATAATCCGCCGGGATTATCTGCACGGGTAAAATAGAAAGGATGCTTCCCGAAAGATCGGAATTTCTAAAAAAGTCTCCCCCGTAATCGAACCCGGCCATTCTTAAGTTTTGTTTTACTGTATAAAAGGCGTTGTTAAGCCTTTGCTGTTCGACGGAAACAGACTTGCTTATTCTTACGGCGCCAGATTGAGATAAAAAGACATAGCTTGCCGCCCCCACTATTATAAGCGAAATAGCAATGGCAATAATAAACTCGACCATCGTAAAGCCGCCGCTTGAAAACCTTTTAAATTTAAAGAGTTTCTTTATAGCTTTCATCATTTTTTACCTGCCTGTTCCAAAAGAATAAAAAATTAGAAATAAATAATTGATTATGTATTAATTATATAATAACACTATAGAACGTAACGACTTGCTGTCCTTGCCCGCCGTTCCAGCTGACCGTTACCGTGGCTTTAAGAGGCGACGGGTTTCCTGCAACATACGGGGCGAACGCAACACTTACCGTATAGGGAATAGTAATATCCAAACCGCCCGGCGGAAGTCCGGATGGGGCGGGACCTCCTTGGGTTAAAACTGGATTAATGCAAGATGTTACGCACGAGCGTCGGTTAGTGTTTACACCAGGACAAGATGCTACGGAACTTACAATGCTGGGATGCACCGTATATGTATATGTGAGCGAATATGATGATGAGGGAATGCCGAAATTGGTCGCTGCGGCGGATGCTCCCAGGCAGTTTAACTGGCTCATTTGCATCTCGGCTATTTCTGACGCAACGCTCCTGTTTGTTGCCTGTGCGTTAGTTTTAAAAAGAAAGGTCGACAGCGCTATCACCCCCAAAAATCCAACAGCCAAAATTGCAGTGGCTACCAGAACCTCCAGCAAGGAAGCGCCTTTGTTGTTAATTTTAACTTTAACGCCCCTTTTATTCATACGCAAATGCCGAACACTCCTTAAACGTCAGGCAATTTAATATTAAGGCAAAAAAACCGTTAAATTTGCGATGTTTATTAATGCAAATCGATATTTTTTGCCATACCCCTGTGTTTTTTCTATGATTTTAATTATAACCCATTATTTAAAAAGGTCAAGCAAAATGTCAAGCAAAAATATTATGTTGTGGTAACGAATATTCTAATTTAAAATCCTAAAAAATTAATAATTTATTAATCCCTCACGTTCTTATTTCTAATTATTATGGACTTTATTAAATTTGTAACATAAATTTAACATAAATGTAACCTAAACTTAACAAAAAATTAATATAAATATAACTTGCCAAAATAATTTAGTTAAATTATCATAGATTTTCAAGAATAAAAAATTTCGATTCGAAAAAGTATTAATATTTTAAACTTTGGAGGTATTATTATGGGAAGCCTTAATAAGGTTCTTTTAATCGGCAATTTAGGGAAAGACCCGGAACTTCGTTACACGCCGGACGGTCTGGCAATTTTAAAATTTCCTATCGCTACATCGGAATATTTTAAAACGCAATCGGGTGAAAAATCCGAAAAGACAACATGGCACAATATCGTAATATTCGGGAAAATAGCACAGACACTTGCAAACTATCTAAGCAAAGGAAAACAGGTATTCGTGGAAGGCAGAATTAACAACCGTTCTTACGACGACAAAGACGGCAATAAAAAATATATATCCGAAGTCGTAGCGACAAATATCGTTCTTCTTGGTGCTAAGGGCGTAGCGGGCAGCCCAGAACCCCCTGCCGATGCCGATTACGGTCAAGTTTCTACCGATTACGGCTATGCCGGACAGAATGGAAACAACGCTTACGGAGCCGCATCCGCAAATAATAACGTTTCAAACCAACAGGGCGAGGACGACGACATCCCGTTTTGACACATACCTGATATTAATTTAGATTCCTTAAAAATTTTGGAAAATTCTTAAAAAGAAATTAAATTTTGATATAATTAAACAGTATTATCATGCATCTATAAATCGAATTATTGTTTTTAAATATAAAAATATAGGATATTTTTGCATATGAATTCTTTTTTTACGCCTAACGTTTCATTCGCCGTAGCATTTCTTGCCGGTCTATTTTCCTTTATAAGTCCGTGCGTGTTTCCGTTGATACCGTCATATCTTTCCTATATATCCGGTTTGTCGATGGACGAGCTTATAAAAGAAAACCCTAAGGCAAAATTTACAGCCGTTAAACATTCGTTGATGTTTATTGTTGGATTTACGGTAGTTTTCGTTCTTTTAGGCGTGTTTTCGAGCGCGGCAGGCAGCCTTTTGCACTCCATATGGCTTATGAGAATCGCCGGTATTTTCATAATCGTTATGGGTTTATTCATTCTCGGCGCATTCAATAAAATTAAATTCTTATCCTTTATGAACCGAGACGCGGCGGTTAATCTTAAAACAAAGCCTTTAGGATTAATAGGTTCGGCTTTGGTAGGCGTTTTTTTCGCGGCTGCCTGGACTCCATGCATCGGACCTATACTCGCTTCCATTCTTTTTATAGCCTCGACGCTTCACAATGCGGCTACCGGGGCGGAACTGCTTTTCGTTTATGCTATGGGCCTTGCCGTTCCGTTTTTAGTTAGTTCTTTATCAGTAAACCTGTTTTTATCGGCGTTTAAGAAAATTAAGCCTTTTGTGCGGACTATTTCGGTTATCAGCGGAATTATTTTAATCGCGGTAGGGATACTAATATTTTTTAACTATCTTTCGGTAATATCGCTATATTTTGGAAATACGTTTCATTACAATATACCTTATAACGGATAAATATCTCAAGTAAATATGCCTTAAACTAAGGCATATTTACTTTCAGCATGGCGCTGGCAATATATTATTATTGCCTTCGAGGTTGGACTTGTCTAAATTAATGCTGATTTCGACGGGGGCAACTTTAAATATTCCTTCCGTAGCAGCGGCATTTTTTAAATTTTCTTTTAATTTTTCGGCCGTTAAAATATAAGAATCCAAATAATATGGGCATCTATCCCTCATGCACCCGTGAGGATGCAACTCTTTAAAATTACATTTTATACAGACGTTGCTATCGATTAAAATAAAATTAAAATCTTCGTATAAAGATGCCGACAGTATTTCCAGTGCTTTAAAAAGATATGCCTTGCAGCAGGAAGGTCCGGTTAGATCGTATAACGCCTTGGAAAGAAGAGCCGTAACTCCCATCGTAATATTTTGTTCTTCGTTTTTGCCGCAGACGGAACCGGTTAAAATAGAATATACGATACCTCCTGCGGGAACAATCCCGCAAACTCCGCTTAAGCCGCAATATCCTCCTACGGCCTGTTTCGACAGCCTGTAAAAGGCTTCTTTGATAACTTCTTTAGGAATATTTATATATCCCCTGTTTTTTAGCGATGCTAAAACCGCTCCGGTTAAAATATAGGCATGATGGCATCCCAGCATTGGAATATTCACGTTTGAATTATTCAATATATCAAACGCGATTTCAAAAGGATTTTTACTATCCGCGGATAATATAAAATCTTTTATATAATTATACGAAGATAAATTATGGCAGTCGTCACAGACATAATGCCCTAAATCCTTAGAGCAGGCAATACTCCCTTTTTCTTTTTTATCGCAGTAAAAACAGGTTACTTCAACTGCGGCAGAGAAATATTCAAGCGGCTGCCCGCATATTAAACAATTGGATTTATGCTCTTCTTGTCCGCATGAATTGTATGTTGTATCAGACATAATGATTAGTCTCCATTTTTCCTTTACGGTTGCAAAATTTTTACTGTCTTTTATTATTTAACCAATGCATTTTTCTATTACCTCGTCAAATGCGGAAACATCGGGATTAACTCCCTCATATGTGATGGCGCCGGCTTCTTTAAGGGCGCCGATAAAATCCTCGCCTGAAACGTAAATCGTGTTGGAAGGCTCTATAACATTACCTTTTATTATAACGCACGGCCCGTCAGGATCGCTTTCGCTTCTAAAGTCAGAAGGAATTATAGAAATTTTGACGTTTTTAAAAGTGGAAATAATAAGCCATACTACGGACGAATACATTTTGCATCTTCCGTGCGGCGGACACTTTGTGATAATTTTTACTTCAACCGGCTCCATTTTCCTCCGTTTTTTTATAAGTTAATATTTTATCTACGGTTTAAACAAATAAAACGTGCCTATAAAAACTAATAGCGCCATAAGAATATATTTTAACTTTTTTTCATTTAATAGCTGGGAAATTTTTGGACCTATTATCGAACCTGAGACAACTCCAGCAAGCGTCGTTAATAATACCGGTATAATCAAGGGAACCCCCATTCTTATATAATTTGTCACGCTGGTTAAAGACGAGATAAAAACCACGAGAATGCTTATGCCTGCCGCCAAAAAAACCGGAAGCCCTATTACGTCGGTAAGAATCGGAACAATCAAAAATCCCCCGCCGACGCCAAAAATAGACGATAAAACCGCAATTATAAACCCGGCTATAAACAGTATTATAGGCGATACCGAATAATCTTTATGCAGGCAACGAAAATCGATTCTTTTAGCCGAAAATTTGATTATCGAAGGGACATTGTATCTTTCCTCGTCGTTATTTTTATCTTGTTCCGTTTTTTTCTTTCTTCTTTGCTTCAAAATATTATAAGCCATCATCGCGACGACCAAAAATGTCAAATATCCGAATAAATATTTAAACGATTTTAATTCAAAAAGAAAATTCTTGGAAAACCACGAGCCGATTATAGCGCCAAAAATAGCTCCCGCCGCTATGATAAAGCCGAGATAAAATAAAATGGTTTTTATCTGCTTGGTCCTGTCCTGTCTTAAATATATCGGAAGGGCTACAACTGGAGAAACTATGATAAGAATCTGGCTCATTACTTTTACGGAATTAGCGGCATGAACATGCAATATGGTAATAAATCCAAAGCTTGCAAGAATGCCTCCGGCGGCTCCTACCGTAGAAAAAACAAAGCCGGTAAACAACGCCCACAAAAATCCGACGATATAGTATGCCAACGTCTGCATAAACAATCCCTCCATTTTTAATTTAATTGCCTCATAGAGCTTTTTATCTATTAAACTCTATGAAGAAATATGCTTTAACGCCCTAAAGCATCAAAGTATGAATGGGAATATGGGATTTTATTTACGGAGAGGCCGCTCTGACCCCTCTGTTTATTCAGTTAGCATAATACATAAAATAGACATCCTTTAATCTTTTACTTTTTTAATTTTTAAAATACTGTTATGCAGATTATAAACAATATTATTCAAAAAAGCAAATAAGAAGACAAAACTATTATAATTATATTAGTTTTGTCTTCTTATTATTTTGTATGCTTGTAAAAGTTTATGTTTATTTTATTATTTTATGCATTAAACGTCGTAATACAACGCAAATTCATAAGGAACCGGCCTCATACGGACTGGATTGACGTCGTTTTCCATTTTGCGTTCAATCCAAGCCTGTATTAATTCTTCCGTAAAAACTCCCCCTTCAAGCAAGAACTTATGGTCTTTTTCGAGTTCCCTTAATGCCTCTTCTAATGAACCCGGTGCAACGGGAATATTTTTAAGTTCTTTTTTAGACAGCGTGAACAAATCTTTATCGACGGGATTGCCGGGCTTTGTTTTATTTTTAATGCCGTCCAATCCTGCCATAAGCAATGCCGAAAAAGCAAGGTATCCGTTTGCGGTAGGATCCGGCGTCCGGTATTCTATTCTTTTTGTCTTCGGCGAAGAAGAATACATTGGTATTCTAATTGCGGCGCTTCTGTTTCTCGACGAATAAACAAAATTTACTGGTGCTTCGAATCCGGGAACTAATCTCTTATAAGAATTGGTTGTAGGATTGGTAAATGCGCATAATGCTTTGGCGTGCTTTAATATTCCGCCTATATAGTAAAGTCCCATTTCGGACAAACCCGCATATTCTTTTCCCGCAAAAAGAGGCTGTCCGTTTTTCCATAAAGACTGATGTATATGCATGCCTGAGCCGTTGTCCCCGAAAAGCGGCTTCGGCATAAAAGTTGCGGTTTTATCGTATCTTCTTGCGACGTTCTTAATTATGTATTTAAACCACATAAAATTGTCGCCCATAGAGGTTAAAGAATTAAACCTCATATCGATTTCCGCCTGACCGCCGGTAGCGACTTCATGGTGCGCCGCTTCAACCCTAATGCCTACGTTTTGAAGTTCCAAAGCCATTTCGTTTCTAATGTCGGTCTGGGTATCTATCGGAGAAACCGGGAAATAACCTTCTTTATGCCTCGGTTTATGGCCGAGATTAGGCACTTCTTCCCTTCCCGTATTCCATATCCCTTCTTCGGAATCTATGTAGTAATACCCGCTATTTGCCGTCTGGTCGTATCTAATGTCGTCGAAAATAAAAAATTCCGCTTCCGGTCCAAAATAAGCCGTATCGGCAATGCCTGTGGACTTTAAATATTTTTCCGCTTTTTGGGCTATGAAACGCGGATCTCTTTCATAATATTTTCCCGTTATTGGGTCTTTAATATTGCATATTAAGGATAAAGTTTTTGCCTCTATAAAATTATCTACAACAGCAGTAGAAGCGTCGGGAATTATAAGCATATCGGAAGCGTCTATCGCCTGCCATCCTCTTATGCTGGAGCCGTCGAATCCAAAACCTTCTTTAAAAATATCTTTAGAGACTTCGCTTACAGGCACGGTAAAATGCTGCCATGTCCCCAATAAATCGCAAAATTTTACGTCTGCGAACTTAATTTCATTTTCTTTGATAAATTGCGTTACTTCGTTTTCGGTCATTTGTCCTCCAAAAATTTTTAAAATTAATTAATTGATTTAATATAATTTATTATAAAACTATAGAGCTTCATCTCCTCTTTCCCCTGTCCTGATTCTTATGGCGTCTTCAACCGGCAAAATAAAAATTTTTCCGTCGCCTATCCTCCCGGTCTTTGCGCTTGCGGTTATTGCCTCAATGACAGATGTAAGCCTGTCGTCTGAAACGACGACTTCTATTTTTACTTTAGGAATAAAATCGACGACGTATTCAGCCCCCCTGTATAATTCGGTATGTCCTTTCTGCCTTCCGTATCCTTTGACTTCCGTAACCGTCAGACCCTGAACCCCTAACTTATTAAGAGATTCTTTTACATCGTCGAGTTTGAACGGTTTAAAAATAGCTTCAACTTTTTTCATCGCAATCGAGCCTCCAGTTTTCCAATAAGTTAAAAATGCAAAAAATATGCCAATAACTAAGCATAATAAACTTGAAAAATATAATAATTATTTATATATTTTGCATAAAAAATATGCAATAAAAAAATTAATGCTTAAAAATTGGGCAAGAATTAATCTCTAAAGTTTATATATGAAAGCTCTAAATCCAACGGAAAGGTTTTCAAACGGGAAATTATCCCTTGAAGCTCGTCTTTAGATTTAGAACTGACTCTCAAATGGTCTTTTAGGTTTTCGACGCCGGCTCTCGGGGCCGTTTTCTTTATTTCCTGAATAATTTTTTTCGACGACTCTTTGTCGATGCCCTCCTTAATTTCAACTTCCTGCCGCATCATCCCTTTAGACGCCTCTTCCTTTTTTTTAAAATTGAGAAATTTTACGGAAACGCCGCGTTTTATCAGCTTGCCTTTGAATATATCTATGACTGCCGTTAGCTTATAGTCGTCGTCGCCGAGTAAGGTAACTATATTATCCTGCCTTTTAATGTCGCTTTTAGAACCCTTAAAATCGTATCGTCCGCCGATTTCTTTCATGGCTTGATTTATAGCGTTGTCCACTTCCTGCATATCGGCTTTTGATACTATATCGAAAGAAGGCATAATGAATTTCTCCGGCTTAAAACTTAAAATTAGTTTGATTTTATTATTTTATAATAAGAAGGAAAATCGGTATTAAAAACCTTGCCGCTTATGTTTGCGTTAATTTTAACACGTTTGTATTTAAATTTTATTGTCTGTCCTTGATACGTAAGAATTTTCAATGACTTTATTTTAAGGTTTTTATCGCCGAAACCGACGTATATCTTTTTTGCCCTTTGCATTTTTATAGGTCTGAGTACAAGAACTATTTGTCTTGAAGCCGGATTCTTATAAATATTTTCCACCTTAAAATATTTGGTCAAACCGCCTATAACTTCGATCACGTTAGGAGGAAATCCGCCTCTTTCTTCCCCTACGTTTATTACCGTAACTTTTTTTATCTTGTCGTTTACGATATAAAGTCTGCCGTTCTTTAAGACCTGACGCTTATGAAATGGATATTCGTAAATCCAGGCCATCCCCCATGTCCTGCCTTCATGATTATTGCGCCTATAATAAAAATAGCCTTTAAAAACCATGTTCTGCGAATATCCGGGAATAATTTCCTTCTGATAAAAATATGCCTTTATGGAGCGGACGTTTTTGTATTTTTCCTCTATTTTACGGACAGTTCCGGCATACTTAAGAGGCATACTGTAAACTTTTGGAACGAAATATGACAGATAAACTAAATGAAAAAAGGCAATTAAAATCAAAAATTTTATAGATAAGATTGTCGGCGCTATTTTTTTCATTTTGCTGCTCTCCTTTTCTTTGTTAAAATTCCTTCATTTTGCAATTTTTCTATAATTCTCGCCGCCCTGTTAAAACCTATCCTAAATCTTCTCTGGACGTAGGATATGGAAATATTTTCGCCGTCTTCTTCCAAACGTACGAAATTTAATACTTCGTTGTATATTTCATCGTCCGGGTCATCCGTAATTATTCTATCAAAATTACCCGCATTGTCAAATTCATTTATTAGTTTTTCGTTTTTTTGGGAAGGTAGATTTTTTTTCAATATAAAATCCAACACGGTTTTAGTTTCCTCTTCCGATATATAAGAGCCGTGTATCCTTATTAATTTTCCTTGTCCCGAAGGCATAAATAACATATCGCCGCTTCCGAGAAGTTCTTCTGCGCCATTTGAATCCAATATTGTTCTCGAATCGACTTTCGACGAAACTAAAAAAGATATGCGGGACGGCATATTTGCTTTAATAACGCCCGTTACTACGTTAACTGACGGCCGCTGGGTGGCGATTACAAGATGGATGCCGCATGCTCTGGCCATCTGGGAAAGCCTTATTATAGAAGTTTCGACGTCTTTCGGACTCATCAGCATTAAATCGCTTAATTCGTCTATTATAATAACCAAGTAAGACATGAATTTTAAGCCTTTTTTTTTGGATTTTTCGTTAAACTGTTCGATATTTTTAACTCCTTCGGCCTGAAGTATTCTGTATCTATCCTCCATTTCCGAAACAGCCCACTTAAGCGCTATATCCGCCTTTTTTACATCGTAAACCACGTCGCTAATTAAATGAGGCAAATTTTCGAAAGGCGTCAGTTCCAATCTTTTAGGGTCTATCATTAAAAAGTTAAGTTCTTCGTAAGTCGCCTTAAAAAGAAGGCTCATTACTAAAGTATTTATAAATACGCTCTTTCCTGCTCCGGTAGCACCGGCGATTAACAGATGCGGCGCTTTGGCAATATCGAAGACCATGTTTTTCCCCATAATATTTTTACCGAGAACTATGGTAAGCAGGGATTTAGAATCGATGAAATCTTTAGAATTTAAAATTTCCGAAAATAAAACGGTCTCCCTTCTGTTGTTAGGAACCTCGATGCCTACCGCAGATTTACCTTCTATTACGCCGGTTATTCGTACCGGTTTCGATTTTAAAGCCATAGTCAGTTCCTCGGAAAGTGATAAAATTTTTCCGATTTTGACGCCGCTTGCCGGTTCGAATTCGTACATGGTTACGATAGGACCAGGATTTATACCTACAATCTTGCCTTTGACCCCGAAATCCATAAGTTTTTTTTCGATTAACGGCGCATTGCCGAGCAAAGACATTTTATCGGGCTTTTGAAAATCTCTAAGCATTCCGTCTTTATTCATCAATAATGAAATCGGAGGAATTTTCGAATCCCTGTCGTCTATAAAGTCGAATGAGACGTCTTTCTCCATTATAGCGCTGCCGGTTAAACTTGAGGTTCCAGCTTCCGTTTTAGTTTCCAAATCGCTAATAAGTTCCTCTCTCGTTCCGCCAAACAGCTCTTTATTAATGACAAAACTTTTTTTTCTTTTTTTAAGCCCTTTCCTTTTTTCAAATTTAAGTTTTAAAGCCGAAAAAAATGCTTTTAACCCGACTAATCGCGAATTAAGATCCAACCATTTAATTTTCCTTATATCTACCTTTGACAAATTAAATATATAATCATAAAAAGCTTTTATTTGTTCCGGGTTAAACTTCTTAAAAAAAATATAAAATGCTGACAGGAAAAGCAATATAATTATTATTATAGTTCCGGCTTCGCCGAAAAATTTAAAAAGAAAGCCGTATAGTTCTCTTCCTAGAAATCCCCCCCCCGATACTAAATATCCATGGTATGAAACCTTGGGAAATAATCTGTATAAAAATATGGAAAGCGCCAGCAGGCCGATTAAAACTCCTGAGTAAAATTTTTTAATTAACGGTCTGTTAAGTATTAAAAATAAACCGGAGATTAGTAGCAGAAATATTACAGGAAAAGAAACAAGGCCGAAAACGGCCAGCAGGTAATTAGACAAAACCCCGCCGAAATATCCTCCCCAATTGTTCTTGCTAACAGTAGAAATTGAATATGAATTAAAGGTCTGTTGAAGTATATTATATGAATAAAGGGATAATATGGAGTAAGCCGAAAAAAATGTAATTATAACTCCCCATATTATTTTTTTACGGTTTGCCATGATTATTTCTTAAATAAACTCGTCATGTCCAAAATATGTTTTTAAAGCATCCGGAATTTTTATATAACCGTCTTCCGTTTGATAGTTTTCTATAACGGCAATCATAACTCTTGGCAAGGCAAGTCCTGAACCGTTAAGCGTAGCGACAAATTCGGCTTTGGAGTTTTTATCCCTTTTAAATTTTATATTTGCTCTTCTTGCTTGAAAAGAGCCGAAATTAGAACAGGAACTTACTTCGAGCCATTCGTTTATTCCGGGAGCGAAAACCTCTATGTCGTATTTTTCGCTTGCGGTAAAGCTTAAATCTCCGGTACATATTTGGACAAGCCTGTGGGGAATGTCAAGTCTGTTAAGTATATCCTGCGCATCGGCTATAAGCCCCGATAATTCTTCCTTAGCTGTTTCCGGCGTTGCAATTTTTACTATTTCTACCTTATCGAACTGATGCCCTCTTTTTATTCCTTTTGTGTCTTTGCCGGCAGATAGTTGTTCCTTCCTAAAACATGCGGTATAGGCGACATGTTTTATAGGAAGTTTTTCTATGCTGAGCACTTCGTTCCTATACATATTAGTTACCGGAACTTCGGCGGTGGGAACGAACCAAAGCCCCGAATCTTCGTCTTTATATAGATTATCCGAAAATTTTGGCAACTGACCCGTTCCTGTTAAACATTCTTCGTTAACCATAAACGGCGGGTAAACTTCTTCGTAATCGTGATAATTAATATGGACGTCAAGCATAAAATTAATGAGCGCCCTTTGCAGTTTAGCAAGACCCTTTTTGAGAATATAAAACCGCGTTCCCGAGATTTTAACTCCTCTTTCGAAATCTATCAGGTCTCTTTTCTGTCCTATATAATAATGGGTTTTAGGTTCAAAACTAAACTTTTTCCTTTCGTTGAAATATGCGATCGCGGTATTCCCGTTTTCGTCTTTGCAGACTGGCACTTCTGCAGCCGGTAAATTAGGAACATTCAACATTAACAAATTAAGTCTTTCTTCGAAAGCGCTTAATTCATCTTCCTGAAGTTTAATTAAATCGTTAATTTTTTTTACTTCATTTTTTTTTGCCGCTATTATTTCTTCGTCTTTTTCGGAAGCTATTTCCTTGGAAAGTATTTTTCTTGTATTTCTTAAACATTCGGAATCGTATATAAGTTTTCTTTTAGATTCGTCTAGTTCAAAAATTTCATCGATAGGGACTGGCACAAAAAGCTTTTCCATCTCCTTCTTAACGTATTCTCTCTGTTCCCTGATAAGCTTAATATCTATCATTTTTTGCGATATTATTTTATATTATTTTGCGATTAGTTTATTAAGTTAATATATTAATATTTTTAAATCAAAATATCAATCAGGAATCAAGCAAAATATTTATATTGTCGTTACTGACTTCGACGAACCCTCCCCCTGCCGTATCAATTTCGTTTATTTTTTTGCCGGTTTTATATTTTATTTTCCCTGGAGCCAGATTAGCGATAAAATTTATATGCTTCGGCATAATCCCTTCTATACCCGCCTCTGTCGGAATTTCGCAAAAATCCGCCTCTCCCTCGAAAACCAGCTTTTTTTTATTAGCTACCCTTAAATTAAGAAGCATACTTTATTTATTTGTTTAAATTTAATCCTTTTGCTTTTTCTATCGCTTCTTCTATTGTTCCTACCATATAAAAAGCCTGCTCCGGCAAACCGTCATGCTTACCTTCTAAAATCTCTTTAAAACCGCGTATAGTTTCTTTCAAAGGTACGTATCTTCCAGAAAAACCCGTAAAAACTTCCGCTACGAAGAAAGGCTGGGATAAAAACCTCTGTATTCTTCTTGCCCTGTTTACTATTAACTTATCGTCTTCCGAAAGTTCGTCCATTCCTAAAATTGCGATTATATCCTGAAGCTCTTTATACTTTTGGAGAACTGCCTGAACTTTTCTTGCCGTGTCGTAATGCTCTTCTCCTATAATATTGGCATCCAATGCCCTTGATGTGGAATCTAAAGGGTCAACCGCAGGATAAATTCCAAGATCTACAATCTGCCTCGAAAGTACTGTCGTCGCATCTAAATGGGCAAAAGTCGTTGCAGGGGCAGGGTCGGTTAAATCGTCGGCCGGAACATAAACGGCCTGAACTGAAGTAATAGAGCCTTTTTTCGTACTTGTTATCCTTTCCTGAAGTTCGCCCATATCGGTTGCAAGAGTGGGCTGATAGCCGACGGCGGACGGTATTCTTCCAAGAAGGGCGCTTACTTCTGAATTTGCCTGAGCAAACCTGAAAATATTATCTATAAAAACAAGCACGTCCTGTTTTTCTTCGTCCCGGAAATATTCGGCCATCGTCAATGCGGAAAGGGCGACCCTAGCTCTTGCTCCAGGAGGCTCGTTCATCTGTCCATAAACCAGTACGGCCTTATCCAAAACCTTCGATTCTTTCATTTCCGTCCATAAGTCTGTTCCTTCCCTCGTTCTTTCGCCCACGCCGGCAAATACCGAAAAACCGCCGTGTTCTATTGCAATATTATGTATAAGTTCCATAACGAGGACTGTTTTGCCGACGCCTGCTCCTCCGAATAAACCTGCCTTGCCGCCTTTTAAATAAGGTTCTAAAAGGTCTATAACCTTAATGCCGGTTTCTAATATTTCGATATTTGTAGCCTGCTCTTCAAAAGTCGGGGCAGGTCTGTGAATTGGAAGCCTCGATTTAAAATGAACCGACGGAAGTTCGTCCACTGGTTCCCCTATAACGTTAAATATTTTTCCAAGCACTTCCCTTCCAACGGGGACGGTTATTTTATTTCCGGTATCCATTACTTTAATCCCCCTCGACAAACCGTCAGTGGAATCTAAAGCAATGCATCTCACCGTATCTTCGCCGAGATGTTGCGCGACTTCAAGGACTAAATTATTTTCCTTATCGTTTATAGAGGGATTAGTTAGCGTTAATGCGTTATAAATGGAGGGTAATTTTTTATTTTCGAATTTAACGTCGATGACTGGGCCTATAATTTGACTAATAAAACCTTCGTTCATCAAGATATCCTCTAAAAATTTATTTTATGGCGTTTGCTCCATTAATAATGTCTAAAATTTCAAGCGTAACCGCCGCTTGTCTTGCTTTATTATAAGACACGGTCAATTTGTTTATAAGCCGTCCGGCATTTCTTGTGGCGTTATCCATAGCAATCATTCTCGCTGCCTGTTCGCCTGCAAAAGATTCTAAAATTTTAAAATAAATTTTAGTTTTAATGTAATCTTTAAAAATTTTATCTATTATTTCTTGTTCATATTCGGCGGGTTCAATTAAATAACCGCCGCTTTTTTTATTTGCGCCGGCATTATCGGAACCTATGGGTAATATTTTTTCGGCGGCAGCTTTTTGCTGCATGGTAGAAACGTAAGAGTTTGATATTATATAAACCTCTTTCATTTTATTTTCTACAAAATCGTTCGATATATTATCCGACAATATAGCGGATAGTCTATCCGGCGAACCTTCTTCGTAATAAGACATGCCAAAGGCTATATCGTAAGCGCTTTTTTTAAAAAAATCCAAACCCTTTTTGCCTGTTATATATAATTGTATCTTATGGCCGCTTATATTCAGATTTAATTCTTTTGAATGTATGGTTTCTAAAAAAAGTTTAAATAAATTCAAATTAAATGAACCGCAAAGTCCCCTGTCAGTCGATATTATTATTATGCCGGTATTACTCGCGTTTTTTGCGTTATTAAGCGCCTCGTATCCCTTGAAAAAAGGATGGGAATATAGGATTGTATTGGTGGAAATATTTTTAACGGCATCGCCGTATGCTTTGGCATATGCTTTATATTCGTTCATCGCGGATTGATTTTTTTTTAATTTAGAAGCCGCCACCATTTTCATGGCCCTTGTTATTTGTCTTGTATTTTTAATACTGGAAATTTTTCTTTTTATAGATTTTAAATTAGGCATAATCAGTCTTCCGTAAAAATATTTTTAAATTTATCGAGGGCGGCTATAAGATTAATTTTAAGTTCATCGTCGATTGTCTTTTTCCCCCTAATGCTTTCATAAATTTCGGGGTTATTATTTTCTATATACGACAAAAGCTCTTTCTCGTATTTTTTTATGGAAGACAGTTTATATTCATGCAAATAGCCTTTGTCTACGGCAAACAATATGACGGTCTCCTTTTCTACAGGCATCGGAGAGTATTGCGGCTGCTTAAGTATTTCTGACATCATTCTACCTCGCGCAAGCATTTCCCGCGTAGTTTTATCTAAATCCGCGCCGAATTGGGAAAAAGCTGCTAATTCCCTGTATTGAGCCAAAGAAAGCCTGAGCCCGCCCGAAACTTGTTTCATAGCCTTAATTTGAGCGTCTCCCCCCACCCTGGAAACAGAAAGTCCTGCATTAACTGCAGGCCTTGTTCCTGCATAAAACAAGTCTGTTTCCAAAAATATCTGCCCGTCCGTAATAGATATGACGTTGGTAGGAATATATGCCGAAACGTCTCCCGCCTGCGTTTCTATAATCGGCAGGGCAGTAAGCGATCCACCGCCGTGTGCGTCGTTCAGTTTAGCCGCCCTTTCCAATAATCTCGAGTGAAGATAAAATACGTCGCCCGGATATGCTTCCCTTCCCGGAGGCCTCCTGAGAAGCAGGGAAAGTTCCCTGTATGCAACCGCATGCTTGGATAAATCGTCGTATATTATAAGGCAATGTTTGCCGTTATCCCTAAAATATTCAGCCATAGTGGCTCCGGTATAAGGCGCAAAATATTGGAGCGCAGCCGGTTCGCTCGCATTAGCCGCAATTATTGCCGTATATTTCATAGCCCCTGAGCTCATAAGCCTGTCGTAAATAAACGAAATACTCGACTGTTTTTGTCCTATTCCCACATAAATACAATAAACCCCGGAATCTTTCTGGTTTAATATGGTATCTATGGCTATTGCAGTTTTTCCCGTCTGTCTGTCCCCTATTATAAGTTCTCTCTGCCCTCTTCCTATAGGTATTAAAGCGTCTATAACTTTAATTCCAGTATATAAAGGTTCGTTTACCTTTTTTCTCTGTATTATGCCTGGCGCTTTTCTTTCGATAGGGTAATATTGCTCCGCTTTTATAGGGTTTTTTCCGTCTATCGGCCTTCCCAGTCCGTCTAAAACTCTTCCCAGGATTCCCATCCCCACCGGAACCTCTATAATTTTTCCGGTTCTTTTTACAGTGTCGCCTTCTTTTACTAAAAATTCTTCTCCTAATACGATAACCCCCGCATTGTCTTCTTCCAAATTTAAAACGTAACCGTAAACGTCGGGGGAAAATTCAAGCATTTCTCCTATCATCGCATTTTTTATGCCGTAAATTTTGGCGACGTTGTCGCCTACCGATAAAACAATTCCCGTTTCGCTAATATCGACATTTTTCGTATAAGATATTATTTTACTTTTTATTATATCCGTAATTTCCGAAGCCTTAACCGCCATAGATATAAGCCTCTTTCCTTAAATAATTATAAAGATTATCCGTCATAGTTTTTATGCTGGCGTCATATAATACGTTATCGATATTTATTATGTAGCCGGCTATTATTTTTTCGTTAATCTCAGACTTTATATTGGCTGTTTTATTAAAATGTTTTTGTATAATATTTTTTATCGTTTCTTTTTCTTCGGGTTTTAATTCTTTTGCAGAAACTACTTTTACTCTCAATATATTTAAAAATCGGTCCATCAATATTGAATATTCGCTCAAAATTTTCGGCAAATATCCGATTCTTTCGTCTTCTATTAAAAGATGGACAAAATTTATAAAATATTTGTTGAACGACAGCTTCTTTCCTATTAAATCTACAACATCAAATCTTTCTTTCTTGTTTATATATATTTGGGAAAGAAATTCTTTGAGGCAGAGTTGGTCGTAACAGAAAAAGGTAAGATCTTCGAGGTTTTTAAAAATTTGCCCGGCTGTTCCAAATTGCATTGCAATTTCAAAAATAGCCGAAGCATATCTTTTACTTATTTGATTGTTTTGCAAATGCTTCCTCTTGAAGTTTAAGCATGTTATCGTTTATTTTTAAAAATGTTTCAGTATTTATTTCTTTTTCAAGAATGTCATGCACTGCTTTAAAAGACATATTTAAAGTTTCTTCGAATAACTGCCTTTTTTGGTTGTCTATTTCCGATTTTGCCTGTTTTATATAATCGTCTAAAATCTTTTCCGCAGACTTTTTAGCGTCTTCCAATATTTTTTCTTTTTCTAAAGCAGCTTCTTTGATGGCTTCTTTTTTAATTTCCGCTATTTCCGATTTGGTTTTTCCAACATCTTTTTTCGCTTCCTCATACAAGGCCTTAGCTTGTTTTTCGTATTCCTTGGCTTTAGTCAAGGCTGCTTCTATCCCGCTTTTCCTTTTTCCGAAAAACGGCGTTCCGTATTTTATATAAATAAAAGCAATGCCTGCGGCTAATAAGACCGTATCGAATATCCGCCAAAAAAGATTCATATATTTAATTATTTAATATTAGTCTAAAATTTTTTTATATATCAAATTTGCCATTTCGCCTACGCTTGATTTATAATCCTCCATAATCGCGTTTTTTTCTTTACCGAATTTTTTAATCATATTATCGGACATCAGAATCCCTTCATTTTTTGCATATAAAACAATCCTGTGCGCCTCGTTTGAGGCTTCGTTTCCGTAATCTTTTTTTATTTTATTTATTTCAATTTTTAACTTCTTTTTTTCATGCTCTGCATTCTCATATAATTTATTTGTTAAGTCTTCGAAATATTTTCTGTTTTCATTGCCGCAGTTTTCTATGTCTTTTCTCTCCTTTAAGATTTTTTTTATAGGTTTGAACAAAAAAAGGTTTAAAAGATATGTAAATATCAAAAAAGATACGGCTTCGAATAAAAGGCCGTTCCAGGTTATAACTAATTCATCCATATATTCATATAATAATTATTTTCTGTTTATTGTTTCGATTATTCTTTCAAGTTCTTCCGACGAATAAAATTCTATCCATATTTTGCCCTTTATTTCGGGACCTTTGCTTTTGTAGTCAATCGCAACTTTTGTTTGAAGCGCTTCCAATAATTCATTTTCATAACTTTTAATCTGGGAAAAAATAGACAAATCCTTTTCCGGTTTTTGTTTGTTCTTTTTTAATCTATATTCTTTTGCTATGCGTTCCGTTTCCCGGACGTTTAACTTTTTCCCGGAAATAGCGCTAAGGAGCATGCTTGCTTCATCGTCTGAAAGACCGACAAGGTTTCTTGCATGCGACGGAGAAATTTTACCGCAAACAAGTTCCTTTTTAATTTCATCCGGCAGAGCAAGGAGCCTTATCATGTTGCTTATGGTAGCCCTGTCCTTGCCAACCTTAACCGAAAGTTCCTCATGGGTCAATTTAAATTCTTCTATAAGCCTTAGATAGCAGTTTGCCTCCTCTATAACGTTTAAATCCTGCCTTTGTATGTTTTCTATAAGCGCAATTTCAAGGGCGATAACTCCCGCAACGTCTTTAATGATTGCGGGAACTTTTTGAAACTTAAGTTCTTTTGCCGCCCTGTATCTTCTTTCGCCGGCTATTAAATCATATTCGCCGTCTTTTTTGGATTTAGCTACTATCAATGGCTGAATTATCCCGTTTTCTTTGATAGAACTTTTTAATTCCGCGAGCTTATCCTCGTCAAAATACTGCCTTGGTTGATAAATGCCGGTATTTATCTTATTTATATCTATTTCGAACACTGAAAATTCCTTTTCTAAAGGCGGGCGGTCATTGTTTTGATTTAAAACGTCGGTTAAAAGGGCCCCGAGTCCTCTTCCCAAAACATTTTTTTTAATGCGTTTTTCTTTTTCTTCCATAATTATCTTCTTTTATGATGCTTTTAATAAAAATTCCTTGGTTAATTCTATATAATATACTGCCCCTTTTGAATTTATATCGTATAAAATTATCGGCTTTCCAAAGCTTGAACTTTCCGGCAGCTTAACATTTCTGGGTATAACGTTTTCATAAATTTTTTGTCCGAAATATTTTTTAACCTCACCGACTATCTGATTTGTAAGGTTAACCCTTCCGTCGAACATGGTAAACAGAACTCCTTCTATATGCAAGGTTTTGTTAAGACGCTGGTTGACGAGTTTGATGGTCTGCATAAGCCTCGATATGCCTTCTAAGGAATAATATTCGCATTGCATAGGAATTAAAACGCTGTCCGAAGCGGTAAGCGCATTAATAGTAATAAGTCCAAGCGAAGGCGGGGTGTCTATAAAAATATAATCGTAATCGTTTTTAATTTCATCTATTATTTTTTTTTTAAAAAAATATTCTCTTTCATCCATATTGACAAGTTCTACTTCTATTCCGGCAAGATCGGAAGTCGCAGGTATCATAAAAAGATTTTTCATTTGCGTCGCATAAACAGCGTTATAAACGCTGGATTGGCCAGTGAGACATTCGTAAAGCGACGGATTATGTTTTTCGACGATAATATTTAATCCGCTTGTGGCATTTGCCTGCGGGTCGGCATCTATCAGCAGGACTTTTTTCTCGTAAGCGGAAAGACACGCCGCTATATTGACTGCGGTTGTAGTTTTGCCCACGCCGCCTTTTTGATTAGAAATACTTATTATTTTAGACATTTAAAGCAAATTTTAATTAAATTAATTTACGAAAAAATTATATCATTAATAATTAATTTTATAAATCAAAAATTTATTACGGTTTTGTTTCACGTGAAACATTTATCGTAAAATTTGTCCGTTTATTAGCTATTCAAATATTATAGTTTTATTATCGTATTCCAATATTCTATCATCGGTAAAAAGTTTAACTGCTTTGACAAGAACTAATTTTTCGACTATTTTCCCCTTTCTTTTAATTTCGTCTATATTGTCTCCATGATTTATTCTTATTATATCCTGCTCTATGATAGGTCCGTCGTCCAATTTCTCGTTTACGAAATGTGCGGTTGCGCCTACTAATTTTACCCCCTTTTTATACGCCTGAAAGTAAGGTTTTGCACCAGGAAACGATGGTAAAAATGAATGATGGATATTAATTATTTTTTTTTGAAAAGAATCAATAAAATTTCCCGACAATATTCTCATATATTTTGCAAGTATTATAAAATCTATTTCTAAATTTAATCTTTTAAACTCTTTTTTTATAAAATTTTCCTGTTCGGTTTGATTATCTTTAAGAGGCGCAAATATAAAAGGGACTCCATATGATTGGGCTATGTGCAAAAGCGAGTTGTGATTCGACACGATGCAAACGATATCCAGGAATAAATCGCCTGAGCTTTTTTGCCACAATAGTTCATACAGGCAATGATCTTCTTTAGAAACAAATATAGCTGCTTTTTTTTTAACGGAAGCATCCGTAAGTTTAAATTCTGCTTTAAAGATTGAAGCGAATTCCTTTAATCTTTGGTTTATACTATATAATTCACGGCTGCTTTCAGTTTCGAAAACAATCCGCATAAAAAAATGGGGATTGCTCGTATAATTTGTAGAAAATTGGCTCGATTCTATTATATTTGCTCCGTTTTCAAAAAGTATTCTCGAAACGGAAGCCACTATGCCTTTTTTATCGGGACACGAAAATGTTAAAACTATCATATTTATTATTGTTTGATATATATCATATTAACGTTATAAGCCTTCCGCAGATAAATCCAGTAGCCACTGCGGCTCCGCCAATCAATAACATTTCGAGCGCGCTTTTAATCCTGCCGGTTTTAGTAACTTTGGCTTTGGCAAGTCCCGTAAAAACAAGAACCAAAATCGATAAAATTATCGAAAATCCGGCCGCGGTAAAAGAATGCCGTATAAAGAAAAATGGAATCAGCGGCGGAATGCCTCCCGCCAAAAAAGATAAACCTGTATAAGATGCTATTTTGAAAGGGTTTTCGTAATAATCCTTGCTTATTCCAAGTTCGTCCTTTATCATAAAATCCAGCAATATTTTTTTATCGGACATAAGTTTTTTGACTATAGGGTCTATCTCGGATTTAGCAAAACCTTTGTCCTGATAAATTTCGTAAATCTCCTCTATTTCATGGCGTGGATTCTCTTTAATTTCCCTCATTTCCCTATTAATTTCTTTCCGATAAAATTCGTTCTGCGATTTCGTTGCGAGATATGCTCCAAAAAACATCGAAACCGTTCCCGCAACAATTTCAGCCATACCAGACATAAGAACTATTTTTAGGTTTATCAACGCGCCGGTAACCCCTGCAATAAAACCTACCGTAGTAACTAATCCATCGTTTATGCCGAATACAAACTCTCTTATAAGCCTGCCTTCCGGCGTGTGCCAGTCTTCATTATGAAATTTTTTTAGAGGATCCAAATATCTGCCCGCCCTTAAATAAAAATTAACTTAATAATTAATTAATAAACAAACCATTACAAAAAAAGCCTTTTAATAATCTTTCCTTTGCCCAGAAATCCTGTGATTTTTAATATGGAAGGTCCGTCTAACCTGCCGGTTATAAAAAGCCTTAATGCTTCGTAACACTCCTTGACGGCTTTTTTATTTTGCGAAGCGGTTTCCTTTATTACGTTTTTTATTGAATTTTCGTCGAAATCATTAAGGTTTAGAAGGTTGTTCAAAAGCGACCGCCTTAATTCGTCATCGTATTTAATGCCGTTTAAATTAATAGTAAAGCCGTCAAAAAATATTTCTAATTCTTTTAAAATTTCACTGACGGTTTTAAATTCATTTTTTAAAAACCCGATTATTTTTAGAGATAAATCTTTCCCGTATTCCGCCTCAAGCTTTTCTATTGCCTGCGCAGCTCGAAATTTTTCGGTCAAAATATTTTTTAATTCCTCTGCGGACAAAACGGCGAGATGCTTTTCGTTAATAAATTTTAACTTATCTTCGTTGAATATCGCGCTCGAGCTTTTTGCTTTTTGAATATCTAAAAGTTCCGCCATTCCATAAACATCATGAAATATCTCTTTTTCAAAAGCATGGCGGTTGCCGTTCCGGGTATCGTAAACGGTAAAAGTATTGCCGGTTATAGCAAGATAATTTAATATCGCTTTTGGAAGATACCCTTCTTCCAGATAATATTTAATATTAGATGCGGCATCGCGTTTAGACATAATTTTCCCGTCTTTGCCGTATAAAAGGGAAATGTGGGCAAAAACAGGCGGTTTTTTTTCAAGAGCCTTAAGAATCAGAATCTGTTTGGGAGTGTTGCTCAGATGGTCCTCGCCTCTTATTACATGCGTGATGTTTAAATCGTAATCGTCTATAATTGAAGCAAAATTATACGTAAACCTATTTTTTTCGGTTTTTAAAATAAAATCTCCGAATAGCTTTGGATTAAAGGAAAGCCTGCCGTGAACGGCATCGTCGAATTCTACTGCTGCGTAATCGTAATTTCTTCTCAAAATTTCCGCTATGTTTAGCCGAATGGAAGGATATATGCCTTTTTCTTTAAAGATGGCTTTAAGTTTTTCTTTTTCGGATTGCGAAATATTCAAACATTTTCCGTTATATATGTAAGGCTTTTTAGAATTAACGGCAATTTCCTTCGATTTTAGAATCTCGTCTTCCTTGCAATAACATTCATAAACTAAACCGTTTTCTATTAAAATATCAAGATATTTTTCGTAAATGGAAATTCTTTCCGACTGTCTGTAAAACTCGTCCCATTTTAAATCGAACCATTTTAAATCTTCCACGATAGCTTCTTCGTATTCTTTTTTGCTTCTAGTCCTATCCGTATCGTCTATTCTTAAAACAAACCTTCCGCCGTTTTTTAATGCAAAAAGATAATTAAACAAGGCAGTTCTTATTCCGCCTATGTGAAGATTGCCGGTAGGGCTAGGCGCAAAGCGAACACTTATTGCGTTAATTGCGTTAGTCGAAATTTTTTCCATTTTTTTGTTCTGCTTGCTTTTTATTTCTGATTAATTTAAATTATAATATTATAATTACCATAGAATACCATAAACAAAATCAGTTATTCAATAAAATATAACCTAAATGAATAAAACAAACCATGCTAATAAATCAAATCCGAAAAAAATATTTGCCGATAAAATAGAAAGGTATTTAAAAAACTTTGAGATAATGCCAGAATATATAGAACACGGCAGGGAAAGGCTGGATAAATTTTATATTTTATATAAAGAGATTGTCGAATGGAATAAAAAAATAAATATAACGGCAATAACGGACGAGAACGGGTTTATAAAAAAGCATATTATCGACGGCGCATTTTTATTTAAAATTTTGGACAAAAAGATAAGGTATATAATCGATATAGGTTCGGGCGCCGGATTTCCGGGATTAGTTCTTAATGTGTTAAATCCGTCTTTAAATATAATTTCCGTCGAATCCGTTTCAAAAAAATGCGCATTTCAAAAAAACATTGCAAGAATATTAAATTTATTCAATTTTAACTGCGTCAATTTAAATATTTTTTCTTTCGGCTTTAATGAAAACATAGACGCAATAGTTACAAGAGCCGCTTTTAACGCGGCAGAACTTATAAATTTAATCGAAAAATTGAATTTTCAAAGAAATACCGATTTATATTTGTTTTTATCGGAAATAAAAGAAGTTAAAAAAATCATAGATTTTAAATATAAATCCAAGTTTTTATTTTTAGACCGTATATTATTTTATAAAACGGAACATTTAGATTATTCAAATAAAAAAACTGGTTTCAGGCTGATAGCTAAAATTATAGCCGCTTCAAAATCAAAACGGCCGCTATCCGATTCCAATGCGCTCTCAGGCGCCGCTTAAGCCGGTTCGCCGTTATTTTTTTTCTATCGATTCTAATTTGCCAGGCGTATAACCTGCTTCTCTAATGGCATTTTGCATGTTTTCCATTGAAATTTCATCGTCCGCCGTTACATAAGAAATATTTTCTTTTAACACGGTATTTATTTCCTTGACCCCTTTAACTTCCTTTAAGAATTTATTAACCCTTGCAGCGCAGTGTTCGCAGGTCATGCCTTCAACTTTTATCCTTATTTCTTTCATTTAAATGTCTCCTATTTTACTTATTTTTATCTAATTTATTTTCGGCGTTTGCCGGAAAGCCCCGATAAAACGGCTAGCCATCCCTTTGATGCATGGGGTTTTATATCTATATGCTTCAATATTTTCTGTATACTATGGATGGTCAAGATTAAGCATGTCCAAATATTTTTTTACCCCTTCTTCTAACGAATGAAAAGGCGCGTCGTAACCGGCGTTTCGCAATTCCGAAATATTTGCCTCCGTAAAGCTTTGATAAGCGCCTTTAAGATATTCAGGGAAAGGGATATACTCGGTTTTACCTTTGCCATGATATTTTATCACGGCGTTTGCTACGTCGTTGAAGGATCTTGCCTCTCCCGTCCCAAGATTAAATATTCCGGACATACGGGGATTGTCCATAAACCATAAATTGACGTTTGCGCAGTCCTCTACGTAAACAAAATCGCGCTTTTGTCCGCCGTTTCCGTATCCTGCCGTGCCCTCGAAGAGAAAAGCTTTTCCGTTGGTTGTAATTTGGTTATTAAAATGATATATAACGCTGGACATTGTCCCTTTATGGGATTCGCGGGAACCATAAACATTAAAATAGCGAAATCCTACAATCTGATAGCGCGATTTTTTAATTATGCTTCTGACATACTGGTCAAATTGAAATTTTGAATAAGCATACATATTTATGGGTAATTCGCAAGCCCTGTCTTCAACGAACCCGTTTTTTCCTGTCCCGTAAACGGAAGCAGACGAAGCGTAAATATATTGGGCTCCTACATTTTGGCACCATTTTAACAGCTCCTTGGAATATTCGAAGTTATTTCTCATTATGAATCTTCCGTCCCACTCAGCGGTAGAAGAACAAGCCCCTTCGTGGAAAACGGCTGAAATATTGCCGAAATCATATCCGGATTTAATATTTACAATAAAATCCTCTTTATCCATATAATCTAAAATATTTAGGTCGGACAAGTTATGCATTTTACGCCCGTTGGTTAAATTATCCACGGCCAAAATATTGGACTCGCCCCTTTTATTAAGCGCTTCGATAATGTTAGAGCCTATAAATCCGGCTCCTCCCGTAACTATTATCATCGGTAAAAAACCCTTTATTTATATTATATGTTATATTTTATATATGGCGAAATTTTATTATAGCATAAATAAACCGGCGAATGAAACGTTTCTTAAATTATTTTTTTATATGTTATATTTAAATTATGCTTTTATTTAAATACGGTCTGACCTTATAATAGCGCAGTTGCGCTTATATACTTACGGGTGAAATTATGACTAAAGAGTTTTACTATATTGCGATATCTTCGGTTTACGTTATTCACCTGCTTTATGCTTTATTTATAGTAATCGGGTTTTTATTTATAGTAATCGGTTTTTTTACAGGCTGGAACTGGATAAGGAATTTTACGTTCAGGCTGATTCATCTCCTAATGATAGGAATCGTAGCGGCAGAATCTATTTTTAACTTTGAATGCCCTCTAACATGGCTTGAATATAAGCTAATGTCGTTAGACCATATAAAGCACGGCTCAGTACCTTTTATAGCTGGAATTGCCGATGAAGTTTTGTATTATAATTTTCCGGTTTGGCTGTTTAACGCAATATATATAGCATTTGGACTGCTCGTCGTTATTACATGGTTTATAATACCGCCTGTTTTTTCAAGAAAAAAATCTCTTCTATAGCAGATTCCGGAAATGTAAATACCGATTATAGGGTATCTTTTTATTTAAATTCATCGGGATTAAGCGATTTCCTAGCATTTTGCCATTCGACCATCCATTGAGGATATAATTTTTTTGGCATTGTAATGTCAGATAGTTTAGAAATTTCATCCTGCGTTAAATTTACTTTGACTGATTCGAGATTGTCTTCGAGCTGCGACATCTTATTTGCGCCTATAATAACGGAAGTTATTCCTTTTTGAGTCAAAAGCCACGCGAGGGACAACTGCGGAATAGATATATTTTTATTTTTTGATATTTCGGACAACACGTCGATTGCGTCATATCCTCTTTCATCGACTGGCGGAAAATTGAATTCGCTTCTTCTTGCGCCTGCAGGCTTGGGATTTTGACGGGTATATTTGCCCGTTAAAAATCCGCCGGACAACGGCGACCATGGAAGAACGCCGAGCCCTTCTTCGTTGCACAAAGGAAGAAGTTCGTGTTCCAAATCACGTGCGGCAAGCGAATAATATGCCTGAAGAGAAACGAAACGGCTGAAACCTTTAGCTTTGGCTGAATACAGAGCCTTCATAATATGCCTTGCGGTCCAGTTTGAAACGCCGAGATACAAAACTTTCCCCTGTCTTACCAGATCGTTAAGGGCTTCAAGCGTTTCTTCCAACCTGCAGGATATATCCCAGCCGTGAACCTGGTATAGATCTATATAGTCCGTTTTTAATCTTTTTAGGCTGTTATTGCAGCCTTCAATAATATGTTTTCTTGAAAGACCAGCATTGTTAAAATCACCTGTACCGTTAATAGCTTCTTCGCTTAAAGGCGAACGAACCTTTGTGGCTATAACGAATTTTTCCCTCGGAACGCTTAGAGTTTTTAAAGAGTTACCGAGTATTTCTTCCGACTGTCCGAATGAATACATATCGGCTGTATCGAAAAAATTTATTCCTGATTCGTAAGCCTTTTTAATCATAATATTTGCATCATCCTGTCCAACCGCACCTATATTCCTAAATTTAAACCCAAACGTCATAGTTCCAAAACAAAGCCTTGAAACCTTTAAGCCGCTATTTCCTATGCTTGCATAAAGCATACAAATACCCCCCAAGTTTTAAATAATAAAAATTATTCGTAATATTATAATGTATTATTTTACTTTATAACCGCACATTTCTTTAGATTTTAAGCCTTTTCCATAATAATTTTGTATAGTTAATTTAAGGTATTTTTATTTGATAGAAAAGAGTGTAAATTAAATTTTCTCTTTACCGCTTTTAATAATAGATTTTTTTCTGGGCTGATGCTGATAAGTAATTTTAGGTTCAGGATGATTCATCTCCTGATGATAGGAATCTTAGCAGTAGAGTCCATTTTTAACGTTAAATGTCCTATAACATGGCTTGAATATAAGCTTATGATTACTGCTATTTATATTAATTTTATGACGCCAATGTAAGACAAACCGGTAAAATTGTGATTTAATATCGGTCATTACTTACTTATATGTCGAAAGATATATTTGGATTCCCATCTGTTCAATCTGGTCGAGATATTCTTCCAGTTTGTCGATATGAGCTTCCTCCTCGTCGAGTATAGACTGGAGCAAATCCTTAGTTCCGTTGTCTTGAACCTCGGCAGCGTATTTTATGTCATCGTTATATGACCTGATAGCGCCTTCTTCGGCTATCCTATCATTTTTATGCATCGCCTCTACCGTGGAGCCTATATAAAGTTTATTGTAACTTGACACTACGGGGATTCCTTCCAGAAACAAAATCCTGCCTATAATTTTCTCTGCATGTTTCATTTCGTCTATTGCACGTTTTTCTATTTCTTTATGAAGCAATTCGTATCCCCAATTATCGCACATCTCGGAATGAACCATATATTGGTTTATAGCGGTTAGTTCCTCTGATAGCCTCGCGTTTAGCCTTTTGATAATCTCTTCGTTACCTTGCATGTTGCCTCCTTATTTAAAATCTAAAATGTTTTTTACCTGTGACCTTTATTTTCTCTATTGCTTGGTTTTTGAAATTTTTATCAAGAAACCCCGCCATATTTATATTTTAGGAGAATTTTGCATCAATATTAAATTATGGCGGGGCGTAAGCGCAACCTGCGCTATTTTTTACATTCCTTTCAGGAATAGCATGAATCCTTCATTCCATAACCTTCAACTATGATGCTATAAAATTCTTCGGCAGGAATTTCCTGAAATAACGGCGCTTCATAAGTTTTTTTCATAAACTTTCACCCCCTTTTTTAATAAAGTTTATATATAAGTTTATATATTATGTTGCATAATCAAAATATACCCTTTTTCTAAAAGAATATTAATTAAAGAATTAAAATCGTTATAAATATTTTCTGCCGGAGCATCGAACATACCCGAAATTTTATCTAAAATTTTTTCTTCGGCGTGCGAGCCGTCGCATAAAGATAAAATTTCATACGATAATTCGTTAAGTTTAAAAATACTTCCGCTAACGTTATCGAAAAGAAGATATTTTCCCTCCTCGCTTCTGATGTCCACCGAATTGGAAAGTTTAAATGTTCTCATAATTTGCTATAAAATCATACTATTTTTGATTTTTATTATTGTAGGCATCATAAGTATTTATATTAACCAAAAATTACCGGTAGAAGATTATCTTTTCGCTCATCGCCCTCTCCTAACCCTTCCTTACAAGGAAAAGGATGCTTGTCCAGCATTACTTCTCCCATATAAAGAAGGGGAATACCGGCAGAAGCCTTATTGTTCCAGCGTATGCGGATATAAATATACTCATGCTGGCGTTTATAAAGATACGGAAGCAGGCGTTTACAAAAATACGGAAGCAGGCGTTTACAAAAGTAAAACTTTTGTGCCTGCTGAAGTGACTTTTGTGCCTGCTTAAGTGGCCTTTATGCCGGCCTAAGTGCCGCTTATGCAGTATCTATGTATCTTTAAAGTTATTTTAAACTTTTCTATCAGCGATTTTGGGATATTAAAGCATTATTTATAAAAACGATATATAATAATATTACCATATATTTTAAAAATTACAATTCAGGGCGGACTAACTTTAATTAAAAAATTAACCTGTTTTGAATTTGCGCGGTTTATATGTTTGCATCTTAAAGCTTTAAATCTATTCCGGTCATTTGAATGCTTAATTTCCACAATTCGTCCTGAAGGGTTTCATTATAAGAAAGGCTGTTTGATTTCGATTCTTTACCGGAAACAAAATATTTCCCCGTCAGCCTTTTATTTTCGGAATTTTCTATTCCATTTATAATGTTTAAAGCGCCTCTTGCAGGTGAAGAATTATCGGCGGTTGAAAAGATTTTTGAAACTGCCGAGACGGCAAAAGAATACGCCGCCCCTGCGGCAGGCCAGCCTGCTTTTAAAAGTTTTGTATTAATTACGCCCGGATGCAGACAATTAACCAATATTCCATTTTTGCTTAGTTTACCGGCAAGTTCATAAGTAAACAAAATCTGGCAAAATTTCGAAATAGCATAAGCATCATGCCCTTCATAATAATTTTTAAAATAGATAAATTTAAGGAAATTTTTATCGGTAATATTTTGATGAGCCATAGAACTCACGTTCATAATATTCATGGGATATTTTAAATCGTAATTATTTAAAAGCGACAGCGTAAGATAAAAATGCGAAAGGTAATTGACTGCAAATGTTTTTTCTAGACCGTCGGCCGTAATCTCTTTTTTGGGGTTAAATATGCCGGCATTGTTTATGAGTATGTCTGGCGCCGGGAACTCATTCTTTATTTTAAAAGATAATTCTTTAACTTCGTTCAAAACGCTTAAATCCCCTGTTACGCAATAAACTTCGCCGCCTTTATTTATTTTTTTAATTTCTTCCGCGGTATTTTCGCATTTAAACGCGTCTTTACCATGTATTACGACTTTATTTTCCTTAGAAAGTATTATCGCCGTCTGTCTGCCTATTCCGTCAGTTGCGCCGGTTATAAATATTGTTTTATTTTTTAAATTTTTCATCGATTAAAAGTTATGTTTCACGTGAAACATAAAAGTACCTAAAAACATTTAATTTTATATATTTTCTATTATTTTTTCGGATTTTTCGCAAATAAACATCTTAGCCATGTTTTCTAACGACCTTTCATGCGCCTGCCTGTCCATTGAGGAAACGCAATCTGAAACGATTATTGGATAAAAACCTCTGTTTGAAGCATCCCTCGCGGAAGATTCTACTCCAATTTCCGTTGCGATTCCGGTGAAAATAATTGTTTCTATCCCTCTATTTCTCAACATATATTCGAAATACGTTCCTATGAAAATGCTTGCTGTAGGCTTTTCTATGACAATATCGCCGCTCTGCGGTTTAACCCCGGAATGCAACTCTCTCTCGGGAGTATCTTTAGCCATAAAATCCGCTATTTTTAAAGGATCGTCTGTGCCGAAACGCTTCATCATAGAGTAGTAAGCCCATGAAGACCTGAACTGTTTAACCGGAGGAGTTATAAGCGTATAAACCGTGGGAATTTTAGTTCTTAATTTGCCTAATAAATTGCTTAAATTTTTAATAAACTCATCTTTGTTAAAAATACGGGAAACAAGCCCGTTCTGGACATCCCAAATGACTAAACACGAGTGCTCTGGATTTATTATTTCATTAAGATTCTCATAAATATCGATATCGTAAACTGTTTTCATTTTCTTTTTACCCCTTTATGAATAATTAATATAGCATATATAATATTGATATGATAATCCCGTTTTATGTGATAATGTTCATATACTTCAGCATACATTTTTTAGCGAATAAATACTTCTAACCTACAGTTTCATTTCTTTCAGCCTCCTTCAGTAGAATATATTAATAAGGCTTGTTATATATAAAGGAAAGATTGCAAATAACCAAAATAATCCACATATACATTATATAGCAAATACGCGTTATTTCAAAATTAAATAAAATTCAAATTCCAATTTAAAAATAAGCTGAATTATGCACTTGACAAAGCGGTATAGTATTTTAATAAGAACCTATAATAGATTGCTTCGCTGGCGCTCGCAATAACAGCGAAGCGCTCCTGCTTTGTCAAGTGCATAATTCCAAAATAAATAATATATAAACATATTAAAACATCTTAATAAGTTTTTAACCGCGAACCCTAAATAACGATTAAACTCTTTTTTATAAGTATTAATAAAAATATTTATAGGTTAATATAATTCAACCAGCTTTGCGGCAGCGCCGTTATAATTCCTAAAACCACCATTACTAAACCAAGAATGCCTACTATTGCAATGGATTTTTTAGAATAGGCGTATTCCCCCAGTATCCTTTTGCTTCCGGCAAGCGCAATCAAAAATCCGAGAACTATGGGAAGAATAAATCCGTTAAAGGCTTCGACATCAACCATAATAGTTACCAACGGAATTCCCGGAATTAAAACAAGCATAGCCGATATAAAAATTAAAGCAATATATATGAAATAAAACAGTTTTGCTTCGCTAAAGCGGTGGTTCAAACTGTGCTTGTAGCCCCAAGTTTCGCCGGCCGCCCACGTAAATGCCATAGAAACGACGAAAGCGGCTAAAAGGCTAGAGCTGTAAAGACCTGCGGCAAATAGGGCGCCTGCATATTTCCCTGCCAAGGGTATTAAAGATTCCCCTATCGCCTTTGCCGTCGACGGAAGTATATGCGCCTTGTAAAGAGTAGCTCCGGTCATAATTATAACCGCAATCATAAGAATTTGGGTCGCGATACTGCCGATAAGCGTGTCCGTTTCAGCCAGCTTTACGTCTTTTTTACATAAATTTTTATCTACTGTCGCGCTCTGCTGGTAATAAATCATCCAGGGCATTATAACCGCTCCGGCGTTTGCCGCAATAAGCCATATATAATCTTTGTTCTTAAGCGGTTGTGAACCGAAAAGTCCTTTAAAAACGATATCGTGAATATTTGGATGAGCAAAAATAGCTGCAGGTATAAAAACAAATCCGGTAAGAGAAAAAATGAGAGCAATATTTTCCGCCCTGCGGTAGCTTCCCGTAAAAACAACTAAAAGTAGAACTAAAAAACTTATACCTACGGTATAAACCTTATGAATTCCAAATATCTCTCCGCTGGCAGCAATACCCGAAAATTCCGTAATAAGCGCGGAAAATACAACAAGAAACAACGTAGCCGTCGCAAATGTCGCCCATTTATTGCCGTAGTATTCTTTTATTAATTCCCCGTGGCCTTTTCTTGTAACGCATCCCAACCTTGAAGTCATTGACTGTATTAAATAAAGGATAGGAATTAAAAGTATCTGGAGAGGTATGAGTTTATAGCCCCATTGCGCGCCGGAAACCCCCGCCGTGGCAACCGAACCAGCATCCATATCTGCAATCATAACTACGAAACCCGGACCTAAAACTTTTAAAAAATGAAATCCTCTGTAAAGAGAACGTTTATTTAATGCGAAAAATTTACTTTTCCTACATCTCCTGCCTTTTCCGCGCACTTTTTTCTCTCCCGCCGTTCTTTTTTCTTTAGTATTTCCGGATATTAACGGAGTATTTTCCATAAATTAGTTCTTGCCTGTCGTGTTATTGTTAATTTTTTATATTTAATTTAACTGAAACCGTTATAATGATAATAAAAATCATTATCATTATAATATTAAATAAATCACACCCTGTCAAGTCTATTTTTGTATTTTATTTATAATTTAAAATTTAATCGCTTAAGATTGCTTTTAATATTTGATTTTATTATTAATGCGTATATACTTAAATTAACGTTTGTTATTTAAATTATATTAATTTTCTATCGGCAAATGGATATAGACCCCAGGTTTCCCTTAAACGAAAAAGTTTTAATTCGTATTAACGGTAAAAATATTTACGGAAATCTTGAAATCCCACTCAAAGCTAAAGGTTTGGTTATTTTTGCACACGGCAGCGGCAGCGGCAGATTAAGTAAAAGAAACATATACGTAGCCGATTTTTTAAAAAAAAATGACCTTGGAACCCTTCTTTTTGACCTTCTTACGGCAGAAGAAGAGAAAATAGATAGTTACACCGCTGAATACCGGTTTAATATCGGCCTTCTTTCGAAAAGGCTTGTTGACGTTACGGATTGGCTTATTAATGAACGTAAATTAAAGGATTTACAATTAGGTTATTTCGGTGCAAGTACCGGAGCCGCAGCCGCCCTCACAGCGGCAGCAGAAAGGCAGGCAATTATTTACGCAGTGGTTTCGAGGGGTGGCCGTCCAGACCTTGCCATGCGAAGCCTGCCAAAATTAAAAGCGCCTACGCTGTTAATTGTCGGAGGCGAAGATTTTGAGGTTATAGAATTAAATAAGGCCGCTTATAAAAGCATAACGGCTGAAAAGAAACTTGAAATAATACGGGGGGCAACGCATTTGTTTGAAGAGCCCGGAGCGCTGGAGGAGGTTTCCCGACTAACTGCGGCATGGTTTACAAAACATCTATGATTTTTGCATAATGAAAATTTAGCTACGAACTCTTAATACTTTGGCGCCGAAGATATTTTTATTTTTAATTTCGTTAAGCGCTATATTTGCGTCTTCTAAATCGAAAACCTGAAATTCCGGCTTTATATCGTGTTTAGCGGCAATATCCAAGACATCCTCGATATCGGCAAAAGTCACGTTGGCTACGGATTTTATCTCCTTTTCCATCCATAAATCCCTTGAATAATCGATATTGACAAGATATTCCTTATCTGAATCTTCCTTTCTGATATTATTGATAACCAATCGTCCGCACGGTTTTAAATTTTTCGATGCTTCTACTACCGGTTTCCAAACAGGAGTAGTATCTATTACGGCATTTAATTTTTCAGGAGAAATTTCCGAAGTATCCCCGCTCCAGTATGCGCCGAGCTCAATTGCAAATTTTCTTTCGTTTTCAGACCTTGCGAAAACAAAAAATTTAGAAGAAGGATAAACCGCTTTCGCAATCTTTAAAACCAGATGATTTGAAGCGCCGAATCCAAGTAACCCCAAATTCAGGCCATCTTTAATATTTGCTAATTTTAACGCCCTGTAACCTACGGCGCCGGCGCATAAAAGCGGCGACGCTTCTTCGTCGGTAAAAGAATCAGGAATTAAGGCGGCATAATTTTCGTTTATTTTGGTATATTCGGCATAACCTCCGTCGACATCTTTTCCCGTAGCCGCAAACCCCGAACATAGATTTTCCAATCCGCTTTTGCAATATTCGCACTTCCCGCAGGCCGAGTTAATCCAGCCGATGCCTATTCTGTCCCCGATTTTAAGCTTTTTTACGCCTTTTCCGATTTCAACCGCCGTTCCTACAATTTGATGCCCCGGAATAACAGGTAATTTAATCGGTTTAATCCTGCCTTCGATTTCGTCTAATTCGGTATGGCATACGGCACAGGCTTGAATTTTTATCAGAACCTCATTTTCATTAATTTCAGGAATTTTTGATTCTACAAGCGACAAAGGTGATTTATTAATTTTTAAGTCCGATGTTTCTTTTAACAGCATCGATTTCATAACGGCGCTCGCAACTAAATTATCTTTATTGTTGTCAGATGATTATTCTTTTTATTTTATCAGATAAATTCCTTTTCGGCAATTTCTACATTTGAGGCGTTCGACTCTTTCTTAAGATTAAGAAAGCCGGCATAAGAAAACTGGCAAATTGACTTATAAAATAATTGATGTATCATTAAAATATAAACGCCGATTTTCAGCTGTTCAAACATGGTTTAAATTATATAGCTATTTACTTGGGCTTGTTTGCAAATCGAAGCCTTTGATTATAGCACGAAACTTGAATTTTATAACCATAATTAATTTAATTGTCTTAAGGAGGAATGGCTATGATGCACGGATTGGTTTCCCCCAGTTCGATCTCGGGGTTTGCCGGTTCGTGGCCCATGATGGGTTACGGATTTGGCGTGATGGGTTCTTTATTAGGCCTTGTATGGATGCTTTTAATGATGCTTTTCCCGGTAGTGATTATCTCAGCCGTTGTTTATTTAATAATACTGGCATTTAGGGGCAGGCCGGGTAAAGGCGGCTATTATTATCCGGATAACGGCGGCAGAGCAGAAGAACATATGGATATATTGAAAAAAAGATATGCAAATGGTGAAATAACGAAGGAACAATACGAAGAGATGAAGAATACGCTTAAGGGCGCTTGATTGCAGTTTTTTGCATGCATAACGGGTTGAAAAATCCGTCCGGAATAAAACAATCGGCTTACTGTGTTACATAAATAATATTGGGGGCAATTATGAAGAAATGGGACGCCACAAAGGCTAAGGTTAAAAAACAGCAACAGGAAGATTTAAAAGATCCTTATTTAAGCGCTATTGAATTTAAAGACCCTTCAATTTGCTCGAAATGCCGAAGCGTGTATCATAATAAAAGATGGGTTAAAGACGAAGAACTGTATAAAAATTTGATGAAAAATCCGGACAAGGTTGTATTTACCGTGTGTCCGGCTTGTCAAAAAATAGAAACCGGTTACATGGAAGGCGATGTAGAGCTTAAGGGAGATTTCTTATTTAAACACAAGGATGAGATTGTAAACCTTATAAAAAATACCGCAGAAAAAGCTAATTATATAAATCCGCTTGAGAGAATAGAAAAAATAAACATAGATGAAGAAAATAAAACTATCGAAATTATTACTGCGGATGATAAACTTGCCCAGAGGATAGGAAAAAATATCGAAAGGGCATATAAGGGAACAATCGAATATTCATTTTCTAAAGAAGACAAGATGACGAGAGTTTATTGGAAAAGATGAACGGAAAAGCTTTAAATACTTATTAAATAAAAACCCCTTGCCATGCTTCACTCTTTAAAATATTTGAAGAGGAACACAGCAAGGAAAGATTTACTTTAAAATAAACGGCGCATCTTTTTTAACTAAGCCGGTCAGCGTGTATTCTCCGGGTCCCATTATAAATATGCTTAAAGCTATCGCAAATTCCGTCAGCGCATATTCGTAGCCGTTTTTCATTATATCGAAGCCGTTCGGCAAATGCAGTATAAGTATGGCGCCTAGCATTACTATCATTATGTTTAATGCCCCTATTCTGGTTAGCACGCCGCTAATCATTGCAAGACTGCCGGTAGTTTCGGCGATTCCCACGAGAGCGGCTATTATAACGGGAAAGTGCATATAACCCGCAAAGCCGCTTATGCCCGGTCCGTCAAACCAATCAAACAAAATCCCGGTTCCATGGTAGAAAAAACTTAAGAAAAGCACGAACCTTAAAATAAATAAGCTTGCCGATTCTTTTTTCATTTCCAATTTCCTCCTTTTAAAAGTAATAAATAACTATTTTGCTTTCCGCTCCTTTCCAAACGCGACAAGTAATAATATTGAAATTGCGAAAAAACGCATTGCCTGCGGGAAAGTGGCAGGCAATGCGGCAAGTTTATAACTTAACCCTTTTTTCTCCTTCGTAAATATAAACCCCGTTGTCGGATTCATCTTGTGCATGGTTGTGCGAACCGTCGCAGAAAGGAAAATTTTTAGACAGTCCGCAAGCGCATATGTAGATTGGAAATTTTGTATCCTTTTCTTCGATTTGATGCGGTAATTTTTTTTCATGTTTTACGATTCTTGACATAAAGCCTCCTTTAAATTAATTAGTTTATAATATTATGAAACAATTGATTTGCCGATTAATCGACGTAATCGCCAGCGAATGACCGCTATAAAATTATGATAGATTATTAAATATATATTGTCAATCAGGGATTTTATTATTAGTTAGTATATTATTTATACTTGATTGACAATATATATTTTTTTTGCTATGATATTAAATATTATATTGCTAAGGATTTATTTTATAAAATATATAAATAACTATATTTGGTTACGTAAATCTAAATTTTTTTTATTAAGTATGTTTTTATTAAGGAGGAACGAAAATTTTAAAATGAAAAAAGAAAAAAAAGAGGCTTTTTGCCCTGCACACGAAGCTTTCAAAATTCTTGCCAACAAATGGTCGCTAATTATTATAGGAGAGCTTGCATCTGGTAGTTTAAGATTTAACCGCTTAAAAAATTCTGCCGGCATATCCGCCAGGGAATTATCGAAAAGGCTTGAGGCCTTGGAAGATATAGGCGCAGTGGACAGGAGGCTCGTATCGGAAAAGCCTATTAAAGTCGAATACAGCCTCACTAAAGCTGGAAAAGAACTGGCTCAGACCATAGAAAAAATACATGAATGGACGGTAAGAAATAAAAAAGTGATTAAAATAAATTATTTAAACGCCGTAAGTTGAATACGGAAAACGCTAAATTAAACGCTTAACAAAACCAAAACAAAAACTAAAAAATAATCGCATGCGATATCTTAAAATCGGTGGGCTTGCAAGAGAGGCTGGAATAAAAAGTACAGCTGTAAGGTACTATGAAAGAATAGGTCTTTTCCCCCAAGCCGCTAATTAGCGATTCAGGATACAGGCAATATGACGAAAAAGCGGTTAAAACGGCAAGATTTATCATTCATGCCAAGGAAGTCGGGTTTTCGCTGAATGAGATATCAGGTTTATTGTCTTTAAAGTCCGACGAAAAAAATTCGTGCGGCAAGGTCATGGCTTTGGCCATAATTAAAATTGCAGATGTAGATAAAAAAATTTCTTCGTTAAAAATATTGAAGCAGAAATTAACCGATTTAAAAAAATTATGCGAAGAAAAACGAAACGGCGATAGTTGTCCAGCTCTGGATATCTTAGACAAATATTAAAGACAGGAGAATGCGCTATGGAAGAATCATTTTGGGGAAAAAATCAGAGGGAGGAGATTATATACGTATTAAACTGCATCCTGTTTGCTTCTAAACTTATGAAAACTAAATTTGAAAACGATTTTGTAGATTACGAAAATATTTAACTAGATGATATTTTAGATAGGTTTGAAAATTTGTATGTAGATTTAGACGAGACGTTAAATTATTTGAATAATCACGGCAATATAAGTTAAAATTATTAAAGAATGGGAGGCGAGGTTATGTCGGAAGAACCAAAGCAGGTTTATAAAATTGATTCATTATATTTTTCCGGACTTTTAAAATGGACAGATGTGGAAAAATTAGTCGACGAAATCAAAATTTCTAAATCTCCATGGCATTACGTATATACACAGGAAGACGATGAATCGACCAATCTTGAACCGGCCGAAGCCGCCGCTTTTTTAAGCAAAATAATGGATGAAATTAAAAAGCTGGATAAGATATGCGGATGGTTTTACGTTCATACAAAAGAAAATCCTGGCGTTATTAAAATCTATCATCCAAAAATGTCTGGTGGAGGCTGCTCGCTATTCACTCCGCCCCCGTGGATAATTATGTCTATAGAAAAACCGGAAGATATTGCCGACTTGGAATCTTATAAACCAATTATAAAAATAAAAAAGAAGGGTTTAGGAAGGCTTTTTGTTTAGACTATATGACTAAAGATGAGTTAATACTCAAAAAATTTTTCAAACTGCTTGGCGACGAAAATAAATTTAAAATCGTTTCCCAATTAAAAAACGGCGAAAAATGCGTATGCGTTATTTATAAAGAACTTGGTCTGAACCAAACGTTAGTTTCACATCATTTATCTGCTTTAAAAAAAGCTGGTTTAATTAACGGAAAAAAATCTGGCAAATGGGTCTATTACTCGGTTAATAAAAAAGCATTTAATGAAATTGAAAATATTTATTATAATTTATTTGGAATTAAAAATTTAAAAGATGTCAAAATCGATGATTGTGATGATAATGTTTGCGCCAATTAAGATTTTTTAAATAAAAATTATATTTATATCTCTTTGCCTGGGGCCGTCAAATTCGCAGAAGAAAATTCCTTCCCATCTTCCGAGATTTAGTTTATTGTTAGAATATGTTATAATTCGCGAATTCCCCATGATAGACGATTTTATATGGGCATCCGAATTTCCTTCTCTATGGCGGTAATTAAGATTTTTCGGCACTAAATTATCTAAAAAATAATTTATATCGAAAGCGACGTCGGGATCGTATGCCTCGTTAATAATAATGCCGGTAGTCGTATGAGGAGAATAAATTAGGCATATTCCTGCCGCATTTGACGATTTTAAAACAAATTCTTCGATAATTTTCGTAATATCTATCAATTCGGTTCTCTTACCGGTTCTTATCGAAAATTTATGCGTTTCCATAATCCATGCATCTTTCAAATTTAATTATTTTTTAATTAGTATCATAATGAAGTTTACCATATTATGCTATAATTTTAAAAAAATAATTAAATAAATAAGAAAATGCGGCGATTTTTTAGCCCCGCCCCTTTTATTCTTTTGAATATTTCGAAAATTGGTTATAATTAATTCAGTAATATTATGAAAACTTCATTATTAGGGGCGCATGTTTCTATTGCCGGCGGATTCACAAATGCCTGCCTGCATGCAAAAAACACGGGATCTAACGCCGTCCAGATATTTACAAAAAACCAGTTGCAATGGTCGGCAAGCGATTTAACGCCCGATGAAATATCTTCTTTTAAAAAATGCGCCGTTGACGAAAATTTAACCGTTGCGGCTCATCTTTCATATTTGGTTAATCTCGGAAGCACGGATGAGTCGATTAAAGAAAAATCTATCTTGGGCTTTGTAAATGAAATCAACAGGTGCAGGTTGCTGGGCATAAAATATTTAGTGTTTCATCCCGGGTCGAATAAATTATTAACGGAAAAAGAAACCATAGACCTGATAGCGGTGAATTTAAATGGCATTATAAACCAAACGGCAGGGTCTAAGGACGTAATTTTAGTTCTTGAAACTACCGCTGGTCAGGGAAGCCAAATAGGACATAGGTTAGAACATATCGCAGAAATTATTGAACTGAACGGAAATAATGAAAGGCTATGTGTTTGTATAGATATATGCCATATTTTTGCGGCGGGTTACGATATAAGAACTTTATCGGAATACGATAAATTTATGAATAACTTTGAAGATATTATCGGTTTTAATAAATTAAAGGTTATGCATCTCAACGATTCGCTAAAGCCCATCGGTTCTAAAGTAGATAGACACGCTCCAATAGGGAAAGGATTTATCGGGCTTGACGCTTTCAGGTTTATCGTAAACGATGCAAGGCTTAAAAATATTTTAATGATTGTGGAAACGCCCGGTGCCGATAAAGAACATAAAATCGATTTAGATATTTTAAAGGGTATGATAAAAAAAATAAGAAAGGATTGATTTTTCAGCCATACATATTCATTCTTGCAATAAAGCTAAATTTTTTTAGAAAGAGAATTAAAATTGCAAAATAAAGACATTAAAATCTTAAATCTGGATTTTGGGCTACAGGATAAGATGAAATTTTTTCTATATATATTAAAATACAGACTGGTCAGTATATTGTTTTATTCTATTGTTTTAAATTATTATAAACGGTCTGCCGTTTTACGTTTTAGTTTTGAGCAATCTTTGCATACCCCGTATATTTCTAATTTGTGTTTTATAGGAATAAAACCATGCGCTTTGGTAAGCTTCTCCTGAAGCCTTTCTATTTTTTCGTCGTTTACTTCTATAAGACGGCCGCATTTTATGCAAATAAGATGGTCGTGATGGCTGCTGCCGTATTTCTGCTCATATCTTGTCTTCTGTTTGCCGATCTTTATTTCCTCGGCTATGCCGCTTTCGCATAATAAATTTAAATTCCTTTGTACCGTTGCCGTACCTATTTCGGGATTTTTTCTTTTTACAATATTAAACAATTCATCCGACGTAATATGCCTGCCTGCCGAAAGAAAAGCTTCTACTATGGCGTTCCTCTGTTTTGTATGACGCAACCCCTTTTCTTCTATGTATTTGACGAAGCGTTCTTTAGACTTTGATTTTTCCGTTTCCATAAGATATAAATTACATTATATTATAAAATTTTTCAATGAAACGATTCGCGTTTCTTTATTTTATGAAATTTATTATTAAGATAAGTCAAGCAGTTCCGAGGCTTCTTCTTTGGTAGGAATACCTACAAACGAAAGTTTTCCGTCTATAACGGTTGAAGGAACGCTCCTGATGTATAATTCTATGGACATCCTCCTGCCTTGCGGTTCCGCAACGTCTAAAGACCTGTAGTTAAAATCTTTGCGCTCTTCGAGAAGCCTTTTCCATGCGTTGTCCGCCGGAATACACTCTTCGCACCATTTTGAAACTAAAAGCACTACGTCGTGTTTTTTATCTTCCATTTGCTTTTTCCGATTTTATTTTATGTTTTACTGGCTGGAACACCTCATGCATTGAATCTGGTCTTTTATTATTTTTTCTTTATATTTTTCGACGGCTTCTTTTCCCATCAATAAACTGTTTAGTTCGCTCATATCCGAAGCCTTAACCTTGCTTACCCATGCATCCTTATATGGCGATATGTTTAAAAGAATAGGGTCTTTTAGGAGAGCCTCGTTTACTTCGACTATTTCTCCCGATACGGGCGAGGGAATAGGCCCGACCCATTTGCCGCTTTCGATTGTAGCCGTATTTCCTCTTTTTTGGACAATGCTCCCGATTTTCTTAAACGTTACGTGTAAAATTTTTCCTGCCTGGGTCTGAGCGACGTCGGTCATTCCAAGCATAACGATATTATTTTCGAGCGGCTTTGCCCACGTGTCTTTTTCTATATCGTAATACAAATCCTCCGGAAGCTCGCAGCCCTGCACCTCTGCCATTTTTTATCCTCCTGACCTAAAAAATTTTAAACAGTATAATTCTTATATTTTCAGATACGTTATTTATTATTATAGCATAACTTTAATGTTTGTCGCTTTGCCATCAAAAATTTTAAGGACATAAATTAAATATTCTGATAAAATTAATTTATATAAATTTAATAATTAAAATGTGCGGGTGGCAAATGGATACGAGCATTGACCCGATTGCGGCTTTAAAAAGCGACCATGAGGCGGTCAGAGCCGTTTTGAATAATCTCGGCGGATACTTAAAAAAAATAAACTCGGTTTTATCGGACGGGCTTAGGAATAATTTAATAAACCAGCTTCATGAAATAACCGGCTTTATCGATAAAGACCTTGAAATACACTTTAGAAAGGAAGAGGAAGCTTTGTTTCCGGTCTTGGGAAACTACATAGGATTAGAAACAGGCCCTATTCACGCTATGCTCATAGAGCACAAACAAAGCAGGGAGCTTTCCGCAGAGTTCAAATTAAAAATTAACGGTTATCCGCAAAGCATTGATTTTAAGCCTATAATCGACATAGGGAATTCTTTCTTGCGGCTTCTTTCCGGACACATCGACAAAGAGGAAAATATACTTTTCAATATGGCGGATATTCAGTTATCGAAGGACGAAAAACATTCGATAATGGTAAAAATGCTCGATATAAAATAAACGGCGTCTTATTGGCGCGTTTTATTTAAAATTTTTAAAAAAATCTTTTATTCTAATTTCAGTTTCATCCTTTTGTGGAATTTCCAGTGCATAAGAATATGATTTTAACCATCGTTCCTCCAAATTAAATTATAAATTAAAAATTTAAAAAACTAAAGAATATAAAGAATTTAATGTTTCCATCCTGTTAATTTCTANTGTAAACTGCGGAACCATAAAAAAAGGAATATCGATTTTTTGCCTTACCATATCGATATATTTTTTCTGCATCTTCTTCCTGCCGTTAAAAAATTTATCGTTAAAATTATTGTCGAGAATATAATTTATAACAAGAAAGGAAGTATCTATTCCTGCCGCTTTTAAGTCGTAATAAGCCCTTTTTGCTTCTTCGATAGGACTGTATTCCAAATAAAGGCAGAGCGAAAATAAGGTTTTATCCGGGTCCTTAAGTATCTTAACTAATTCTTCCGTCGCCTGCTCTTTTGTGCCGGTTTTTGCATATCGCATGCTGATATATAAAAGCCTTAACGCATGTCCAGTAGGAGCGGCATCAAAAATTATTACATCATAATCTTTATATTCAAAAAAATAACTGCTGAATTTTTTAAAAACGGCGACTTCTTCGGTGCATGGTGAATTTAATTCTTCCTGTAATACCTTGAGCGATTCTACATTGGCAGAATAAGCCTTAAAGTGTTCGACGGTTTTTTCTTTATATTCGTTTAAAGCTATATCCTGAGAAATTGCGGCAAAATAGAGATTATCGTCATATTTAGATTTTACAGGAAATTCGCCGAGATTTTTCAATCCTCCTATTTCTCCTATATGCTTTGAATAATCGGCTGAAACCACCAATGTTTTCATTCCTTTATCCGCAAAATATTTTCCGAATAAAAGCGAAGACACGGTTTTACCCGTCCCTCCTTTACCGGTAAAAAAAATATAAAACGGGGTCTTTTTGGAAGTTATATTTTTAATAACTTCATTGTTTTTTTGTCTAAAATCTATATAGTTTATAAAATCAGTTGTATCTTCGCCGGAACTTTCAATGAAACCCGAAAAAAGGGCTTTCAGTGAGCTTAGGCCTTTAACTTCTTTATTCTTTAAGTCAATTTTTATTATCTTGAATGGCAATAAACCGGCTTCATTTAATATTTTTCTTTGGCCTGTAATAATATCTTTAAATTCGGGTTTGTGAATTAATTCGTTCGGCAAAACCCCGTTTATAATAATTTCTATGCGTTTTATGCCGAATTTGCCGACTTCGCCGGCTCCGTTTTTAATTTCAAGAAAATCAAGCGCTTTAGGGCGCATTACAAAAACAAAAGTGGTACGTTTATGGTCCTTTAATATATCTATAGCCGCTTTATATTGCCCATAATATTCCTCTAAATTTACCACAGGTCCCATGCAGGTTTGTCCAGCGCCTTTTTTAACCTCGTCGATATATACCGTCCATTCCATAGGTAGTTCGAGGAGCCGCAGGGTATGGGCAGAGGGAGCCGTATCGAATATAATTATGTCATAATCCTTTTTAAGAAAATATTCCGTAAAACTATTAAAAAAAGCGATTTCGGAAATGCAGGGGGATTTAAATTCCTCTTCTATAGAATCCAAAACTTCTTTGGGTAAGAAACCTGCGCTGTCCCCGAGAATTTTTTTCTTATATTTTAAAACCTCCGTATCGGAATCCATGGAAACGGCATAGAGGTTATCTATTCCTTCTATTTTTTTTTCGATACCTTCTATCTTCTGCTCGAAAACATCGCTCAGGTTGGAAGCGGGGTCAGTCGATACAATGAGCGTCTTTTTGCCTTCTAATGCAAACCTGACTGCAAATGCCGAAGAAACCGTCGTCTTGCCGGCCCCTCCTTTGCCATGGAAAAAATAATAATGCACTTTTATCCCCCCACACATTTCGACAATTAAATTTTATGACGGCAGCGAAGAAATTAAATTATATAGCTCTTTTTCTTCGGGGTATTTTCCGTATGTAATTACCTTGTCGTTTAATATGCAAACAGGAAGGGCGGATTTACCTTCGTTTTGTATCAAAAGTTGAACGGATGGATTTTCAAGAAATTTCTTTGGTTCTTGCGATATAGTTTGCCGTTTAATTTTGATATATTCGCCAAAGTCCGTTTTTAATTTATCTATCAAATCCCTCATTTTTATAAGTTTTTCATCCGGATTTGGACCGCATACGCCGGTTGAGCAGCATAAAGCAGGGTCATAAATTTCAAATATAATTTTTTCCATAATTTACCCCCAATTTAAAATTTTATTTATATGAATATATTTACATATGAACTATATTTCATATATTATATATTTATTATAAGACTGCAAAATTTTATTGTCAAGATTACTACTTCAACAATTAACCTATTATATATTTTAAAGCATGAGATGTTGAAAAAATTGCCGAAAAAATTTAAATCTGGTTAATTGCCGGCAGGTTGAGCTACGGCCCCTATAATAGTGCGTATTAGCATAGATGCATTTTCGCAGAATACTATATCATAACCGCTGTAATCTTCGGTTAAGCGGTTCATATCAAAAGACCTAAATAGTTTATTCTTGCCAAAATGTATCAGGCTTGAGATGCAATCCATAAAATAATCCAGTTCTTTATCCGTCAAACAGCTTATATCTTCGGTTTTATTCAGCGTATCCTTGATATCGTCAAACTTCGTTATCAGTATAGGACAGCCGGATTCCGTAATATCAATAATATTTTTAAGCCTTCCCTTATTTTCTTTTTTGTCAAGCAATGTTGCAATAATATTTTTATAGTCCTTAAATAAAAATTCTAATTTATCTTTATCGTTTTTGTTTTTATAAGAATGTTTGTTGATATTAATCTGTGCCGCTAAAGTAAGGCAGAGCCATGATTCTAAAAACAATTTAGCCGGTCCGCCATCATTATTGAAGGTATCTTTAAACGAAGACAGGTAATTTAAAAATATATCGTTTATTGTTTTCATTTATCCTCAGCAATTTAATATTGATTATTTAATTAAGGGTTTGCAATTTTATATCCTTATATAATAATTTTAAATCTTTTCTTAAAATTAATGAATTGACTTATATCACAAATGTCAAACCAAATTGGCGTCATAGCGCTCCGGCATCGAATATTCTTACAAAATCGGTAGTTCCGGGCGAACCGCCGCCGCACAAAATAATGTAATTAAACCGCTTTTTTTTCATTAGTGCGGCGGACCTTTCTTTTATAAACATGGCTATATCTTCGTATTTAAAATCCCAAAAGTTTTTCATTACAGCGCCGGTTACGCCGGAGTTCAAGCCTAATTTCCTTAAAGCTGCGTAATTATCAACTATCGCTATAATAGGCGAAACCGGTCTCAAAGAAGATAAAAGCCTAGCCGTAGAGCCGGTCTTGGTAACGGCGGCTATCAGCGAATCTCCGAGCAGAAAAGACGCGTTTACGGCCATTTCCGCTACTGCCCCGGATACGTCCTTTTTAGAGGAAAATTTTGACGCATAAAATTTTTTTAAAAATTCTCCGCTTTTTTCAGTTGTTTTAATAATGGAATCCATATAGTCGACGGCTAATGCGGGGTTCGCCCCTATTGCCGTTTCTTCCGAAAGCATAACCGTGTCCGTTCCGTCTAAAATTGCATTTGTTACGTCCGTAACCTCAGCCCTTGTAGGAGATTCCATAGTCATCATCGATTCCAGCATTTGCGTAGCGGTTATTACGGGTTTTCTCAATTCTACCGAAATTCTAATTATTTCTTTTTGAAGCAGGCCGATTTTTTCAATATCTGTTTCTATTCCCAGATCGCCCCTCGCAACCATTACTCCATCTGACGCTTTAATTATGCTATTTAAATTTTGAACCGCTTCCGCTTTTTCTATTTTAGAAACTATAAATATGTCATCGTTAAATTTATTTTTAACGTAATCGCGGGCTTTTAAAACGTCTTCGACCGACCTGACGAAAGAAACCGCAAACATGTCTACTTTATTTTTAATGCCGAAATCTATAGCATCATAATCTTTTTGGGTTAAGAATTCTACGGCCGGTTCTATTCCGTGAAAATTAACGCCTTTTTCCGTCCGCACTATTCCGCCCTTAATTACTTTACATAAAAACGTTTTCTTGTCCGGCTCATAATTTAATATTTTTAATTTTATCTTCCCGTCGTCTATATATATAAAAAAATTTTTTGCCTTGCCCGCACTAATTTTTACGCCGGAAAAATCGGTATCGGTTACTATTATTTCTTTTACTTCGCCGAATCCGCCGACCGGTTTCCCGTTTTTCCCGGTTCTACCTCCGCGGCTGCCTCCGCCTTCGTATCCGCTTCTAAGATATGTTTTTGCGCCTTCTTTCAGGACGATTTCCTCGTTGTTTTTCATTACCGTCCTTATTTTAGGTCCCGGCAAATCAATCATTACCGTTATAGAAGGCGAAACTTTCCTTAAATCTTTTATTAATGTTTCAAAAAAATTATAATCGCCATGGGAAAAATTAAGCCTCGCCACGTCCATTCCCTTGCCGAACAGTTCTTTTATCTTCTGCGGTTTGTTTGAGGCAGGACCTATCGTGCAGACTATTTTAGTCTTTCTGTTCCTGTGAAATAAAATTCCGTTACCTAACTTTTTATTATTCATAAAAACTTAATTATTTGTCCGCACGCGGTTTCAGAATATCGTAAAGTTTTTTTAAGACAGTTTCCGGCTTTCCGTTTGCGTCTATCTCTGCATATTTATTGTAAAAAGAGCTATAATCTGAAGCCGTTTCCGCAAGGGCATTTAAGTATTTGTTGCTCATATCGGATAAAAAGGCGCTTAAAACATTTATATCTATTGCGTTGTCGCTTTCGTTTATTTCGGTTCCGGTATGCCGGCTAACCCCGCGGCTTGATTTTAACAATGCCGCCCTGTTTATTATCCTGCCGGCTGCAATGCGAGGATCGGCATTTAAAAAGACTATATAGTCGAATTTTATTTTAAAAGATTCTAAAAGAAAATAGTTTATCCTGCGGTTTATATAATCAACCTGCTCATCGTCTTCAAGGCGCTGGTACGCAAGGGACGATACGAAAGACCTGTCGACAAGTATGAAATCTACGCCTGAGCTTGCCGATTCTTTTATTGCGTTGAATTGTTCTATCCGGTCGATGGCAAACGCCATAAATTCGTTTATTTTTTGTATTTTTATTGCGGAAAGATCGTCAACGAGGGTTTTATTGAATTTTTTCAGGTTTACGGCAATGTTCTCCCTGCTTACGGGACCGTTGATTATTATAGCCGGTATATTTTCCGATTCTAATTTTTCTTTCAGATTTTTAACGGCCGTAGATTTTCCGCTTCCGTCTATTCCTTCGAATAAGATTATTACGGACATTCACACCTCAAAATAGATTATATGCGTAACTATATTATTTACAAACTTATCGCGGTTTAGCGGAATGCCCGCTGTTTAATGAACTGATGAGAGTAAAATATGTTTTTACACCGCAGGTGCTTTTATAGCCTCAATTCGTTCCATAACAAGCTGTGCAAGCCTGTCGTCGATGCCGAGGTAATCCCCGAGTTTAATATTTATATGCGGATATTTAGCCTTGTATTCACTTATAATTTCGGGAATATCCCGCAGTACATGGTTGCCTGAGTATAAAAAATAGGGTATTACATATATTGCGTCGCAATTATCCGCCGCCGCTTTTTCTATAATGTTCCTGATGTTCGGTTCGGCAAGCTCCAAAAAAGCGTATTCCACGCTGACTTCTTTAAACCTCGGCTTAATTATTTTTACTATACTTTTTAAGATATTATTTGCTTCTATTCGTCTTGAACCGTGTCCTAATAATATTACAGATTCCATACTCCCGTTAGCCTTTTGCTGCGGTTTAATTTTATTATTTGTTTATATATTTCATTGGCCTGCGGCTTCGCCGTTAAAATTTTCCTCTATTTTTGCAAATTTATATACTAAAATAGAGCCGAGCCACGCAATTATCAAAGTTCCCGCAATTATTCCGCCCAACATTGAAAACGAAACGTTTTGGATAAAATCCCATGCCGGCGAATGAAGATTAAGTTCTATCCCTATAACTTGAAGCCATTCCAGCGTCCCAATGCATAGAGCTAAAAAAACCGAAACGCTCGTTATGGAAATATTATAAAATATTTTTCTGACTGGATTAACGAAAGCCCAGTTATAAGCAAACTGCATTATTACGCCGTCCGTTGAGTCAAGAAAAACCATGCCTGCCGCAAATATAAGTGGCAGAATAAATACGTCTATTAGAGGATGTCCAGAAAGGGCAAACATTGCGGATATCGAAAGGATAGCAACCTCGGTTCCCGTATCGAATCCCAGTCCGAATAGAATGCCTACGAATAACATCTGCCAACTTGCGGTTATCAGTTTCATGACTTTATGAAAATACCTATACATAAAACCGCGTTTTAAAAGTTCTTCTTCAAGTTTTTTATCCTTATATTTTTTAAAATTCTTTGCAATATTAATTATGCTTAACAATACCGCAATATTCATGATAGCGATTAAATATAAAAAAAGGGCTGAAACTCCCGTGCCTATTACATTGCTGATGCGGGAAAATTCCGGATATGCCTTTATGACATATGTTCCGATTGAAACCGTCATAAGGGTCAGAAAGAAAACCGAAAGAGAATGTCCTATAGAAAAGAAAAAACCGACCCCCACCGGTTTTCCCCCGTTGTTCATTATTTTCCTGGTAGTATTATCTATAGCCGCAATATGGTCGGCATCTAAAGCATGCTTCAGTCCGAAAAAAAAGGCTAACGAACCCAAGCTCAATAAGGTTGGAAAAGCTCCCGAACGTTCTATGAGGATAAATACAGAAGTTATAAGAAAAAAGATTAGAAAACCGTAAAGAAGAATTATTCTCTGCTTAAAAGTAAAAAGCATAATTAGACCTCCCGCTAATTAATAAATTATATTAATTTACGCCCTAAAAGCAGGTCTTCCGGCTTAAACATGCGGACAATCCGCCTTCCCGGAAAAACCAGTGGCGCGAAGGATTGTCTTTAATAGCGATTTTGTTAATCGCTATAAGTTATTACGGCTGCGGGTACAGCATGGGAATTTTACCCATTTCCCTAACTTTTACGACTTAAGTTATTTAAGCTATATAACACCAAAATTGCCGATAGATATATAAACATACGCAGGCAGGCGTTTATAAAGATACGGAAGCAGGCGTTTACAAAAGTAAAACTTTTGTGCCTGCTAAAGTGGCCTTTATGCCAGCCGAAGCGCCGTTTTATGCAGAAGAATAATTTTCTATCGGCAATTTTGGATAGTAATTATTTGTTTTAAATATAATTTAAAGTATAACCTATAAAATATTTTATATCAAGAAAAATTTAATTCCTTGAAACGCATCAAATTCTAATTGAAATATTTTAATTTATTGAAATCTTCCGGTTTCGTTATTGTATTCTAAAAGCAACCCTTTCGGCATGTCGAAATACCAGCCGAGTATTTTAATTTCACCCCTGACATATTTTTTTCTAACAAAAGGAAAAGTCAGTAAATTTTCTAATGAGACCAGTATCGAAGCCTTTTCGCAGGCTGTGCGCCTTTCTTCGTCGGTCGAGAATTCCGAATTTTTCAAAACCTCTTCCTTGGCCCTTGCGGAAACGGAAACCCACGGCGAAATAAAATCTCCAGTGCTTACGTCTTTCATTAACGCCGCTATGCCTCCGCAATTAGCATGTCCTTTAACTATTATATTTTCTACGCCGAGGTAATTAACGGCAAACTCTATAGCGGCGCTGGTGCCGTGCTTATGTCCGTCGTTATCGTAAGGCGGAACGATGTTTGCAATATTTCTAACCATAAAGATATCCCCAGGATTAGAATTGAAAGTTATTTCAGGAGAAACCCTTGAATCCGAACATGCAATCATAAGGGTTTTCGGCTGTTGGCCTTCCGTTATAAGCTTCGCATATTCGGCAGATTTTTTAAAATCTCCGCCGTAATAACTGTTCTTAAAATCTGCAAACCCTTTTTTTAATTTTTCGATGGAATTCATAAAACACCTCCTATGTTTTATAAATAAGTTTAGCGGCGTGAAGCCGGTTTTTATTTACAAGATAGCCCTATAATAAACATCTTCTATAACATTATAAACGGAAGCGCCGATTATTCTTTGAAAAAATGGCTTCTTAGTTCCTAATTTAACGGCTTTATCGGGATTGGCTTTTATTTCGCCGCATAACTCTTCGAGCGCATCGTCTAAACCGCATATTTTATCTATTAATTTATATCCTAAGGACTTTTTCGTAGAATATAATTCGCCTGTTGCGAGGCTTAACACGTCCGAAACGGGAATTTTTCTTCCTTCGGAAACTATTTCTACAAACCGGTTATAAATCTCCTCTTGAAGTTCGTTTATGCTCTGTCTTTCTTCTTCCGAATAATTTCTCGTAAAAAGCCACATATCTTTATGCTGCCCCTTTTTCACCACTTCATATCCTATGCCTATTTTTTCTAATATCTCTTTCAGCACGGGCTTAACGCTTATGACGCCTATGGAACCTATAATTGCTGTAGAAGGGGCATAAAGCTTATCTAAGGCGCATGCAATCATATAGCCGCCGGAAGCTGCTACTTCCAAATATCCATGTATTGTTTTACCTTTATTTTTAAGCCTTTTAATGGCAAGATAAAGAAGTTCCGAATGAATTGCACTGCCGCCTGGGCTGTCTATAACAAACATAACGCCTTTAATAGATTTAACCCTTTCTATTTTCTTTAAAAGTTTTAAATAAGGTGCGACGCTTTGCGCTGTTATGGCTCCGGAAAATCGTATTATAGCCGCTTTATTTCTTTTAAATACCGACATTATTATATTTCTCCTTCTTGTTTCACGTGAAACGTTATGAATTTTGGATAACTTTTCTTATAACGGCATTAAAATTATTTTCATTGCTTCCGTATATTTCAAATAATTTTAAGCGTAAAGAAGGTTCCCAATATTTATTAAGATGCGCTTGAACTTCGTTAACCGCGATATTTGTAGGATATAAAGAAAAAATCCGGCAGATATCTAAAAAAATTGATTTAATTTCATCGGCTTCTTTGATTAAAGGCCTGTATTCTCTTGAAGCATAGGAAGTATCCGACTTGCAAATCGAAACAGCCGTAACTTTATATTCCGGGGTTTCCGTTGACCAGTCCGCATAATCGCTTGTTAAAATATTTGTTTTAAATTCTGGAAAATGAAAAGTGGTAGCGACTAATCCCGGCATAACCCTGGCGCTGATTTTGGCATTCAAAGTTACCGCACCTTTCTTGCTTTTAATAAGAACTGTATCTCCATCGTTTATTCGGAGCTTTTCTGCGTCATCTGCGCAAATTTCTAAAACGTCCTTGTCATACCACATACTGTTGCGGCTCCTGCGGGTATTATTCGAGCAGTTATAATGATAAAGATTCCTAACTGTCGTTAAAATAAAAGGGAATTCTTCAGACTTTGAATCTTTGGAGCCTATAAACTTAGTTATAGAGAATTTTCCTTTTCCGCGGACAAAGCTGTTCTTATGAAGAACTTCCGTTCCCTCCGGATTTTCATTGTTAACAGGCCATTGAACGGAAGCTTTCGTTTCCGCTAAATCGTAGTTAAATCCTGAAAATTGGGGGGTTGTCATTGCAATTTCTTCCATTATCTCCGAAGGATGCGAATAAGGCATGCTATACCCGAAAAATTTTGAAAATTCGGAAATTATCTGCCAATCCTGTAACCCGCCTGCAGGCTTCAGTATTTTTCTTACTCTCTGAATGCGTCTTTCCCAGTTAGTAAACGTTCCATCCTTTTCGAGAAACGAAGAGCCTGGAAGAATGACGTGTGCATATTCGGAAGTCGCGGTTTTAAATAAATCGTGGACAACGACAGTATCCATGCTTTTTAAAGACTCGATAATTCTATTCGAATCCGGGTCGGTCTGAACTATGTCTTCGCCCATTATATAAATTCCCTTGAACCTGCCGTTGAGTGCGGCTCTCAACATGTCCGGAAGCCTCATACCCGGAATGTCATCCAACTTGACCCCCCAAGCTTTTTCAAATATTTCTTTTGTGTTTACATCGGAAACATGCCTGTATCCCGGAAAGGAAGAAGGTTCCGCGCCCATGTCGGCGGCGCCCTGCACGTTATTCTGCCCCCTTAACGGACTTACGCCCGTGCCTTTTCTGCCTATATTGCCCGTTGCCATAGCAAGATTTGCAATTGCAAGCACGCCTGTCGAACCTTGCAAGTGTTCGGTAACTCCAAGGCCGTAAAATACGGAGGCATTTCCTGCATTAGCATAAAGATTAGCAGCTCCTTCTATGTCCTTTTTAGGCACCCCGCTAATTTTCGCGGCGACATCAGGCGAATTATCCCCATTTAATATGAAATCTTTCCATAACAAAAAATATTTTTCGTCGCATCTATTTTTTATAAATTCATTATCAAAAAGATTTTCTTTCAATATATAATGCGCCATTGCATTTAGAAGTATGACGTTAGTGCCTGGGAGGGGCCTCAAATGATATTTTGCAAGTACATGCGGGGACTTCGAAACTTCTGTTTTTCTTGGGTCTATTACAATTAGCACTGCTTTTTCGCGCGCCTGTTTTCTTATAAATGCGCCGACCACCGGATGCGCTTCCGTAGGATTGGAGCCTATAATCATGATAACATCGGACTCTAAGGCCGAACTTAAATCCTGAGTTCCAGCGCCGGCGCCGAACGCAACGCCGAGCCCGTATCCCGTCGGTTGATGGCATACCCTTGCACACGTGTCGATATTATTATTACGAAAAACAGCCCTGACTAATTTCTGCATTAAATAATTTTCTTCGTTAGTGCATCTTGAAGAGCTTATAGCGCCTATAGCATTTTTCCCGCATCTTTCCTGAATTATTTTAAATTTTTTTGTGATAAACTCAAACGCGTCCGCCCATGAAACTTCTTTAAAAGGCAAATCCAAGCTTTCCCTTATAAGCGGATATTTAAGCCTGTCTTTGCTTTTAACATAATCGAAGGAAAACCGCCCTTTTATACACGAATGACCAAAATTAGAAAGGCTCTTATCAACTGGAACGGCCCTTATTATTTTATCCCCCTTTGTTTCCATATCGAATGAGCATCCTACCCCGCAATAACCGCAGGTAGTTCTCGTTTTTTTAAAAGGCTTCCCGTATTCGATAAGACCTTTTTCCACAAGCGCACCAGTAGGACATGCCTTGACGCAACCTCCGCAGGAAACGCATTCCGAATCGAAGAAATGACTTTCTTTAGTATAACCCGCCTTGACCGTAGAATTAAAACCTCTGCCCGCCACTGTAAGGGCAAAATTACCTTGAATTTCCTCGCAAGTCCTGACGCATCTCGCGCATAAAATACATCTTTTAGGATCGAATAAAAAATACGGATTAGAATTATCTAAAGGAAGGGTTAAATGGTTTTTTCCCCTGAATCTTATGCCGTTTAAGCCAAAATAAGACGCGGCGGTTTGAAGCTCGCATATTCCGTTTTTAAAACATGTCAGGCAATCGTTTGGATGGTCGGAAAGATATAGCTCCATCAGCGTTTTTTTTAAATCAAAAAGCTCGTCCGAAACAGTTTTTATTTTCATTCCCTGTTCGACATATAAAGAGCAAGAAGACCGGTATCCTTTTTTACCTTCGACGATTACGCCGCAAAGCCTGCAAGAACCGTAAGGTGCCAAGCCTTTATAATCGCAAAGGGAAGGGATATAAATCCCGTTTTGTTTTGCCGCCTGCAATGCGGTGCTGCCCGTTTCGGCATTAATGACCTTTCCGTCTATTTCGATTTCTACGGTTTTCAATTGTTGTTTTATCATTTCAAATTTTTAAGCTCCAAAAATTTCGTCTTTATAATATGTCAACAGGCTTTTTAGGGGCATATAAACACCGGAACCGAAACCGCAAAGAGATAAATGTTTCATCGATTCTAAAATTTCTCCTATAATATGAAAATTTTCATCCGCATTTTGTTTATTTAAAACTCTTTCGGATAACTCTTTTAACCTGACTGTTCCGATTCTGCATGGAGCGCATTTGCCGCAGGATTCGTCGATAAAAAATTCCAAAGAATTTAAAAGACGGAGTTTCAAGTCTATCGAGCCGTCAAAGACGACTATTCCGCCGTGACCCAGCATGCCGCCGTTTTCCGATATATCCTCGTAAGAAAGTTTTAAACCGTTGAAAGAGCCGTTTATAGGAAAATATGCGCCAAGCGGACCGCCTATCTGCACTATTTTTGCCGTATTATATGCGCCGGCCCGGCTCAATAGTTCGCCCAGCGTAATTCCGAAAGGCAATTCGTAAATTCCCGGATATTTAACGGCCCCGGAAATTTGAAAGGGCATCGTTCCTTTAGAATTTAAAGTTCCGAGAGATAAAAAATTGTTTAGATTTTCATTGGATACGAGAATAAAAACGGCATAAGCAAACGTCAGTGCGTTATTTAATACCGTAGGTTTCCCGTATAAACCGCTTACTGCAGGCACCGGAGGCCTTTGCCTTACCGTACCCCTTTTATTTTCTATGCTTTCCATAAGGGCAGTCTCCTCTCCGCAAACGTAACTTCCGGCGCCGGCAATTAAATCGATATCGAATTCAAAACCGTGATTTAATATATTGTTGCCCAAATAGCCCTTCTCTCTCAATAAATCGAGCGTATTGCGAATTATATACTTAGCCCGTGAATATTCGGACCTTAGATAAATATATCCCAACTTGGCGCCGGTTATTAAACCGGCTATAATAATTCCTTCGATGACGGACAACGGGTCGTTTTCTAAAATAATCCTGTCGGCAAACGCTCCGGAGTCGCCTTCGTCGGCATTGCATATTATGTATTTGTCTTCGGATTTTTCTTTATAGACGGTTTCCCATTTGACGCCGGCGGGAAATCCCGCGCCTCCCCTGCCTCTAAGCTGCGACTTTTTCAATTCGTTTAAAAAAAATATCCTTGCTTTGTCTCCGTCGGTTTTAACGGCGGCGACAGCCCTTTTTAGAGCGCTGAATCCTCCCGTATCGAGATAATCTTCCAAGGATAAAGGATTTATATTTCCGCATCTTTTAAATATAAGAGGTTCTCCCTTTTTTATTATTTCCGCCGGCTTTGTTTTCATGTAGTTTTCATGTTCGGCAAAATGTTCGAGGTTAATTAAATTGATATCGTCCGGCTTGTCAAGAAACGGACTTAATATTTCGTCGAATATCTCCGGCGTAACTTTTTCGTATAATAAACCATCCACCATAACCGTGGGGGAAGACGCGCAAAGCCCGAAACAATAAACGTAATCAAGAAAATAATTTCCATCAGAACTGCATTTGCCGAAATCTATATTTAATTTTTTTTTAATATATTCGATTAATTGTTTTGAACCGTTTGCCTCGCAACTTTCTGACTTACAAACTACGATTTTATGACAGAATTTCTCACCGCTTTCATAAGTTTTATAGTTTCTGAAGAAACTCATAAAACCGTAAACCTCGGCTTTAGACATATTAATGGTTTCGGCTATTTGAAATATTGCTTCTTCGGGAATGTAGCCTAAATCTTCGATTATGCCGTTTAATATGTAAAACAAGGAACCATTTTTGGCTTTTACTTCATCTGCTAAGCGCAGAGTTAATTTTTCGATGTTTTTCATTGCTATAAAAAAATTAAATTTTTATTTTACATTGATATATAATTATAACACAGGTAGCCGTAATTAATAAACCGCCTGCCGATATAAATTTATACAATATTTTTCTTGACATAATTTTTTAAAAATAGCATACTTTATATTATAAATGCCTACTAATATTAATCATTGCATTATAACTTAACGGCATCACGCGTTTAATAAAAACATCAAATTAAATTTTAAAGAGGATTATTATGCGAAGCGAACCGGACAGTAGTAGCTATGACGATTATTATTCAACAAAAAAAACAAAAAACGGTTTTAACGTTCTATTTAAAAAGAATTTTATACTTTTTCTTTTCGCATCCGCAACGTTTTAATTCTTGACGTTCTTTTTTTTCTTTCTTCTTAAATAGACGGCAAACCGTTTATTAAGAAGGAGAGAGAAAATGAAAGAATTGAAGGACAACCTTGAAAGCCTGCCGGTTGACATAAAGCTCAGAGCTGTCGACAGACTCAAAATCCATCTCATGAGGCAAAAGTACGGGTATTTTTCGCGACTTTGCCTTCTTTTAGCGCTTATAGGCCCTGGAATTTTAGTTATGATTGCCGACAACGATGCCGGAGGCGTAATAACTTATGCGCAGACAGGGGCATTGTTCGGGATAGGTTTTTTTATACCTTTTATGGTGATAATGCTCCCGGTCGCATATATAGTGCAGGAAATGACCGTCCGGCTCGGCGCGGTAACCCACCGCGGACATGCCGAAATGATATGGAAAAGATACGGTAAATTTTGGGGCGCTTTTTCTTTAATAGACTTAGTAATCGCAAATGTTTTGACGCTGATAACCGAATTCATCGGAATAACGCTTGGCATGCAGGTTTTCGGGATGCCTCCGTTAGTTTCATCCGTTATGGCAATCGTCGTTATAGCTTCGATTCAGCTGTTTCTGCGTTATTTTGCATGGGAGTGGATTAGTTTAAGCATAGCCGCATTTAATTTAATTTTCGTGCCTTTAGTATTTTTCGTCCCCCACCTCCATTGGGGAGCGGTTGAGAGGAGCTTTACTTCTTGGCATATTCCCGGCGGAATACATTCCTTATTTATATATGTAGTTTTGGCAAATCTTGGAACCACTATTGCGCCATGGATGCTTTTTTTTCAGCAGTCTTCCGTGGTAGATAAAGGACTGACCGTTAAAGATATAAGGGACGGTCAAATAGACACTTTTATCGGTTCATTGTTTATGGTAATAGTGGCTATAGCTATAATACTTATTACAGCCGGAACGGTTTATGGAATTACAAATTCAGCAAATTTAGACATACAAACCATATTGTCCGCAATATACGCAAAAATAAGTCCTTTGGCCATGAGGCTTTTTGCCCTCGGACTGGTAGAAGCCGGACTTATCGCCGCTATAGCAATATCTGCAAGCACTTCATGGGCAATGGGAGAGGCGTTCGGTTGGCCTAAAAGCATTAATATGCCGCCGTTGCAGGGATGGAAATTTTATCTGCCCGGCATAATAAGTCTTTTGATTGCAGGCGGAATAGTTTTAATCCCAAATGCGCCGCTTGGTTTTTTAAATCTGACGGTTCAGGTAATAGCTACAATTTTTATGCCTGCTGCAATGATGTTTTTGCTGCTGCTTTTAAACGACAAGGACATAATGGGGGAACATTCGAATAAATTATGGCAGAATATACTGGCATTTACGATAGTGGGCTTTCTGATAATTATGAACGGAATATACGGATTAACGGTGGTCTTTCCGCATATATTCGGACGATAAGCAATTTTATAAATAAAAGGAGGCAAAAAAATGAAAATAGAAGATAGGATTTCTAAAAAAATTAACCTCGACGAAGACTGGGAGGATTTCATAAAAGAAGAAGGATTAATCGATTATAATAAAATTCCAGTTCAAAAAGCGCAAATAAACGGATGGGTGAGAACGGCATTCTGGTTCCTAAGAATATATATATTAGTTATGATTGTTCTTGTAATTGTGGGGTTTGCAAGAATTCATTAGAAGAATTTCACCTGGCTGTATTAAGTTTTTTCAATAAATATTATGTCAAAACTCATGAATCGGGAAGATTTAATAAAAGAAAGAGTTATAAAAAAATATGGTACAGGGCTTGTTATATATATTTATATATTTATATGGTTTTTAATATCAACAGGTTTTTCAGAATATTCATACGGTTACGGGTATAGCCGGCTTTTAAGTGCAGGAGAACCGGGTGGAAAAAATTCTAAATATAAATTTATTGGAAATAGCGGCAATAGTTTTTTATCCGGAGTTAAATTTTTAGGAACGCTCGCAGTGTCCTATACTTATAATTTCGCAGATCCGTCTTCGACCACGGTTTATCCATATGGCAATAAAAACGCTAATTATATAGATAATTATCAGGTAAACGGCCCGACTATAAACGAATTCGATATTACAGTTTCAAAAAAGCCGGCTAAAAACAATAATTTTATAACGTCAGGTTTCACGGTAACTTTAGATACGGGACAAAATATTCAGGACGTCGGACCTTATACCGGCAATTATTCTTATTACACTCAATATATATACTACAGGCAATTGTGTGGTTTCAGGCAGGCATATCTTTCGTTAAGGTTTCCCGTAGGTTCCGGTTTAAAAGTAGAAATCGGCGAAAAAAACTATCTAATAGGTTATGAATCCTATAACCTTGCGAGAACGTGGAACAATACATATTCTCCTATAACCGCTATAGAACCTGGCGAATTAATGGGAATATTTTTGAATTACCGTTTTTTACCGAATCTTAAAAGTACGATTGGGATTGCTTATACCGATAATGCTTTGGTTCCCGTAAATCAATATCCGACTTATGAATTTATACTCGTCTATAAGCCTCTTAACTATCTTAAATTTCATGAAGGTATGGTTTACGGAGCGGAAAATTTCATTATATACAAAAATAATTTGATTCCCGACAACTTAAATAAGTTTTTTTATAATTTTATCGACGCAAAATTTTCGTATGTTAAGGATTACGATTTTGTTTTAGATTACGAAACTGGTTTTAACGGCGGAATAAATAAATCTTATGTTTTTAATAACGGCATAAACGTAAACAATTTGCCCTCTAATATTTACCCCGGCCAGTTTGTTTCTACTTCAAATTCAATATTCGATAAAAGCCGTTTTACCGGAATAGCCTTTTATATACACCATTATAAGACATATAATTTTGGAAAATTTTCTCAGACTTTAAGATTGACCGACATTTTTGATCCCCAAGGGTTATGGGAAATGGCGAGCGTTCCAGGGGAAGCATTTCATTATTTCGATTGCACGTTCACGATAGGAATAAGACCGAACCTTAAAATTATGCGGCACGTACAATACAGGTTTGAATTCGAGCGCCAGCTTTCCAACCAAGGCGTTTACGGAGACGGGAATTTATCGCAGAATACAGTAAATCTTATGATGATATATACGTTTTAGGGGACAAAATTAGCAAGGGAAGCCTTGTTGAAGGCGGGTTTGGGCTGATCGTTGACATTAATTTGCAATAAATGTATATTTAACATTATAAAAAATTTTTAATATATATTTTCTAATTCATTTTTTAGTTGCCTGTTGTTTACGCAGCGGCAAATCCAGCCGGGCATTAATTTAATTTTGCATAAAAATATAAGCAATAAATCCTCTCTATAATGTTTAGGATATAAAGGCTGTCGGCAGACGCTGCAGGCGGGGATTTTAAAATGTCTAAAATGGTTGACGATATTTTTTCGGATATAGCCGGCAAATATGACCTTATTGGTCACATATTCAGTTTCGGAGTCGATGGAATATGGAGAAAAATAGCCGCGGCCGAGGCTATAATCGAAAGCGCTGAATATTCCGTTCTCGATGTTGCCACAGGCACCGGTTCCCTCGTTCTAGATATTGCGGAAAAAGCTTGTAAATACAATAAAAGCATCTGTATTACCGGAGTGGATCTCAATAGAGATATGTTAAAAATCGCAAAGAATAAAATCGACACTAAAATAGACCGCAAGAAAAAATATTCCAATATTAAAATAGATCTTAAGCTCGAGGACGCTATGCGGCTAGAGGAACCTGCAGGTTCGTATGACGTGGTAACGGCAGGTTTTTTGCTAAGAAACGTCGATGATGCCGTTGTTTTCGTTAAAGAATTAAAAAAGGTGCTTAAGAGCGGAGGCAAATTTATTTTGCTGGAAATGGGAAAAACCGACAGTAAATTCCTGGACTTTTTATACGGATTATATTTTGCCGTCATCAGGCTGGCCGGTTCTTTAATCAATAAAGACGCTTATAGGTGGCTGACCCGCAGCATAATGAAATTCAGCAGGGATAAGATGATTGAAATATTGCAAGATAACGGATTCGAGAATATAAAAATCAAGAATCTTCCCTTTCAAATCTGTTTTATTATCACCGGAAAAAATGCTTAATATTGCCTTAGTTTTTAAAATTTATTAAACTGTTATTTTGCAATTCTTCCAGCTTTTTGCAATTCTTCCAGTTTAATTAAACAAAAAAGCTTTGCTTTTATATGCGCCCATAAATTTCATTGCTTTAATTTTATTATAATATTAAAATGCAAAAATATAATTAAATAATAATAAATAAAATATCATTCCGATAAAAAGTTGAGGTATAAA